>JAGVYW010000032.1 GCA_018303075.1 Candidatus Woesearchaeota archaeon | reverse complement strand
CGACTTTGCTGAAATCTCACTTGCTTTTTGTCATTGATATTCATATTGTTTTTATGCAGTGAATATGATGAGCCAGACGAGATTCGAACTCGCGACCACTCGATATCTTATTGCAAATCTGCAATTAAAAGTCGAGTGCTCTACCAGGCTGAGCTACTGGCCCAAACGCCCTGGCCGGGACATTCATAAGCAGCAGCTCAACTCTTTTTTTGGCTATTGCTTAATTTGAACCCGGGTCGAAGCCTCGACAGGGCTTCATGATAGGCCAGTCTACACTACCAGGGCAGTTATTTGCAAAATGAGTTATTTATCGTCTTGCATAGTTCTATCTAAACCTTATTTTGTCTTATTTAGATATTAGCAAGGATATAACCCATTTTCACCATTTATATTGAAGTTTTTTCTCTATTTATAAAGCTTACTCAATTTTTTGTTTTTTTCTGCGAAAAAAACAAAAAATGAGATAATTGAGAAAGGCTGAAACAAAAACAAATACAATAATTGTGCAAAAAAATAATAAAGAAAAATTTAAAAAAAAGTCCCCGCCCCCGGATTCGAACCAGGAACCTTTCGGTATCAGCTGGTTGCTTATCATCTAAGTCAATCGACACCTCAAAGCAACGTCTACAGCCGAACGCTCTAACCGTTGAGCTAGGCGGGGCAATAACAATAATAAGATTTTCAAGTACTATTTAAAAGTTTTTAAAATAATTTATCGAAAGATTATTAAACCAGTGCAGCTTATAATAATAAACTGGTGAATAAACTAATGCGAAAAAAGATTCTAATTGTTGACGATGAATATACTATAAGAGAATTAATAGATCTTACTCTGAATCAAGAATATGATATCATCAAAGCAGAAAATGGAATGAAAGCATTAGAATTAATCAAAGAAAAACCTGATCTTGTCATTCTTGATATAATGATGCCAGGAATGGACGGCTATCAAGTATGCAGAAAAATCAAGGAAAATGAAGAAACAAAAAATATTCCTGTAATTATGCTCAGTGCTAAACATGAGATTGAAGATCTGAAGCAAGCAATAAAAGTTGACGTTGATGAATACATAACTAAACCATTTGAACCAGATATGTTAAAGAAACGTGTTGATGAAAATGTTTATCATACACGAAAGAACGCTGAAAGAAAATTGTTTAGATATGGAAAATCACTGCATTATATAAGAGATAATATGAAGAATAATAAGGTGTTGAGCTGAATCTAAGTTCAATAAATTGTTATGAATCTTTAATTTATTTCATACCTTACCAACCAACATTCTCTTAAATTTTTTATTTCTGTGAATTTAGATAATCGTTCTTTGATCTTATCAACATTTTTGCATTTCTCTAGCTTTTTGTCATAATCTAATTCTTTGAATTCTATCTTTTGTTGATAACTGTATTTTGACAATTGGCTGAGAATATATCTCTCACTAACTTTATATAAAATATCGTTAACTTTCTCTAAATATTGCATACTAAGAAGCTTCTCAATTGTTTTGTCTATCTCGAAATTAACTCCTACTTTTGAGATTAAATGAATCCTGTTGAATTCTTTCAGATGAAATGCTGCTTCTAAGATAAGAAGCTCGTTTTTTGAAAGCTTGTCCAGTTCAGGCAATGCTGCTGAAGATAATAATGTTTTTTTCTGTTTGTCATCAAAAGAAATATAATTTGTAACAACCTCGCCATGTATCATCTCTACAAGAATTGTGTATTCTATCTTCTGCTTATTACGCTCCTCTGAACAGAGAAAAAGAAAGCAAGGGATTAGATTAACAACAGGATTTATTTGAGGATTAGTCTGAGTTTCAAGATTTTGAGAAATTTGAGAACTTTTTCTGCCTTTGTATTTTGCAAGGATATCCTCTTTTTTTATTATTAGCCCAATCAAAGGAAGGATCTCTTTTTCTCTGAACTCTTTCAAATCCTCGAAGAAGTTTTCTCCATCTTCTTTTACAATTGCAACAGCTGTTCCGCCGTGTTTTGTTTTTCTTGGACGAATATTTACAAAAAGAGGAAGATCAACAATGCCTGTGACTAATGCAGTGCCTATCTGCAGATTTTTTATCTCTGATTCTGTTTCCATCGTGATACCTTCAACAGATGCTGCAACTGCTTTAAGATCATTTGGATTTGTGATTTTTAAGATTATTTGTGTTGTACACTGCGATAAAACTGTTTTTTGAACAATTGCAGGACGCTGAGAAATGATGCATAATCCTAAACCAAACTTTCTTCCTTCGCTTGCAATTGTTTTTAGTACATGCGCTGATTTTGCCTCTGAAAAACCTTTTTCTGGAACAAAATTGTGAGCCTCTTCAATAACTGCAAAAAATGGCGGAATCTTGTCTTTTTTTCTCTCGATAAAAAGATCCTTTAATAATTTGTAGACAATAATCTCTTGTATTTCTGGAGCAATTCCCTTTAGATTGATAATAGAACATTTTCCTGGCTGGATCAATTCATTAAATGGTGTTGGATTTGTCGAGAATATCTTTAAGCTCTTGAGATACTCTAACACATTGATAATATTCCATTTGAGATTATTGTCTATTTTATGCATCTCTAAAATTAAAGAATCAACAGTTACATCAACCATGTCTTTGATTGCTGTGTAAATTATAGCAAGCTGAGCATTGCTTAATTTTGTCGGAAATATTTGCAGCAATTCTTCTGTTGTTAAATGTTCGTTGAGCAATATTGGTTTTATATCATTCTTTAATTCTGGATCACCATATTCCTCAATCCTATTGCTATAACCTTTTGGCTTTAGATTAAGTTTCTGCAGTCTTGCAATATCCTCTTTATTGCTGTTTGGATCTTTTAATGATGAATATTCTCCATGAGGATCAATGATTATCAGAGGAACTTTTCTCTCGATCATCTCCTCCAAAAGAACACCGACAGAATAACTTTTTCCTGAGCCTGATTTTGCAAGCACTGCAATATGTTTTGTTAGCAATTTGTTGAGATCTAAATAAACTGGAATTGCACTGCCGTCTAAATTTCCAAGATATGCTGCAAGCTTATTTTTACTTTCAATTGTTATTATTTCCTTAATAAAATATTCTTCTGCCTTCAATACTTCAGAACCAATATCAAAAGGAATTCTAATCTGTGCAATCTTTCCTTGATCATCTTTGTAACCAATTATATTACATTTTGCAGTAATATGAGCTGCTGTTTTTTCTAGCTCTATTATCTGGCAAAGCACTTTGTTGTAGCTTGGATGATTAACTGTAATGTATTCAAACTTTTTTGTTTCAGTCTCTACGTAAAATTCAAATCGTTGCGTAGAAGTTTTACCAATGATTTTACCAAGGAGCATGTAAATGAGAGAATGTGGTGTGATTTATTAAGATTAGTATTTTTGAGTTCACTCAAGAAATACTAGTGTAAAATTTCCATGTTTCTCGAATTTCTTTCAAAAATGATCAATGTTTTCAAATAACTTTTGTACATACCAAGAAGATTTATCATTATTTAAGAGATTCTTCGGAAAAGTCTCAAATAGCGTTATTAAAGAGCAACATTAATTCTAATAAAGGTGCTAATATGCTGTTAGAATTTTCAAATCATGCTATTATCAGAATGAAACAAAGAGGTATATCAGATATACATATTTTATATGTTCTTCAACATCCCATACATATTAAGAAATATGATGATGATGTAATGGAAGCTGAAGCGATTGTAGATTCAAGAAGTATTAAGATTATCTTTACACAAAACGAAAATTTTATTAAGATAATAACTGTGATATAATATGATAATGAAATTTGAATATGACAAAGAAGTAGATGCTGCTTATGTCTATCTGCAGTATCCTATCAAAGATGGAGAAGTTAAGAAAACAGTTGAAGTAGATGATAATATAATATTAGACTATGATAAATCAGGAAAGTTAGTAGGTGTTGAAATTCTTAATGCGAGCAAAGTAATGAACAAAAAGATGTTGGTTAGAAAATAAATTGCATTCTGTTCTTGTATAATGAACGATAGCGAATAAGCAAACAATTAACTATATAAAATAGTAAGTAATCTTTATGATATTATGGCAGAACAAAAAGTACAACAAAAATCAGAGCAGCAATATCAACCAAATCAACACCAACTGATTAATAATTGTTTTATTGGTAGGAATACAAAAATATGGAATTTTGTCAATATTTATGACTGCACAATCGGAGATAATTGCATGGTTGGAACTTTTGTTGAGATACAAAAGGATGTTGCAATAGGAAATAATTGCAGAATACAGAGTCATTCGTTTATCTGTTCGCTTGTTACAATCGAAGACAATGTTTTTGTCGGCCATGGTGTTATGTTTATCAATGATTTACTGCCTCCTTCTGGAGATCCAAAGAACTGGAAGAGAACTATTATAAAGAAAGGAGCTAGTATTGGATCAAATGCAACAATTTTACCAGTTACTATTGGAGAAAACAGCATCATTGGTGCAGGAGCAGTTGTGACAAAAGATGTTCCAGCAGATTCAGTTGTTGTTGGAAACCCAGCAAAAGTACTGCGGCAGTTGAATCAAAAAGAAAAGGAAATGATTAATAAAAAGTAAACAAATAAAAATGCAGATAAAATATGAAATGAACGGAGTGAGTTTTTTATGACAAAAGAACAAAAAGCAGACAAAATTGAAATAAGTAAAGATGAACAGATTGGATTCCATAAAGGAGCATTAGCAACTTTAGCAAAAGAACGAGAAGAAATGGCTAAAATTGTTGCCATTGTCGATCAACTTATGCAGATGCATATCAAAGCATTGAAAGATTTAGGTATTGATTTAGAAGCAAAAGCTAAGGAATTAGCAAGCAAAGCAAAGGGAGAGAAAGCTGCTGCTGGACAAAAAGGAAAGTTAGATGAATTGATATAATATTTTTTGTCTACAATTTATTTTTATTTACTGAGGAGATAATTATGGGATTTCGATATGTTGTTGATAGACCATGTTATATTTGCGGTTTTCATACTACTTATTATTGTGATGCCTGCCAGAGATATGTCTGCGATGAACATCAAATCATGGGACATCTTGAAGGAGCGCCAAAAAAACATCTGATTCTCTGTAAAGATTGTCATGATTCTGGAAAGAAGATAGTTGATCCGTTTCGAGATCCTGTGAGTTCAAAGATAAGGGATTGAAAGAATATAGTAATTTCTGAAAAAGTATCTTGCTATTGCTATCTTATATTCATTCACCTACTTCCTTTTTGACTTCTTCCTTTCCTTTCTCAAGTTCTTGAACCTGCTCTTTAGCAATATCTAAAAGCATCTTTTTTATATTTGAATCATTTGCGAGAACAGCCATCTGTTCGTACATATTTATTGCATGCAAATAATTTTAAATTTCAATCTTCAACTTTCTCTCTTTAATTAACAGATTCAATCTCTTGATTAAATCGTCAACTGAAACGTTAAACTTAACTACTCCGTCTAATGTGCGGAGAGCAACAGTATTGTTTGCAACTTCTTTTTCACCAACAGTTAAGATGATAGGAATATAATCAAGCTGCGCTTCTCTTATCTTTTTGTTCACAGTCTCTGCTCTGCTGTCTATTTCTGCACGGATATTGTTTTCTAAAAACTTTGACTGCAGCTTTTCTGCATATGAATTAAATGTATCAGAAACTGTAATAATCCTTACTTGTTCAGGTGAGAGCCATAATGGAAATTTGCCTGCAAAATGCTCGATCAACACAGACAAAAATCTTTCAATTGAGCCCATAATTGCTGCATGAATCATAGTAATTCTCTCTTTTTCTCCTTTTTCATTCATACAAAACAAATCAAACCTTTCCGGCATATTCCTATCAATCTGAATTGTTGCAACCTGCCATTTTCTTCCTAATGAATCCTGCGCAATAAAATCTACTTTAGGACCATAAAATGCAGCCTCACCTATAACTTCAACTGCTTCACATCTTCTTGTTTTAACAAATTGCCTTAATTGGTTCTCTGCAAATTCCCAACTTTCTTTAGAACCTACGTATTTATTAAATTGCTGCGGATCATGCAGTGAAAGTCTTATCTTTAAATCAAATCCAAATGATTCATAGAAAAGATTTATGATATCCCATATTTTAAAAAACTCTTCTTTTAGCTGAGATTCTCTGCAAAATACATGCGCATCGTCCTGTGTAATACACAACACGCGCGATAATCCTGATAATTCGCCTGTTTGTTCATCTCTATAAACCATTGTTGTTTCTGTATATCTTTGGGGAAGCTCCCTATAACTGCGCTGTATATGCCCATAGATCTGCGTGTGATGCGGACAATTCATTGGTTTCATGGCAAATTCATGTCCGTCTCTTGTTTTTATCTTATAAAGATCTTCTGAATATTTTTGCCAATGCCAGCTTGTCATATAAAGATCTTTTTTTGTTAGATGGGGTATGGTTACTTTTTGATAACCTCTTTCTTTACGAAGCTGCCAAACATAATCATCCAACAAATTTCGAAGCATCGTGCCTTTTGGCGTCCATAAAGTTAATCCTGCTCCGACCAAATCTGAGAAAAAGAATAAATCCAATTCTTTCCCTAATTTACGGTGGTCACGTTTTTTTGCTTCTTCCAATACTCGTAAGTATTCATTTAGATCTTTTTTATCGGCAAAACTAATGCCATAAATCCTTTGCAATTGTTTATTCTTCACATCTGCTCTCCAATACGCTCCAGCAAGCTTCATCAATTTGACTGCTTTTATCTTGCCTGTGTTTGGCACATGCGGTCCTGTGCAAAGATCGAAGAACTTGCCTTGATGGTACACTGAAACTGTTTTTTCACCATTATTAGCTTGTTCCTTAATTAGTTCAATCTTGTAAGGATTATTTTCAAATAATTTCAATGCCTCTCCAATAGGATATTCTTTTCTTGAAATCTCTAGTTTTCTGTCAACAATTTCTTTCATCCTTTTTTCAATCTTTTCTAAATCTTCAGGATGAAATGCAGGGTGGTCTATATCATAGAAAAAACCTTCTTCAACAACTGGACCAATTGTCAGCTTTGCTTCTGGAAATAATTCTATCACTGCATGCGCTAATAGATGTGCTGTTGAATGACGGAAAACTTCTAATCCTTCTTTGTCTTTGAATGTTAATAATTTTAGTTTTCCTGATTCTTGCAAAGGCAAAAATGCATCCATTATCTTATCATTGAATTTAATTGCAAGCGTTTCTCTTGCTAATCCTTGTGAGATAGATTCTGCTATCTGCAATCCTGTTGTATTCTCTGGAAATTGGCGTTTTGAGCCGTCAGGAAATTCGATTGTAATCATCGCATTGTTTGGTTTATTGTTTGCCATAGAATACTAAAGAATGGAGGGATTTATATGTTTTTAGTATTTGCGAGTTCGCTTTACTCACTCAGCAAACACTATAATCAAAATTACGAATGAGATTCACTATGAATTGGTAAAATATAGGTTTACCCTCCAAATTCACTATATATCTTGTTCTGTTTAATGCAATCAAAAAAGTATTTAAAGTAATAACTTCTGAAATAATATCATGCCACTTCCAGACTACAAGAATAGTATTGTCAATCTGATGACTTCTATCATACAATCATATAATCAAAATTATAAATCACCTTACAAGGCATTACAGCAGATTCCTGCTTTGGAACTAAAGCAAACAACAAATATTGTCTTTTTTGTAATTGATGGTTTAGGCTATGAATATCTGCAGAGATATGGCAAAAAGATAAAAGATTCAGTCCTGCAGATAAATTGCAGAGCAAAGATTACTTCTGTGTTTCCTTCAACAACTGCAGCAGCAATCACTACATTTAACACAGGTGCTGCGCCACAACAACATGCTTTGACTGGATGGTATATGTATCTTAAAGAGTTAGGGATAGTCAGTACAATATTACAGTTTACACCAAGAATTGGAGGAGTGCCATTTAGCAAGACAAATGTTGATCCAAAATTGATTTTCTGCGAAAAATCAATTTTTGAAAAGATTAACGCGGCAAAATATATTGTGAATGGATTAGATATTATCAGCTCTGATTATTCTATTGTTATGACAAATAAAGCCAAGCGTTATGCATATAAGAACTTAAATCAATGCTGCAAAACAATAAAACATATTGTTAGAAATGTGCATAATAACCAAAACAAGCAAAAGAGAAAGTTTATTTATGCTTATTGGCCTTATTTTGATTCATACTGCCATCATTATGGAACAACTAGCAAAATAACATTGAAACATTTCAAACGACTAAATATGAAAATAAATGCATTAGCAAAACAGCTTAGCGGAACAAATACTGTAATAATTGTAACTGCTGACCATGGACTGATTGATACTTCAAAAGAAAGAACAATTTTTCTCAAAGACCATCCAAAATTACAGGAAACATTAGTTATGCCATTAACTGGAGAAAGAAGAGTCGCATATTGTTATGTTCGTCCAAATAAAACAAAGCAATTTGAGCAGTATGTCAAACAGAAGTTTAGAAAAGAGTGTAAATTGTATAAAAGTGAAGAATTGGTTAGAAAGGGATATTTTGGATTAGGTTTGGAGAATCCTCGACTAGCTGAGAGAATTGGAGATTATACACTTATCATGAAAGAGAACTATATCATTTTTGATGAATTACTTGGTGAAGAAAGATCATTCCACATAGGGAATCATGGCGGAACTAGCAAAGAAGAGATGTTTGTACCTTTGATTGTGATAAAGTGTTGAAATAATATAATCATTTTATTAATATTCTTTATTTGTACATATACTGGAACTCATTTCTTTTGCCAGTATTTCTGTACTTAACTAACTGAGATTTTCGCAGTTTTTTAAGGCTCATAGTAACACTGCCTATAGAAACATTGATGTTTTCACTAATCTGTTTAGATGTGAACCATTTGCCTTTATTATCTTTTAAAAAGTTATATACTTCTTGTTGACCCATGTTTAAGGTATTTTATTAAATCTCATATATAAACCTTTGGGTGAAATGGATGTCATATGTGGGTGATGACAAATAAGAAATAAGTTACTTCATCAACAACTGATTGAACTTTTTCAAAGCTTTGAAGTCATCTTTTGATTGCTGTACAAAAGCATCATTTCTAGCTGTTAAAAGAGCATCAAGATATTCTGTTGTTGAGTTAAATTCATGTAGTAATGCTGAAGCTGTAATTACTGACGATAAAGGAGCTAATCCTTCTTGTTTATGTGAAAAATTCTTGCTTTTTAATTGATTATTATCATTGTTCATTGTGTACACCTTTATTCTGTTTATTACTCTGAAAATTATTTTATCTTACTCCAATTACCTGATATTCGATTGTATTGCAGATTGCGCATTTAAATTGTTTGTATGCAGCTGAACCAAATTTAATGTCATGCAACCGTTTCATTGGCATATTGCATTTCTTACATTTTAATTCTTGCTGTTTTAACTCTTGCATGCGATAAAGAATGCTTTTGGTATTTATATGTTTTTAGTATTTCTTTAGTATTTGCGAACTCATGGTAAAAGCCATAATTTGTGAAAGTAGCCATAATTACTTCGTAATTAATTCACCGACAAATTAATTCACCGTTCGTTCAGCAAATACTAAGCTCTGTAATCCGGACTCGTGTTAACTACGACAACGGTTATTATAAACCACATTCCATGGTTATTTTGTCATAGCCAACAAATAAATTATTACCTGTTCTTTCAATAAGACCAAAATTTGCAAGATAATTTACATCATCATACACATTTTTATAATCTCTTTTTAAAATCTTTGCAAGTCCGTAGATAGATTTAGGCTCATGCTTTTTAATTGCTTTTAATAATTCGACTCGTTTGTCAGTAAATGTTCTTCTGAATTCTGCAAGATTAGGAAAGCCAATTCCTTTCCATGGTTTAACATATTCTCCTCTACTTACTTTGTTGTATACCTGAGCAAAACGAATTAATCCGTTTTCCTTTGGTTCGATAAGGATGTGCATATTTTTATGTAATTTCATAATTCATAACCTCCATTTCACTTTTTCAACTTCTTGATAAAAATCATTGATTAATTGCCAAATATCAGTGAACTCATAAGGAAATTCTCTCCCTAACCTATGAAAATGATATCCTTTTCCATGATGGTTATCAAAACATATCAATCGTTTACCATTTCTAATATCAATCAGCACTAATGAACATTTTATTGTATATGGGTGCGTTTCTGTAAAAGGAACTGACCTAATAATTATCTTCTCTCTGAAATATCCATTGGTGTAATCATATTCGTAGATGATCTCACCATCATTATATGGTAAGACTAACCATATATTTAAATATTGTGCTAGCGTAAACATAAGATAAAATTGAGAAGAAGTGTTTAATAAAATCAAGCACAAAAAAGCTGAAGATATTTCAGAAAAATGGAAAGATAGTATGATTTGTTCGAAAAAGATTCAGGAATAACTGAGATTAATGGAAAAAATTCGGGAAAATAGGAAAATTTTATTTTAGCATACCTTCTCTTGGTAATTTACTCGCCAATTGTCTTCCTAATTTTAGTAAAATATAATCCTCTGGTTTTTCCAGGAGTTATTCTTATACCGAGATTCGAAGCGTTATAATCTATATCAAATCTATCCAGTTCTGGAATTTCAACTTTTGCAGAAGGATTTGAATCTAGAAATCTTGCGATTACATCTTCATTCTCATATCTATTCAATGCACAGGTCACATAGACTAGAACACCAGCTGTTTTAAGATGATTAAAACCATTCTGCAATAATGCTTGTTGGAGTTCTGTTAATTGTTGGATATCTTTAGAAGATTTTTTAGTGCAATGATCACCGTCTGAGCCAAAAACTGCTATCTGAAGTTTATTTCTCATTTTATTCTCTCCTAAAAATTCTGCATTCTTCTAAAATTCTCTTTAGTTCATATAGTTGGAATATCACTGGATTTTGTTCTGTTGATTGTTCTTGCACAAGAAGTTTTATTGAGAAATGATATTGTTCTGCTAAATATTTTAATTTATCTTGATTTCCGAAATCATTATTTTCTGAATCGCCCCATCCTATAATTAATCTTCCTCTCTCCTTGAGATACAAAGCAGCTTCTTTTAGAAATCTTTCAGTTATCTTATATCCTGGATCAAACAATGCTCTTTCTAACATTGAACTAAACTGATAATTATCTGGAACTGATATAAAGGGCATATTCCAGTAGACTGTGTCAAATTGCTCATACGAATCAGAAAGTTAAAAGAGAAAAATATAATTGAAGGATTTTTTACTTTTATCCGTTGCCAAATATATGGCTACCAGAATTATTTTATTCTAGCATCATTAAAGAATCTCACAAAACAGAATGAAAAGAAGTTTTTCAGTTTTTGTGAACAACATAAGAATATTGTATATTTAATAAAAACTGTTGGAAAATGGGATTATGAAATAAGTGTTGAAGTGCAAAATCAGGTGATGTTTCAAGAGGTGTTTACAGAATTAAGAGAACAATTCTCTGAGATAATTATGAATATGAAATCTGTGCTTGTGTTTAAGGATTTAAAGTATAATCTTTACCCATTCTAGAAAATTTAAAAAAAAGCTTTTTTTCAAAATTTTCTGATTTAGGCAATTCGGACGAGAATTAAGCGATTAAGACTAGAATTTTCTATATCTGTTTGAACATGTACGGCAATCCTAAATTGATTATCAACAACAAAACACCAAATCCTACCATCAATCCATAATATAGTTTGCTCCAATGTAAAATCTTAACGCCATCAAAATTACCAAATGGAATCATATTGAATAAGCCAAGCCATGAATTAATCATAAAACCATATAAACCTAGCGAATGTAATAAAGGAGATTGTATGAAGACTAAAGACAGAAATAATATTGAGAGAACATAATTAGTTAATGGTCCAGCAATGCTAATGATACCATTTCTTCTGTAATCAACATTACCAGAGATCATCACAGCTCCTGGCGCAGCAAAGATAAAACCAAAGAAAGAAAATCCTATTGCTACCAATAACATAGTATTATCTGCTCTGAATTCTGCCCAACATCTGTATTTCTGCGCTACTAGTTTATGCATTAATTCATGCAGTAGAAAACCAGAGCCAACTGTAATAGCTGCAATTATAATTACAAAAATAGTGTTTGCATTGAACCGAAGACCATTGAGCAGAATTGTAAATGCAATTGTAATTGCAAGCCATGCTTTGAGCAGATCTAACAGTTCTTTGTTGGATGTAGGTATGCCTGCAATTCTTTTTTCATGCCTAACTGGATTGTCTAAATCTAAGTTTTCGTAGTCCATGAGATAGTTAGAGATTGAGGGGCTATATAAAAGTTTAGAAGTTAGATTTGCTGAATGAATGAGACGAATTCGAAAATACTAAACCGAGACATTTTTATATCTGTATAATTTAGATTAGTATAATTCAAATTATACAGAGGGTGATACTTTGTTTATCAATAGAATATCAGAGAAGCAAGAACTTAGCAGCATCTTGATTAAAAAAAACTTTGAATTTGCAGTTTTTTATGGAAGGAGAAGAATAGGCAAAACTCGCCTTGTTTTAGAAGTCATTAAAGGGTATAATGCTCTCTATTACTTAGCTACTGAAAGAAATAACATACTCCCAAAATAAATCCAGCTAAAGCTGGGGGTTTCTCACGCAAACCATTTCACTTAAACTTTTCCCTCTTGCGAGGTCGCTAATAAGCTAAAGAGAACTTTGCAAAATTCTCTTCAAGAACAGCAGGACAAAGATGTGTTTGAATATGATATTTATGGCTGTCCTACCCACTTAAAAGGACAGCTAACGATAGGAGATTTCACAAAGTGAAATCTCCAGAAAGGGAACAATCTTTAATGAATACGAAACGACGAGGGGGGAATTCCGTAACGACGAACGACTACTAAATATTAATGTCATTTAACTTCGCAACTATATTATTCTCCAACTCTAAAATCTTTTTCTTAATCACTTCTGGCTTTTCGTATTCCACTTCTTCATATTCAATCTCTTTATACTTAGAAATACTCAAGTCGTAATTGTTTGCTTTAATTTCTGCTATTGGGACAAAGAAACACTTCTTCTTTCTGTCGGTTGGCTTTTCTTTCTGCCTATTCTTGAATCTATCAATTATGTCTGGAATATCATTTTTATCTGGTTGTTCTGTTCGTTTATCATCTAAACTAAAACCATCCGCTTCCATATCATAA
>JAGVYW010000031.1 GCA_018303075.1 Candidatus Woesearchaeota archaeon | reverse complement strand
GACGACCTGAGTATAATAAAACTCTAATGATTAAGATTTTATGTTTACAAAGCTGGTATACTATCAGTGATGAAGAGGTTGAATTTCAAATTACTGATAGATTAAGTTTCCAAAAATTTTTAAGTTATCCTAAAAATGTTCCACATGGACTAAAAAATCTGGTAGAAGCCACTTTGGATTTAAGTTGCATACCAAAGTTCAAAGGGGGTCAAAAATCATTGAAGAGATTGCAGTAACAACTGCAAAAACGTTTGTGAAAAAACTGAATCTAAAAAAAGGATTAATATTAACATATAATTTAGAAGATACATTCGATAATATTAAAGTTATGCCTGTTTGGAAATGGCTGTTGAAATAAAATTATTTAGTCATGGGACAATTATTCTTTCAAAGAATTCTCTTTCAATTCTCTCAGCAAAGCTTGGATTATCTTTTCGTATAAATGATTGATATTTTTCTCCTAATTCTTGACTTGACTCAGAAAGTTTACCGTTGATTAGATCAAATTCCTCAGGTATATGGAAGATATAGGATAATGATGACGGAATCGCAACACCTACTTCATAAGCAGCTCTTAATGCTTTTCCATATTGTTCAGCATAATTATGACCTCTTCTTTTTACATATGCTTCAACTGCTTCTTTTGGAAAACCATACGCAAGACCTCGTTCAATATCTGTTTTTGCAGATTGAAGTAAAGCTAAAGCGTTTTTATCTTTACCTATTAGAAAATGAGGTTCAAGATAAAAATTCTTTTCTTTGAGTATCCCATATTCATAAGATTCATTAGTTTTTTCTTGCATTTCTTCAGAAAAAGACAAACTATTTTGCGAATGGAGAAATTTTTTAATAGCAACAATTAATGAATCCTCAAAAATATCTAAACTGCAGGGAACTCTATCACCAAAATAATGTATCGTATATCTATACTGTGAAAGTATCCTAGAATTTATATCTAAATTAATAATTGTTGCAGGTTTTAATCCAGCTGAAATTAATGAAAGAGATAGTTCTTGATAAGTTTCTAATAGTTCTACGATATTGTTTACCTTTTTTTAGTTTTTACCAAGATATTGTGTGATATCTGCAATCAATTTATCAGAATCAAATAATACTTTATTATAAAAACAAGTTGCACCATAACTAATAGCATCTCTTTCAACAGCTGAACCTTTAGCGCTTACTAAATAGAATGGCACATTATTTCCCGATAACCTAATCTGCTGAAGTGCTTCTAATCCATTATTTCTACTTTCCATATCATTGTCAGAAATAACTACAGAATAATTTCCTTCAAGAACACGCTTTACTAAATCAGAACCTGTTTCAACTTCATCAATATGAACATCAGGAAAAGCTGAGCTTAGTACTGCAACATACATTTTTCTCCAATTTTCTCTATCATCAGCGACTATTACATTTTTTACCATAATTACCACAATAACTTAAATATTCTCTACAGTGCTGGTGTATACGGTTGTCTTGTTGGAACAGTGTATCTGTCTGTTTCTGTTAACGTAACTCTTCCACACATCCAAGCGCCAAGCAATCGTTTTGCTGAATATGCAAGACTTTCACCACGATCTGTTAATCCTGCATCTCGATATCTTCTTTGAGCTTCATCTGGAGCGCCAAATAAATCACCGAATGCATTCATTCCTCTTGCTAAACCTTGCAGTAGCTTTTCCTCTGGAGGTGCTGCTGGATTATTAACAGGTGTTCCTGGAAATAATTCATATTGTCTTCCAAATGGACCTTGAATAACTGCTTTTGGTTTTTCAGCAGAATGCATTGTAAGTGTATAAACAGCATCACTTACTGTTTTTGCGGTACATCCATATTGCGCGTTTCTTGCTCCTGGAGTTCCAGCTGTTCTTGTTACTCCTGGAAAACTTACTATATCGTCAATTGCCATAGTTGATCACCGTTTGTATTTTTCTGAACCGAATTCAAAAAAATATTAAAAAAATACTAAAATCGTGTAAATATCACTGCAACAATAAACACAACTAATGCAAGCAATATAAATAAACCTGCAATGATTAATGCAATCTTTACTGTGTTATCCTTTGGTTGTGCTGTAAAAGCTGGTGTTGAAGGTGCATTTGGTGTTGTGAATACTTCAACTGTTGTTTTTGGTTGTTGTGTTGGTTGTGATTGTGGTACATATGTAGTTTGCTGTGGTTGTTCTGTAGTTGAAGAACTTGGATTTAAAATACTTTCATCAATTTTTCCGTTTTTTAAGTCAAGCACTTTTTGCTTTAAATCTTTAACATCCTTTTCTAATTCTTTCAAGTCATCTTCAATATCTTCATCTTTTACAATACTTTGAAAATCATCAATGTCATTGTTTAATTTCTTGATATCATTGTATAAATCATCAAGATCATCTTTTACATCATCTAATTCGTCTTCATCGTTAGATTCCAATGCTGATTCGTAATCATCTTTTAAGTCAACATAATCATCTTCGTACTCTTCAAATTTGTTCTCTAAATCATTGTATTTTTGCTGCTCAGTTTGTACTGCTGGATCTACTGGAACTGCTGTAACTGCAACTGTTTTCTTTACAACTGTTGAGAGTTTTCCATCACTTACTGTTAAAACTACATTATAGCTTCTAGTTGATGCAAATGTAACATTAGGATTGCTTATTGTTGAATCAATAACATTGTCACTATTGAAATCCCATGCATATGTTAAAACATCATTTTCAGCGTCAGATGATGATGCTGTAAATTGTACAGCTGTGTTTACTAATGGAATAGCTGGTGAAAATGTGAAATCTGCTGTAGGTGCTGTGTTTACAGGATTTCCTGATGCATCTGCTACTGAGATCTGTTTTGCTGCTGTATATTGTTTGCCAGCTTTGCTGATTGTTAATGTTATAGTGTAAGTTCCTGCTTTTGTATAAGTGTAACTATCTGCTACTTTTGAACTGTCTGCTAGAGCGTCTCCATTAAAATCCCATGAATATACAAAATCACTTGGAACTCCTTTTGTAAATGCTACATTGAATAAAACTTGCTCATTTACTTTTGGAGCTGCAGTAATTATTAAAATTGTAAATTCTGGTGCTTCTTCTTGAGGAATTGCTTTTTCACTTACAACAATCTGTTTTGTAACTTTTGTTTCTTTCATATTATTTTTTGAATCTTTTAATGTTAATGTAACTGTATAAGTTCCTGCTTTTGCATAAGTGTAACTATCTACTGCTTTTGAACTGTCTGCTAGAGCATCTCCATTGAAATCCCAACTGTATACAAAATCACTTGGAGTTCCTTTTGTAAATTCTGCTGAAAATGAAATACTGTCTCCTACTTCTGGAGTTTCATTTGAAGCTTTTATTGTTACAATAGGATCTGATTTTGGTTCAACTGGTGGAACTGGTTGGTTGCATGATAAGTCATTATAAACTGTTAATTGTTTTTCTTTAGTTTCATACTGCATCTTGCCATTGATTTCTGGTGTGTATGATACTTCTACAACAACATCATATAATTCTACAGTTTCAGCTCCATTTGCGCATAATGGCAAAGTTAAGCCTAATTTTACTGATTTTTTTTCGTATTTCTGCATTGTACCTAAGTATTTCTGGTTTGATATAGTCATTCCTTTAACTGTAACTTTTACATTTGTTGAATATACTGGAAATAATTGATTATTAAATACATCAAAACTAACTGCAACTGTCTTTCCGCCTACAATCTCACTAGGTGATAATTTAAGGTCAGTAATCTGTAATCCAAAGATTAAGAAATTGTTGGTTGCTGTTGATGATTGCTCTAATTTTGAAGTGTATGAATTAGTTATTTTTATGTTGTTAAGATTAAGTTTTTGTTCTTCTTTGTTAATAAAAATACTGTCATTTTTGGCAAAATCAATTGCATTGATACTGCCGACTAATAAAACTAACATAAACACAATTGCTAAAATTGTTTTGATATATTTCATTGTATTACCCCCTTACTCACTCTAAAAATGTTTTATTATTGGTAAGTAGTTATATTTAGATATGAAGGATATAATTAGTATATAAATGTTTCGGTTTATTTATACTGTGGCAGTAGTAAATCATGAGAACACAATTGTCTTGTAAATAGAAACAACATTTTCTCCAAGATGTTTTATATCACTAACTATCTGAAAATGACCTGCTCCATAGATTGATTCTAAAACAGAATGATCTATTTTTGGATTTATTGAAAGAGCAAATAATTCAATACCACGTGAACGAATAGCTCGAACTGCGTCTGCTGTATCTCTTAATCCTTTCTCTCCTGTATATTCTGGATCATTAGCAAGGTCTGAGAGGATATCGATATGAATACGTCTTTTTGCGGCAATCCAGCTTAAATATTCTGCACAATATCTATATGCTGCACCTGTACGTGAATTATCAATTGCTGACAATAATCCTAATTTATAATCAACTTGCGGAGTATGTTCCTCTTTGAAATCCTTAAATACATTAATGAATACTTCTTGAGAACTACGACTGGTATAACCAAGAACTGCAACAGAATCTCCTGCTACTGATGCAGACTCTAAAAGATATAAAGCTGTAGGACGTACATAATCTAATACACGAGTCTGCTTATCAAGCCATATCCCAAGATTCTTTGATTGGTTAATAGTAAGAAGAACAGCAACATCTCTGTCATTAACCCTACGCTTAGTGTATATATTAGTATCCGGTGATGAACCAGCTTTTTTTTCTAACATCATTTCAACATAGGCAGTTTCATCAATTTCACCATCATATAAACGCCGTTCTACTGTTACTCTTGCAGGAGTTATTGCTTCAAGAAGTGATTTTATTTTTTTAATCTGTGAAGCATGTTCTAATTTTACTTTTGCCATACGATCATTTGCAACAGCACTTGCTTGTTTGATAATTACCTTAGAGCGTGCTGTACCCTGGAATTCATCAAAGAAAAAGAATGGCTGGTCAGTATAACTGCCTGCAAACCTACTAAAGTTTTGATTATAAATTAATGAAGTTTCTGCTGCTTGCTTTTGAGTTTCATATTCCTTCAGATTAAACTCTTTATCTATCATTTCATATAATCTTCTTGTGAGAGTGTACATTTCATCTAATGATTCTTTGTTGCTTTCATTAATAACAGGCAATAATTTTCCATCAATAAAAGAAGCTATTGTCTTTTCATCTTCACCTGCTACTGCTATGTCTTTTCCAAGCAGAAGAGATTGTTCAAGCAATGAAAGCACTTTGTAAGCAGGTTTTTTACCTGCGAGCTTTGCATGCGAGATGACTGCTATTTTTTCAATTGTTTCAGATAACTCAGATGAAAGATTAGGATGTTGTTCAGCTACACAATGCATTGCTTGATTGTAGGTCAGAATTGTCCATAATCGTTCTGCATATGTAGGATTACTATAATCAGAGAATGTATTAGTAATATTATCTTTATTAGCAATATTATCCTTTTTAGATGGAACATAGCCAAATCTCATGGCAGAAGCCTGCATAAAAGTGAGAAGTTTGTAAACTGCTTTGTTTCCATCATGACTTGAGAAGAAATGTACATATTTAGGAAGACTTAGTCTATCTGTATAAAGTGTTGGAAAAATAACTTCATCAATAATTGGTTCAGTTAATGCAACAGATAATGACGGAGATCTTCCATAGATTGCTGCTAATTTTGAAAGAACTTCTCCTTCTTCCTGAAAATCAGCAACAGGATTTATTTTATCTTTGCCTGAATTAGTTTCTTCTTTAATTCTGCTTTCTGCTGTTGAAGCTAAAGCTGACTCATGTGAAAAATCTGCCATAAGAAAATGACGAAGAGATGTAAGATTATCTTGGCTGATAATATGTGCAAACCATTTATTACAGTTTCTAGCTCTTTTCTCTGCTGGATCATTTCGATAAGTTTTGATGATAATATCAAATTTAGTCAATATATCATCAAAGAGTGTTAATGCTTGCTGAGAAGAAGGCAGTAAGGTCTTATTGTAAAGCCATTTATTGACAAAATCATTGAGAAAACCATTATTAATTAGTCCAAGATATTCTATATGTTTGTCAGCTGAAAACTTATCATAATGATTAAAGAGCACTTCATGAAAACTATTGAGAAGTTCATATAATTCCTTAGATCTTAAGCTGCTATTTCTTGTAGAATGACTCTTCTGATTTTTATCTATCTTAATCTCTAATGATTCATAAAATTGTCTCAGTTTCTCTGTATTTACAAGAGATGCTGTGTAAAACTGCCTTTGAATTCTACGATTAAATTCTCTAATGCCTGATTCTTTTGCAGTTGTATTAATCTTATTAATGTTTATATTCTTATAACAACGAATAACTTCAGCTGTTCCAGCTGCTGAAAAAGAAGAAAATTTCCCGATGTATGAATCTATTAAAAGAATAGCAGCATAATCCCGCGTAAATGTTTCAGTTATTTGTCTTCTTATTTCTTCTTGATTCGCTAGCTCTTGCGATGATGCTGTAGATAGATAATCTAAGAGAGAAGCTGAAATATCTTTTTCTGCAAGAGAAAACTGTTTATTAAAGAGAGTTTTATTTATATCTCTTATTGACTTGATATTTGCTTTGTATATCAACAATCTCTCTATTGGAAGATCAGAAACTTTCTTTAAATGAGTCATATAGACTTGATCAGACTGAGATAAATTAGATGAACTAAATCTGTTAAAACCATCTAATAAAGGTTCAATTAAATTCCTGAAATGTTCAGAAGTACCTTTTATAATATATTTAATTGTATCTGAAAGATTCTTGAATGAAGCAAGATTATAACCAAAGACAGAAAGATACTTAGAGACATATGATTGAATCAAAGTAAGATCTGAAATCTCTTTGTGTGGAAGCTTTTGATAAGCTGCTGATATAAGTGTAAATATTCGATCAGATGTAACAAGATCATCTAATTCATCATTTCTTTCTTCATTAAATATTCTGTGAGTACTTTCTTTACTTGCATTTGATTCTCGCTGTACTTTTCTTTCACTTAAAATACCATATTCAATAAGTGCATTTGTTCTTGCCATACTTACTTCCTTGATATTTTTCATAATCTCTTGTGCTTCGTCTGTTGATTTAGGATCAAGCGTAAAAATATGATAAAGAACACTGCTAAAGCTATTATATCCACCATAATTGTATAGATTTGAATTATATAAACCAATAAAGGGGTCAGAACTTATAGATAAAAAGTCAAATAATCTGCTAACATTAGGTAAATCTGTAAGAACACCTCCTGAAGTAATATGCTTATACAATGCCTTTTGATAATAACTTCTTTTTCCTATTGAACTGTTTCTGATATTTCTAGCTGTTATCAATGAACTTAATTTCGAATCAGATGGTCTTGCATATGCAACTGTTCCAAGAAAAAAGCTGACGTCGCGGACAATATCTGTAAGTTCATCAGGAGTAGCAGTAGATGGTAAGACTGCTTCAAAATGTTTTTGAATAGTACTTATTTGTGCAGTATCTGCTTGTAAAATATCATCAAGAGTCTCAAAAATATCTTTCTTTTGTTCTTCTTTTAGAAGATGAGGTGGATTTTCATACTTTAAATCTTTATGCAGATATGAAATAACAGAACTTAAAAAACTTCTTGGTGTATAATTTAATTTTTCTGACTGTTCTTTTCTTAGCTTAACTTCAATTGTTCTGGTAAAAAAAGAAGATAATAATCTATCTATCCTATCTTGTGATTTTTTATCACTTGTATCTTCAATTTTATCAGCCATTGCAGGAGCACCTTATGATTATATATCTCAATGCTGATTAGAATATTGCGAGCAGTTCTTCTAATACTTTTTTGTCTGTTTGTTCTGATGTAATTGGATTGATTAGAGCAACTTTTGCAATAGTTTTCAGATTTGGAGAAAGTTTATGCCTTATGTATGATTTATATAATTCACAGACCATGACAAGCAATCGAGTGCTTACTCCTTCTTGAATCCTGATTCTATCAGAATCTCTCATGTTTCTTACGTCATTTGCAAATCTGACAAACTTTACAGCAATTTCTTTTTCTATTCCAGTCTTTTTCATTAAGATTTTTACTTCTATCTCTTGTGATGGATAACCCATATCAATAGTGATATATCGCTGTGCTGTACTTGGTTTAAGCACTTTTGACTTTATTTGATAGCCTGGATTATAACAAGTAACAAGCATGAAATTATCTGGAAGTTGTATAACCTCGCCAGTCTTTGATACAGATAAAACACGACGATCATCTGTAACACTATGAGTTAATACACGTACATCAGGACGAGATTCAATGAACTCATCCAATACAACCATACCACCATATTTTGCTCCAATATATAATGGACCAGGAAGCCATTTTCCATCAAGATCATATCTTCCAAGAAGATGCGTTTCAGTGATATCTTCATGGCATGGAACTTCAATATATGGAAAAGCAGTTATATCTAATCCAAGTGTGTATGCCATAAATTCAGTAAGTGTTGTTTTTCCACAACCTGTTGGACCACGAAGAGAAACAGGTCGTTTATTTTCATAAGCCATTTGAAATAATAAGACTTCATTACCTACAGGTTCATAGTAAGGAGCTTTTGAGATACGATAATCTTCAAATCTTGTAACTTTTGATTCTAACATTAATTATTCCCCCTATGAAATTAAAATAATAAAAATGAATAAAAAATTCAAAAAAGTATTTATTCTGTTCTTGGAACATACCAGATATATGTTAAAGAATTTGTACTCTTAGGTAAACACAGAGCTACAATATCCATTAAAACATCAGGATTATTCCCTAATTCTTTTTCTGCATCTAAAATGCCTTCATAATGAGATATGTTACCTCGATATGTTTCTGCTTGATATACTGTTAATGCACGACAAAATGAATCAAGAGATAACTGTATTGAACTTCGAGTATCTAAAACAAAGGTATCTACCATGTCTTGTCGTACAAAAGTAAATACTCTACTACCTAATTCCTCTGGAGTCTCTGGATGAACTGTATAATGTCTATTAAGATAAGATTCGAGTAAATGTTCAGGTTGTTTAGTAGGATATGCTCTTCTAAGCTCAGCTTCTAATTGGCAATCTGAAGAATTTGGACCTGAATAGAATGCAATCTCATCAGCTGAACCTGGTGCAAATCTCTCTTTAGTATGTAATAAATCAGCACCAATACGTCTTGCTTCTTGATTCCACGTTAGATTATTCTCAACTAACTTAAAAACTGTTATTAAATCTTTTACCATATATAATCATTCCTCCAAACTATTATTAATCTCTTTTTATATAACGCTATATAACAAAATATTACATAAAGAGATTAGATTTTATATATAAATGTTTCGTTACTTATTAGTTAGTATTTGAAATATTTTTAGAATTCAAAAGGTCTTAGATCTTGTGTGATATATTTAGCTAAAAGAATTCTTTCAAAACCATTTTAAAATTCTCTTCAAAAACTGCATCATTGCTTGGAATTGATTTTTTTATTATATTAAAACGATCTATTAATTCTATTTTATCCACTTTTTTATTCTTAATTACTGCTTCAATATCTTCGATATCCCTTTGATTGAGCCTTCCTGTTTTTGTGATTATTATATCTATTGGACTCAATGTCTTGAGCGAGATATTCTTGAAGTTAGATGGAAATGAACGTGCACGAAATATATAATCATCAGGAAGCTGCAAGCAAAAGATATAGCCTGTATGATACAGATCTATCTTGAAAATAGTCTTTACTTTCTTGCTTGCTTGTTTAATCATCTCAAATTCTTGCTTAGTTGCTGCGCAAAAGTCAACATCTTTTGTAGACTCTTTGAGATTCATCAAACAGAGTGCAGTTCCTCCTACAGCAACTAATGTAATCTTTTTTTGTAATAAAGCATCAAGCTGATCAAGATAGTCAAGAAGCTGCTGTTGGTCTATCATAAATATTCCTCCTTATAAAAGTCTTCAAGAGAGAATCTTCCTAAAAGATTCCATTGCCTCATAATAAAAGGAATATTTTTCTCAAGCAATTTTACATTTGTAAGAGTTGTAAAATAGATTGTTTCAGAGGATTTCATCTTTCTGAACTGCTGCAATAGATTTGAATACTGCTCGAATCCTATTTTCTTCTTTTTCGCTATCTTTGACGCAATCTCTAAAAGAAAACCTATCTTATTAATCAAACCATAATCATATGATTTTCTGTATAATTCAAATTGATTTATATCATTCTTAAGCAAAATGGTTGGAATAGCCTCAATAAACCTTGCTTGAGGATATTGGATAAGAATAATCATTATTAACTCTTCAATTTCTATCCTATTTGCTTTCTTTATCTTTTCTACTGAAATGAGATCATAACCATAACAAGACAAATTGTAAATAATGTCTTTTCTGGATATCTGTTTTTTTGAATCTAAATTTCCTGTTTCATCAATTCTCCGGATCATTGTAATCTTCTTAGAATTATCAAAAGTAATTTCTTTGTTTTTAATTAAATGGGCTATTGATGTTTTATATGTCTGATACATCATTTTTTTTGGTAATAGTCTCCACAACTGATAAATAGAATATTTTCTATCATTATCTCTGATTGCTTTCCGCACCATTTCTATTGTGCTCAACCGCGGTTCAGTTTGTGTTCCCATAGTATTATATTAATAAATATAATAACTATTATTTAAATATTGTGTTTAAAATAGTTCATTTTCTCATTTTGCTGGCTTCCAGAAAAACGTTAGAACAACAATCATAATTGCAGCTATTGTAATTGCAGAATCTGCTATGTTAAATACTGGCCAAACCTTGAAATCAATGAAATCAATTACTGCGCCAATTCTAATTCTATCTATCAGATTACCTAAAGCACCGCCTATAACTAAGCCTAAAGCGGGAAATATCTGCTGTTCAAAATAAGGAAGATAATAAAGAATAAATCCAATCACTATAATTGTTATCCAAATCAATAATTGATTATAACCTTGCAATGAGCCAAAGCTTGAACCAGTGTTTGTTATGTAAGTAAGTGAGAAAAAGCTTGTAAAAAAAAGTGATTCATTAAGCTGCATCATTTGAGTGATAATAAACTTGCTCAGCTGATCTAAAATAAATACAATAGCAATTATTGCAAATAAAATAAGATATTGCTTTGTTGTTATTTTGTGCTTTTCTACAGTTGGATGATTGTGGATGTCTTGCATTTCTGTATTGATTTACTTTAGATTTTATAATTATTTGCTTTATCTGTAAATATTATCGTGATAATCAAAATCTTCGAGTGTAACTATCTTATTAGTTTCATCAACTGAAAATGCAAGAACAAAACTCGAATCAATATGCACACGTTTCCATGAGAGAATATACTATTTTTCATACCTCTTTCTTAGATTTTCTATCGTACCAACAAAAATACCTTTATGTTTATCTATTTTTAGAGCTTTCTTTACATATTCTGGACGTAGTTCTTGCTCTAACAAATCTTTACTATACTCAATTGTAACAAAATTAATTATGGATTAAATATATATAGTTTTTGATTCTTAACAACAGATGAGCAAAAATTTGAAAAAAACACGGATATTCATCTCCAACTATAAATTGTGGAGATTTTTGTCCGTCTGATTTAACAATCACCTTTTTAAACAATAAAAAAATCACATATAACAGGTGGTTTTTATTGAGAAGAAATATATTCTTACACTAAATCGTGAAAAGTGCATTGGGACTGGTGTATGCAAAGCAACTGCAGCAAAAAGGTGGAAGATGAAGGAAGATGAAAAGATAACTTTGGTTGATCTTTCTGCAAAGAAAACTGAAACAACAGAAACACTTGAATTTGATGAATCAGAACTACAAGAATATCTAGACGCAGCAGAAGCATGCCCAGTTAATGCTATAAAGATTGAAGAGAAAGAAAGTGGAAAGGAATTAATATAATTATCTATTGAATAATTTAATATACT
Organism: Candidatus Woesearchaeota archaeon; assembly: GCA_018303075.1. Taxonomy (GTDB): domain Archaea; phylum Nanobdellota; class Nanobdellia; order Woesearchaeales; family DSVV01; genus JACRKF01. The sequence goes on along the minus strand of JAGVYW010000031.1, from coordinate 1,273 downwards.
CTTCTTCTATCCATCTGTGATTGTGTCTGCTGTCCTTGCAGAATCCTTTCAATATTTGCTAAACGCTGATTGATTGATTCAACATTTGCTCTGATTGCATCAATCTTTGCATATAACAATTCAACGTCTTTGTTGTATAACATTTGATGCTGAGAAGTTTGCTGCTGAAAAGGTGATTGTTCAACTTGCCTTACAACTGCTGCACCTGTACCTGGATTTTTTGGTGAATAGTTTTGTGAACCAAATCGTGTAAATGACTGCTGCTGTTGATTATCTAAATCTAAACCAAGATTATTATTGCTAAGGTTTGTATCATTATTTAATCCTAAATCATTGCCTAATTGAGGATCATTTAGGTTTAAGGCTGCAAAATCTCCTTTTGTACCTATTCCTAATCTTGCATCATCATCTTTTTTTTTCCAAAATGCCAGCTTTCCAAATAAACTCATAATTTGTTCTGAGATGAAGAGATATATAAAGATAACGAAAGAAAATAGTTTTTCTTATAATTTTCTTATGGATTTCTTATAGATTACATTATATTCTTTTTATAAAACTGCAGAGAATTATACAATGCATGCTTTGTACCATGAAATCTTGCTTCTAAGGCGTCTAAAAATGAATATAAATCATCTTCCCTATTGAAAGGCACTTTTAAGTTGAATCTCTCTGTTATAACTTTTATCTCTTCATAAGTAATTGTTTCAAATAATGAATGCAGATGCTGCTTTTTTATTTGTTGATATATCTTTTGATTTGCAAAATGTGATTGTAAAAATAATGCGCAATAATCGTCTAAAAGCAAAGGAAGGAAAAGAATTTCGTTCTTTTTCATTTTTTTGATGAATACCCTAATTTCTTTATTTGAAAAAATGCTGCAGTTATATTCTTTTATGTTAAGCTCTTTCTTAGAAAGCTGAACAATATTTACAGGAAGAGTAACTATTCTTTTTAAGAAAAATATAGTTAGTTGATCAATAACATAAATTGTTTGATCTTTGTGAAGAATATCTTTTGAACGAAGATTTTTTCTGATTCTTTTTTCAATTATGTTTAGAAACTGTCTATTGGGATTTGATTGTATTTGTAAGATATCCATGATTATCTGATAAACTCTTTTTGTATATAATAGTTATGTATTATAAAAAACTGAGCAGCACGGAATTCGAACAGCCTTTTTAAAAAAAAGTCTGGCCAAAAACATCCTAAGTACGGCATTCGCTTTGCTCAGCCGTACGACGAACCATATTTCTGCGGCTAATATTGGCTGCGA
>JAGVYW010000030.1 GCA_018303075.1 Candidatus Woesearchaeota archaeon | reverse complement strand
TTTTACAATGCTTGGTGAACGTATGACAACCGAACTTTCACAAGATGAAAAACCAGAAACTTTTGATAAAAGCAAAGATGTTGCCAAAAGAGGTGGAAATGTCGCAGGAAATGCTAGAATAGAAGCTGAAAAAGAATTAGGTCGTCCGGTAACAACCAGACAAAATTATCTTTCTATAACGGATAAAAAAAAGAAACTCATAGATAAAAATAAGGAATAAGGAACTCCCCCTATCAGTCGTTAGCCATCTTTCTCGATTGAGTTTAACAACTCTTAATGGAGAGTTTGCAAATAGGGATAATTTTGAGAAATCTCTTGCAAAAGAAAAAATAGTTTATGCATTAGCTTGTGATTCTTTAGAGGTTCTTGGTAAAACTGCAGTTGAACAAGGTACAAAAGCATATATAGGATACAAAGCTCGTTTTATGCTTGTTATAGATTAATTAATTCACTTATTTTAGGATTACAAGTAGCTCATGCAATTGAACTCACAAAAAAAGAATATATTTATTTTATACAATCATTGGGCACAAGCAATGATGACCCTTACGGTGATGTTCCATTAATACGATTTACACTTGCATGGAATCTAGAATTCTTAGATATGTGTGGGGATCCTTGTGCTTGTTTTTGATAAATAATTTCAACTTCTTTCTATTTTCACCCCCCCCCATGTTAACACTAATTTAAATAATTCAAATTCTTAGCATTTAGAATTATATTAAAAACAAATGGTGATTAACAAATGGAAGAAAATAATGCAAAGTATTTTTTAGTTATCGTTGCAATTGTCGCTGTTGTTGCGATTGTAAGTTTGTTTATGCTGAGTGGAAATAAAGTTGGCACAGTTGTGGTTGATGAATCAGTTGCAGAAGACAATATTGAATCTGTAGATTTAGCTGGACAGGCAATTGCTCTCAATACTAAAGGTTGTTCTGATAAGGATGGAGAAGATTTCTTCACTAAATCAGATGTGCGTTCAAAAAAATATCCAAAAGGAAAATATGATTATTGCCAAAAAAATACTAAGGATGGCAAAACATATCTTGTTGAAGGTATCTGTAAAAATGGGGAATATAATCGTATTTCAAAATATTGTCCTGATTTAGGAAACGATTATTATTGTGATGATGGAAAATGTGTGAAGGATGCTGAAGATCCAACGTGTATTACAGAATGTACTAATCAATATGGAACAAAAGGTCAATGTGGTGGAACAGTTGGTTATCCTGAAGGAATGGAAGGATTAATTTCACCGCAGATTAAAGAAGGTCTTCCTATTGGTTCTGGATATTGTGATATTAAAGATGGTTCACCATTAATGTGTGTTTGTGATTATCCATCTTGTAATCAAGATTCTGATTGTAACTCAATGGATCCTTGTATCAATGGAAAATGTGCACCTCTGAATTGTGCTCACGCATGTAGTCAATCCTATGGTTATTCTGATGGAGGAGAGTGTGGAGCAGAATCAGGCACTGATGTAGGCTCTCATTATTGTGGGTTAACATTTAAGCAGTGTATGTGCAAAGGTGTAAAAACTCCCCCTTCTCCAGAAATAACAACTAGCAGTGGTGGTTCTGGTGGCAGCAGTGGTGGTGGTAAAAAAAGTAGTCCGTAATTTGTAATTCAATCACAAAAGCTTATTTTTCTATTATTTTTGATTTAAGAATTCAACACTTCCAGTCGATAATCAAAGCTTAACAACTAATATTTGCTGAGTTCATTTCACTAACTCAGCAAATATTAAATCAGATGCTTAACCCTTTCATCACCAATAACTTCTTTTCCGCATTCGCAAACTGCTACCTTATAAAGAAGTTCATGAAGAATATGTTCAGTTTTGAATTGATCCTCTTGAAGAGCGTTTCCACAATATAGGCATTGCTCTTTAAAGATATCCTCTTTTAACAAATGATGTTCTATTACTACCAACCCCAAAACTATGATACTTTTTATTAATTCAGTTTCTAACCAAATCCATTATTGTTCGGATTGCATGGCTTAGAGAATTTTGCTTTGCAAAATTCTCTCTATTTCATTGCCGTTTGTAGCCATTGCTTATATTCCTTATTGCATTGGGCAGTGAACTTTAATATACAAGGACATTCATAAGAATGTACTTTTTTTACTTCTTTCTCAATTTGCTTATATTTATTGTTTTCTGTTTTGACTAGTAAAACATACTCCTGTGAGTATTCCATAGTAGCATTCCAGAAATACATACTCTCTATTGGAAAGAAATTCGTACAAGCAACTAACTTCCTAGCCAACAAATGCTTTGCAATATTCATTGCTTCTTCTTTATCTTTGCAAGTGATATATAGGATGATCATAATAAGAATTTATTAACTGTTATATTTAAACTTTACCATAACCCTTAAATATCCCTTTATCCTATAACCAAGAATGCGAAAATCAACTTACTTGCTATTTGCAATCTTTCTGTTAGCCATAGTAATCAGATTATACTTTGCATTCCAAACACCATATTTTACAAACAATGACTCTTATTTTCATATTAGGCAGATAGAGCATATACATGACACTGGATTTCCATTATATAATGATGATCTCAGCTATGGTGGAAGGAAATATCTTTTCTTGCCGATGTTTCACTATTTTCTTGCATTTTTCACATTATTTATGCCAATACTTTTTGCAGTTAAGATTGTACCAGCAATTTTAGCTGCTTCAACAGTATTGCTTGTGTATCTGATAGTAAGAAAATTCACAAAAAAAGAAGAAGTTGCTGTGTTAACTGCTTTTATTTCAGCATTTATTCCAATATTCTTTAAAGAGACGATAAATGTTATTTCTCTTTATTCCTTAGCAATTCCATTAACATTGCTATTGCTTTATTTTTTCATGGATATTTCAAGCAAAGGAAATGCAATGCTCTATGTTCTAGTATTCATTATTTTCCTTTTCACAAAGCCAACAATTATGCTGATAATTACATCATTTATTATTTATTTCATAATAATTAAGATTGAAAACTTATCACTTGATAAAGCAGAGATAGAAATAGTTATATTTTCTCTTATTTTTTCATTATGGTTTTATTTGCTTATTTACAAAAATGCATTCTATAATCATGGTTATGCTTTTCTCTGGCATAATGTTCCAATAAAATATTTTACAGATTATTTCCAGCAGGTTTCAATATTGCAGGCGATTTATCAGATAGGTATCATCCCATTTCTCTGCGGTATTTATATTATTTCAAGCTTTACTCTTAAGAAAAAAGATAAGATAATGTATCTCTTTATCAGCGTTGTAATAACAACAACAATTCTGATGTGGTTTAAGCTTATAGAATTAAATCTTGCATTGATATATTTATCATTTTTCTTAGTGATGTTATTTGCAAAGTTTTTAGATATACTGCTGGAGTATATAAGTCAGACAAAACTCAATAATTATTATAATTATATTATTGGAGTTATTCTAATAATATTATTGTTTACTTCAGTTATACCTTCTTTTAAATTTGCAGATACAAATATAAAAGATGCAACAAAACAGGATGAAGTAAACACATTGCTTATGCTGTTTGCCACTTCTCTACAGGATACAACAATACTTGGCTCAGTTGATGATGGACATCTTATAACCTATTTTTCAAATAGAAAAACTGTTGCAGATGACAATTTTCTATTAATTGATAATATTAATGAACGCATCAATGATATTGATGAGATATTTACAACTTATTCAAAGATAAAAGCATCTGAATTATTAGACAAATATAGTATTGATTACATATTTCTCTCAGATAATACAAAAAAACAATATGGTTTATCTGATTTAAGATTCATAGATGAAAAATGTTTTGACAGCATTAATTATTATAATGTAACAGTGTATAAAAACAAGTGTAAGGTAACAATAGGATAAGTTGATAGTAATTAATAAAAAATTGAACGAAGTGAATTTTTTATGATAAAGTTGGATTGGTTAAAAAACAAAAAGATGCAATTATTAATTTTATTAATCATCACACTTATCGTTATCCTGCTCCCTACAATTATTCGTATATTGCAGTTTAAACAGATTATTCTTCCAAGTGATACAATTTATTATGATATAAGAATGGCGCAAGATATACATAACAATAATCTCTTAGCTAATGATCAGCTAGTTTTTACACAAACAGAATATGTATTTAATCCACTTCATTATTTTCTTGCAATATTGTTTATTATAATCCATCCAAAAATAACAATTATTTTACTAACATTATTTTTTTCAGTAATGTCAATTGTTTTATTATATAAGATAATGGAAAATCTATCAATTCCAGATAATTATAAGATAATAACATTAATTCTCTATATACTATCTCCTATTTTCATTTCTTCAGCAATATTCTTAAGCAAATTTACACTTGGATTGCTATTATTTCTTGCATTGATTTATCTCAAAGTAATCGAGAAAAAATCAATTAGTGTTGATATAATTGTTGTATTTTTGGCTGTTTTATTATTTTATATCTCATTATCATTCTTATTCTTTGCAATATTTTTCTTATTCTTCTATAGTTTTCTGATAAAAAAGAATCTTAAGAAAACAATTATTATGACTGCAATTATAATCTTTATAATCATATCTTTGCAGCAAATTGCAGTTATAAGACAATTTACAGATATACCAGGTAGAACAATTTATACTAATATTTTCCAGGAGACAATTGCAGATTTGGGTGCATTTGTAGGATTTGGGATATTTTCTATATTGTTATTTGCTTTAGGATTATATGTGATGTGGAAAAAACAACCTATGGTAAAGAAATATATCCTATTTATAATTGTTCTATTGATCATAACTTATTATTTTTCAGATGGAAAATATCTATTTAATCTTTGTGTAAGTATTATTTCAGCTATAGCATTTATTTACTTGTTAGAGCAGGAGTGGAAATTATCATTAATAAAGGATGTTTCTCTTTTTATTCTAATTCTTGGTATTATCTTTTCTGGTTTATCAACAATAACAAGAATTACAGCAGCATATCCTACGCTTGACGAATATCATGCTATTTTGTTTTTGCAGCAGCAATACAGCAATATTAATAATCAAGAATACATCTTATCTTACTATAGATATGGTCACCTATTACAATCAATTCCAGAAAGCAATGGCAAACTGCCAGTTTTCCTAGATACAAAGAGTTATGAACTCAATAAATACCTTAATCAATCTATTATAGCAAATGAACTATTTTATTCAAGGGACATTAAAAAAACAACACAGTTATTAACCAAATATCAAATTAAATATATTTTTATAACACCTTTTATGAAATCAGGGATTGTATGGAAGAAGGAAAACCAAGGGTTGCTCTTTCTTTTAAAAAACAGCGAAAGATTTAAAAGTATTTATAATAAAAATGGTGTTGAGATATGGGAATTTTCATAACGAAGTGAATTATAAATGGAATTTGTTAATATAATATTATTATCCATCTACTTCATATCATTATATTTTACTATCTTTTGGATAGTTGTATTTATCGAAGATAAAAAACAATCAGCACCAACCAATAAAAAAAAAGAATTTTCACCATCTATTTCTGTAATAATTCCAGCTTATAACGAACAGGAATCTATTGAAAAAACACTGCTGTCAGTACTTTCATTAGAATATCCTAAAGAAAAATTACAAATAGTTATAGTAAATGATGGTTCAACAGATAATACAACAGCAATCATTAGCTCAGTTATTGATACACATAAAGAATATGATATTGTTGTAATAAATCAGCAGAATAAAGGAAAAGGCGCTGCATTAAATGCTGGTTTAAACAAAGTAACAGGAGAATACTTTGCATGTTTAGATGCAGATTCATTTGTACATAAAAATACGCTTAGAAAAATGGTTGATTTTTATGCAGCTGCTGAGAGTGATATTGTAATTGTAACACCTACATTAAAAGTTGCTTCTCCTAAAAGATTTTGGCAAAAAATTCAGGCAATTGAATATATTATCTCGATATTTATTGCAAAATTGATGAGTAAAGTAGATTGTCTGTATGTTGCTCCTGGACCATTTTCTCTTTATAAAACAGCAGTAATAAAAAAATTAGGTGGATTTGATGAGAATAATCTGACAGAAGATCAGGAAATAGCTTATAGGGTGCAGAAAAACAATCTTAAGATAAAACAATGTCCAAGTGCAGATGTTTATACAAATGCGCCAAAAACATTCTCAGAATTATATGTGCAGCGTAATAGGTGGTTTAAAGGGGGGCTGTTTAATGCATTAAAATATAAAAATATGCTGCTCAATAAATCATATGGTGATTTTGGCATTTTACAGATGAGTATTAATGTTATGCTTTTTATTTTTAGTATTACAACAATAAGTTTTTTCTTCTACTATGCAATAATGCCTTTGCTAAGAAGATTTTATCATCTTTATTTAGTTGGTTTTGATATTAAACCATTTTTACAGGATATTTTCACTATTAATCTGGATATACTATCATTAAATATAACCACTATGTTCATTGTTAATATAGCTCTATTGATCACAATTTTCTTAATCTATATATCATATAAAAATGCTGAACAGCAGCTTGGTTTTTTTGATTATCTCTACTTAATACCATACCTTTTTATATATTACATCATACTGTCATTTATTGCAGTTGTTATTGTGTTAGAATTATTATTTGGGAAAAAACAAAAGTGGTAAACAATGGAAAGAAAAATAAGCAAAGAAAAATATATTTTAGCAGCATTACTTACATTATTAATATTTAGTCTAGGTTTGACTTTAGGTATATTATTAGATAGTGTAAGATTGCAGAAATCAGAAAAATTATCAAAACAGCAGGAAGTAGATTATGGTAGTTTGCAGCTGCAGTATTTATATTTAACAACATTCTCAGAAAACGAAGATAGTTGCTCTGTGTTAAAAGTAGCATTAGATAAATCAATAAAAGATCTTTCTGTATCATTAGAAAAATTTGATCAATATAAGCATAATAGCAATTTCAACAAAGATGAATTTAATATGGTTGCAAGGAGATATATCCTTGATAATATAAAATATTGGCTTTTTGCACAAAAATCACAGCAAAAATGTGCAATTGATTTAGTCACAGTACTTTATTTTTATTCAGAAAATGATTGTAGTATCTGTCCAGATCAAGGAGTTTTACTGACATATTACAAAAAAATATATGGTGAAAGATTGTTAATATTCCCAATTAATGCAGATCATGAAGAAAATGAAGCAATGATTACTGTATTAAAAAGCAAATATAACATAACACAATACCCAACTGTTATTATTGGCAACAAAAAATATGAAAGTGTTGTGAAAAAGCAGCAGTTAGGCAGTATTATCTGCAATAATTTCATTAATAAAGATACTTGTTACAATATTGGTGAATCTGAAGTTGATCAATCTGAAGAATTAGACGCAAAAAAAGAAGTAAATGATTCTGAAGTGAATAAAAGTGGATAATTATCTGCAAAAACTAAAAAGTCATAAGACAATTATCATAATTATAGCACTGTTTTTCACAATTAAGCTATTTTTTCTGTTCAGATTTCATACATTGATATGGGATGAAGCAGTATACATAGCAATGGGAAAGTACATATTTTCTTTAGGACAGCAGGGCATCTGGGAGATGATACGGCCAATAGGTTTGCCTTTTATTTTTGGTCTTTCATGGAAATTGTTTGATAATTATATTATTGTTGATGAGATAATAGAGATCTTGTTTGCAGCTGGTTCAATACTTTTAGTTTATCTTATTGCAGCAAAATTATTCAATAAAAGAACAGCAATTTTTGCAGCATTGCTCTATGCATTTACTCCGCTGTTTTTTCTTTACACTGGCTATTTTCTTTCAGAAATACCCTCAACATTCTTTATATTGCTTGCAATTTATTTTTTCATCCAGCAAAAATATATCCCAAGTGCAATTGCAGCAGCAGCAGCTTTATACTTTCGTTTGCCGCAGGGATTATTCTTGATAATAGTAGGATTCACTTTCTTGATTGAGTTGATAAGAGACAGAAAGATATCTAGAACAATAACAAATGGTTTTTTATATGTTTTATTCTTCTTTTTGATTCTTACTCCATATATGCTTATTAACTACCAATTATATAAAGATGAAACCTGCTGCTTAAGTCATGCATTATTTCGTCCATTGATTCTAGCTTCATATCATCAGAATAATCCAGCAGATGCTTTGCCAACAGCTGCATTCTCAGAAAAGATGTATAATGCCTTTTATTATCCGATTGTATTTCTTAAGCACAATATCTTATTGATTTTTGCATTTCTTGCAATTATTTGTTTTTTCACAAAAAGATTATACAAGTCAACAAGCACAACTCTTTTGTTTGTATTTATATTGATCTCTCTGTTATATTATTCAATCATTGCAAACAAGCAGGAGAGATTTGGTTTAGTATTTCTTCCAATATTCTCGATTCTTGCAGCATATGGCTTAGTATTTGTATATGATAAGCTAACAACAAGGTTCTCAAAAATCTCTTTTCTTTCAGTTATTGGGATAATCATGATAATCCTTTTTTGTATAGATTTAAATTATTATTTCTGGCGTTCCGCAGAACAGCCAGAAATAATTAAAGAATATTATCAATATTATTCTGGAAAACAAGTTTCTGGAACAATTCTCACATCAGATCCAGTGCCAGCTGCTTACACAGATGCTGTATTTCATCCATTTTATGAATCAATTGATGAAGGCATTGTTATCATCAACAAATCAATGCCAGATATTAATATAGATGCAGCAATGCTTATTGGAGATATCAATACAGCATATGCAGAAAACTCAACACTTCCAACAAATATCTTTGCTGTTATTTTCTCAAAACATGCATTCTATTGCGCACAAGGAGATGCTGTTTGCCAGCAAAAAGTTGATGTTCTTTTCTCAGCAATTAATCAGTCAATGAAAAATGTTTTTCAAAAAGAATATTATGGGAATACTTATTATATCTATGAGAAAAGATAAAATACTACTACCCACTGATACTAAATCACTTATTTAAATAAAAACAATTCTCCATTTTTTATGCCTCTTGAAATAATAATTAAGAAGTTTAACCCATATGATTTCTTATACCATCCTTTTGGTAAACTTATTCTTTGCAGAGAAGAAGATAATAGGTATGTATTAAATATGTACACAGAACCTGAATTAGATCCTACAAAAACACATCATTCAATTGCAGAAAAACATAGAATTCAAGCATATTTAGTTTTAGGTGGTGCAGAATTAAGTTTTGATAAAAATTTAGAGGAGAAATACATACTTAGTTTATTTGGTTTTTCAACTATTTTTGATGGAATTCCCGCAAATGTTGCATCCTTACTCCAACAAACATTAACAGAATATATGAATAATTTAGATTATGTTAATATTGAAAGATCTTATCAAGAAAGAGTATTTCAATTATCTGTTCAATATAAGTGGAATGATACTTCTAGAAAAATAGAAAAAGAAAGAAAAAGAATTCTCTCAGAACATAGTTTAGCAGTAGAAAGAACAAAAAATGTTTATGATAGAAAAATATCAAGTAGATGGAGGAGAGTAGCAGCTTGGCTAAAGGGTGTTTCTATTAATAAATATATTGGTGAGTTTACTCCACCACAACAGCCAGAATTACCAGAACAACCCCAAAGGCCAGGATTTGTATTCTCTCCAACTTATAAGATAACAAGAGATAATATAATTATCAAACCACATTCTATTAATGAACCAATTTCAGATTATATAATAGCACAATGGGACGAATTTCTTAGCCATTACAATTAATAACATTGCAGTCAATAAAATCTCTTGTTTTTCAATCTATTTGTTAATCAATCTCTTAGTTCATTTTCATTCTAATTTAATTAATATCTATTATAACCAATTTGATGTTAATTATATTAACACAATTTTAAATAAAAAAAGCAGTTTTACTAAACAAGTGACAACAATATCAACTGCAATGTTAAATTAAATAACAGATAAAATATTTTTTTAGAGAAATAATCTAAAAAAAGGTATAAATATAAAATTATAATGTTAGGTTAAATAACGAAATCGCTATTCTAATCAATAACTGTTATATAATAATCTATTTTTTAACAGCTTTGCTGTTAAAAAATATAACAGAAAAGTATATAAATAAGTCCATTAATAAGAATATTAACATGTATATTGATGATGATTTTATAAAAGAGGGTCAAAAGATGGTTTTAGTTACATATTCAACAAAAAAACTCACAAATTCTAACAAAATTCGTTTTTATTATGCATTAAAAGGCAGGGACGGAAAATCAGGTATTGTCAAAGATGATCATATCAAGCATTTGGGCAAGACAGTTCTTCTTGTTCCGTACAAATTTGCAGATGATATCAAGCAGTTTATGCAGCAGTGGAATCTGCCATATACATTTACAAAAATCATCGCTGGCAATACAGAAGCAATTGGCACAGCATTAGAAAAATAAAATATAATCACAATATCCATATACCCTTAATGTTAAAATTATTCGCTCACAAGCGAACAATTTTTTATGTTTATGTGTTGTGGGGGTTGGGCAGCATCGTCTATGGTATCTAGTAAAAACTTTAGACACCCCCAACAATCTCCAGCTGCTCAAACACAAACACGTAATAGCAACAAAAATCTGGAACTGTGCATGGTACACTGAACCATAGTTTTTTGTTGCTATTTTTTTATTGTCTAAACAACAATAATCACACTAAAGTAACAACATTTTCGAAAGATATAAATACTACTTCTAATTTCTGTTTTATTATGGCAGAAAGATTATACGCACCAGAAGAAGTTGAGACAATGCTTTGTTTAATTGGTTTTTACAAAGTATTCCCTTCTCAAATCAAAGATTACGCAAAAAAGCATGTTTTAGGTCAATATGAAAGAAAAGGATTTCTTTGTTTTGGTAGAGGGGGATATCTAATCAAAGAATCTAATCTAGAACAATTAGCATCAGTTATTGGTCTTCCTGAAGAAGATATTACAAGAATGCGTGATATATATAATAAACTATAGTTAATTATTCCTATCCTTTTACAATTTATAATCAAATCCAGGCTTCCATGCTTTCTTCAATCTCCAGTCTTCTGCAATTGCTTGTTTCCATATTTTCTTTTTCAAAAGCACTTCAAGTGCAAGCTGTGGTGCTTGATGGCTGACAATCGCTATTTTCTTACCATTATATTTTCGTTTCACAAATCCCAAAAAATCGTTCATTCTTTTTTCAACATCTTTATAGCTTTCGCCGTTAGGAAATTTATTATTAATATAGATAGTTAGATCTTTCTTAAACAATCTGCAGCGTTTACCATTAAAATCGCCATAATCTGCTTCTCTTAATCTCTTATCTTTAATGATTAAAAACCTTTTTCCAAAAGAAATTTCTGCAGAATCAATTGCTCGCTGCAGATCAGAACAAAAAACAACATCAAACTTTTTGCTTTTCATCAATTTTCCAAGCTCTTCAGATTGTTTTATTCCTACTTCTGATAATATGCCGTGATTCCATCCTGTAGCAATATCTTGTTCATTATCAGTTGTTGTACCATGAACGAAATAAGTGATGTTGAGTGTCATAAGTATCAACAAGAAAGAAAGAAATATAAATGTTCTTATGAAAAGTATGTTTTGGTAGACTTTATGTGGTTAAGGAGGGTATCTTATACGTCAAGCCGACAAATTACGGTTTTGAAGTTTCTATAAATTCTCAACACAAAGAGAGAATATTATATTATATTGATGAATTTCTGAAGAAAGAATAGAGAAAGTATAATCAATTCACTTCTTCCTCAATCTATATCCTGTATTCGTATCATCAAGGATATACCCCTTAGAAATAATTTCTTTCCGCAATCTGTCAGATACAGCAAAATCTTTTTTCTTCCTTGCTTTTTCTCTTTCTTCAGCAATCATTATTATTTCTCTAGGTATGACAGATTCTTCAGTATGCATCACACCAAGAACTGAATCTATTTTCTTCATGAAATCAACAACAGCAGCAGCATTCTTCAGTCCAATTTTATTTTCAGATAGCAGCACATTTATTCGTCGGATAAACTCAAAGATTGCAGCTAATCCTTGAGAGATCTCCAGATCATTATCCATTGCTTGCTCAAACTGTTCTTTTGCTCTTTGAATTATTTTTTCAATCTCTTCATTCTCAACGGTATTATCTCTCTTTTTAACTTCATCTAACGAAGCAAAGAATATGTCAAATTTCTCAATAACTTTCTCAGCTGCTTCTATTCCTTGGAATGTGAAGTTTAATTGCTGCCTATAATGAGAAGATAACAGCAGATATCTGATTGCTCTTGTTTTATACCCTTGTGTAAGTAAATCACACAGGGTAAAAAAGTTCCCCAAAGATTTAGACATCTTTTTGCCATTTACTAAAATATATTCATTATGCAGCCAATAATTGACAAACTTCTTTCCAGTTGCTGCTTCTGACTGTGCAATCTCATTTTCATGATGTGGAAATATTAGATCAATTCCTCCAGTATGGATATCAAAATGTTCTGCTAAATGCTGCATTGCCATGACACTGCATTCAATATGCCATCCAGGTCTTCCTTTGCCAAAATGGCTTTCCCAAACACAATCTCCATCTTTTTCATTCCAGAATTTCCAGAGTGCAAAATCTTGGGCATTTTCTTTATCATATTCATCATTCTTTACACGCACTCCAGTTATTGTCTCATTTAATTTGATTTTAGACAACTTTCCATAATTCTTAAACTTGTTGATGCTGAAATAAATCCCATCTTTTGCTTGATATGCAATTCCATTATCAAGCAGTTTCTTTGTTAAATTGATTATCCCATGAATATGCTGTGTAGCTCGAGGAAAAACATCAGCTCTGCCAATGTTCAGCTTTTCTAGATCCTCAAAAAATGCCTGTGTATATTTATCAGTAAATTCCTGCAGGCTTAAACCTTCTTTTTGTGAATCTCTGATTGTTTTATCATCAACATCAGTTATATTCATAATTTGTTTGACAGCAAAACCTTTGTACAGCAGATATCTCTTAAGAATATCACTGCAGATATATGCTCTAAAATTGCCAATATGTGCATAATTATACACAGTAGGTCCGCAGTTGTACATCTTTACAAGATTTTTTTCAATAGGTTTAAACAATTCTTTCTTTTGTGTTAGTGTGTTGTAAAACTGCAGTGGCATGATATGATGTTCAAAGTATAATTTAAATAGTTTCTTATTTTATGTCAAGAACCACTGGTCAATAAACCAGAACCAGTGGCATGCTTATCGATAACACCTAAGGTGGTTCTTGACGCTTACGAATTCCACCACCTGTCAATAGACAAGTGGAATTCGTCTTGTTTAAATCACAGGTAAAATAAAATGGTTGTAATAACAGTAAGACTAAATAATAATCAAGAGATTGAGCAAGTAGGTAAAGTGCTTAAATGGAAGCGCTCTGAGGTTATTCGTAATCTATTAGAACAAGGAAGAAAGATGAAAGCATTAGAGCTCTTTAAACAAAGAAAAGTAAGTCTTGGTCTTGCTGCTCAAATTACAGGAATAACTCTCAAAAAAATAATTTATAAAATTTTGCTAAATATTTTTTCACTGATTTCTTTTATTTTATCTAGATTATTTATCTTAAATTTCAGTTCACCATAACCATGACAAATAACTTCAACATCTTCAACCATAATTACTATAGCTATCCCAGCATCACTTACAACTTCAAAATGTTTAGATAGTCTTTCCAATTGTAGTTTTTGCTTCTTCTTTAGCGTAACACTATAGCTTGCTTTTGTTTTGCATTTTTTAACTTCAAATTCTATCATTTTAGTTCCCTATATATTTATCAAAAAACATTTTCGCTTCTTTTTCATCTTTTGCTTTGATCAGCACTCTTCCGTCAAGAAACAATGTTAAATCATCAAAATGCGCGCAATATCCAAGATCAACAACTTTTCCAAGCTTTTTTAATTTGCTCACAATCTCTATATATTCTTTTTTCAAAAAAGAAGATTTTTTAGAAAAATCCTTTTTTTTAATTTGATATTGAAATGAGCCGCAGTAATGCACAGCTTTTTGTTCAATTCTGCCTAGCAGATACCTAAACTCTTTCTTTATACATACAAAACAATTCTTATTTTTCTTCACACCAAACCTTTCAAAACTATTTCTCAGAAGATCTATCCGTAAAAAATCAGGTTCAACAGGATGTTTATCCCATATCAATTTAATACATTCATTTGCCTGCAGACTACTTACAATACTGCTTGCAGTATTCAACACACCAGTACTATCGCATGTTTCATGGTTGATTTTGTCAGAATAGATGCACGCCAGACAAGCTTTTTCTTTGCCAGAGACAACATACAAGCTTCCTTTACTGCTAACAACTGCTCCATGTATTAATGGAACATCATTCTTAACGCAAAAATCATTCAACAGCATCCGTGTAAATAAATTATCAGTGCAATCGATAATGCAGTCAATGTTTTTCAGTATTTCATGGATGTTTTTCCAAGTAATATCAGCTAATTTGCCTATGATATCAATGCTGCCATTAATCTTTCGTAATTTTTGCTCGCAAACAATTGCTTTTGCTTTCCCAATATCATTTTCATCATAAAGATGCTGTCTTTGTAGATTATCTAAGCTAATAACATCTCTGTCAATAAGAATTAGTTTTCCAACTCCTGCTCTGACTAATAGCTCAACGCAATTGCTTCCTAAAGCTCCCAGACCTACAATTGCAACAGCAGCTTTTGCTAGTTTTTTTTGTCCTTCTTTTCCTAATACCAATTCTTGTTTCTTGTATCGCTTATTAAATGTAGTATATGATTCAGTACTTTCATTGTTTCCAAGAATCTTATTTTTTTGTTGCACAAAACAAAAAAACAACAAACTATTTAAATAATTTCCCTTCTATAAGAAAATGCAAAAAAATTCAGAGCAAAAACAGTCATGGTTTAAAAAAACATTATTCTGCAAGACATTGCAATATTGCAGGCAAAAACCGTCTTATTTGTTTCTGACAATGATATATGATATTGTCTTTGTATTAGGATTATATATACTAAACAAACTATTTACTTATATCTTTCCGCCTAAATTTTCAGCACCAACAACAGGTTTTATGATAGTATTGTTAGTTATGGCTTTATTATTCTCTTTGATTTATTCACTTGCGAAATATGTAATACTCTCAATTATTGATTCTTTTGCAAAACCATTGCAGTTAAAACTAGAAAATTTTGGTTTTTTTTATCTATTCAACACAATTTCTTTAATAATTACAACTCTATTTTTATTAACGATAGATGTATTCATTAAAACATATATAAAACCAGATTTCATTGCAACGATGCAATATGTATTATTTATACCTGTAATCATAGTATTATATTTTATTCTTTCAGTAGTGCATAGCAATTTTATCAAGAAAAGATCAATGAAATCAGCACTAAAGCAAACAATAAGTTCATTTAGTCGACTGCAAACATATAAGCCAATATTCAATGCAGTTATTGTCAATATCGTATTGTTATTGTTCTTATTTTTATTTGTCTATATTATAGATAAAACATATCTATCCAAATTGCAGGATATTAATCTATACATCAGCATAAGCTTTTTTTTATTTATTATTCTTGTAATAGTCAACTATATATTGCATATTTTTAATAGAGTTTCTTTTTATGTCAATGAATAGTGCCATCCAATCCAGCAAGTGAAATCAGCGATTTTCCAAAGGAACTAAAGGTATAGCTTCTAATTAAATGATAGAAATTCAATTAATTATTGTAAAT
>JAGVYW010000003.1 GCA_018303075.1 Candidatus Woesearchaeota archaeon | reverse complement strand
CATCAGCGCAGAGTTTTTTCTCACATCAAGAACAAGATCGTTTTCTTAATTTTTAACAAAAAATGTGTTCTATCAAATGAGAAAAAATTGCATTTAACATCTATTAAACGTAGTATTATTACATTTAAGTGGGGTAATTTACTACAAAATGCGAAGTTTTATATATTTGGATATTATTCAATTTTTTAATGGATGTAATTATATCTAATACGGCAGAAATAGAAACAATTGTCATAAAAGAGTGCAAGCTTAAAGGATATTCACAAAAAACAATAGATGCATATCTGCATCATCTAAAAAAGTTTATTTCTTCCGGAAAATCACCAAGAGAATATCTTTTAGAACTGATTACAAAAGATAATTCTGACGAAACAGTAAGATTGGCAGGTTTTGCAATTAAATTCTACCTTAATACAATAAAAAAAGATAGCTCAGAGATTCAAGATATTTTAAACAATCTGCCTAATGTCAAGAGAGAAAAAAAGCTTCCAGTAATACTTTCAAAAGAGGAAATTGAAAGACTTATCTCTGCTACAAAAAATATTAATCATAAACTAATTATTCAAGTAGGATATTCAGCTGGGCTTAGAGTTAGTGAGATAATAAACCTTAGATGGCCAGATATAGATTTTGATAGAAACTTAATTCATTTGAAAAGAGCAAAAGGAAAGAAAGATAGAATTGTTATGCTTTCACAGAAAATAAAAGAGAGTTTATTAAATTTAACTTTTAATAAACAAGGCTATGTTTTTTTAACAAATAGAAATGATAAATATACCCAAAGAACAATACAAAAGATTATAGAGAACACAACCAGGAAAGCAGGTATAATGAAGAAGATAACTCCGCACACATTAAGACATTCATTTGCGACACACCTTTTAGAGAATGGCACAGATATTAGATATATTCGAGATTTATTAGGCCATTCAAACATAAGCACAACGCTAATTTATACCAAAGTATCTAACAAAAATATTTGTAATATTAAAAGTCCGATGGATAATTGACACTATTTATTTGAACAAAGTGAACTTATGACAACCATCCCTCAAGAGTTCAGGCAATTTGCAGAACAAGAAAAAAAGAATTATAACTCTCTAAGAAAACTATTAGAAAAACAATATATCATAGAAGAATATCCAAAAGAGTTCAGACAATATACTAGATCATCTAGCACTGCAGCTGCAAAAACATATCCAATACAAGGAATTCTTAAATATCATGGCATGCCTGATTGGCAGTACAGGACAGCATTCTTCCCATCAATCTCAATAACAAACAATTGTGCATACACAAAAGCAACAGTAACATTCTCACAAGAGTTCAAAGAAGATAAGATTATAATAAACAAAAAAGAAGCTAATGAACCTGAAAGAAAAAGAGTATTGGCAATAATTGATTATCTAAGAAATCTCGCAAATACATCTCAGAAAGTAAAAATTGAATCAGATAATTATTTCTCTGATGGAACTGAGATAGCAAAAAATCCAAAAGGTCTTGGTACAAGCGCATCTGCCGGTGCAGCGTTTGCATTAGCTGCAGCACACGCTTTATTTGGCGAAGAATATTCCTCAAACAAGAGATTCATAAGCACAATTGCACGATTATTAGCTGGCTCCGCATGCAGAAGTGTTGCAGGCGGAATTTCTTTATGGCTGTCATACCCAGGAATATCACATGAAGATTGCTTTGCAATAAGAATAGATAAAAAAAATTCTGACTGCATCTTGATTACAATTCCAATTGCTTCAACAAATAATATTAAGACTGAAATGGCTCATCTTCATGCTCAAACATCACCTTTCTTCAAAAAATGGTTAGAACAAAGAAAAGAAAAAACACTGCAATTACTACAAGCAATAAACAACAATGATCTTTGGACAATTGCAAGATTAGCAGAACAAGACACATTAGCATTGCATAACATAACTATGACAAGCAATAATCCAATAATCCTTTATGAAGAAAAAACAATGGAAATAATGGAATTATGTTATAGATTAAGAAATAATGGCATAGAAGTTTATTTTTCAATTGACACAGGTCCAACAGTTGTTTTAATAACAAATGAACAAAACAAGAAAAGTGTTGAAGATGCATTAAAAAAAATTAATATCAAAAATTATATTGTCGGAAAGATTGCAGATGGTGCTGAATTACTATGAAAAAAGATACTATCCAAAAACCATTATACATCTTGAAATTAGGAGGCAGTGTCATAACAAACAAAGCAGAAAATAAGCTTGAGTTCTATCCAAAGATAATTGAGAGAATCTCTGATGAGATAAACAAAGCAAAAGAGAAAAAACAATTCTCACTGATTATTGTTCACGGTGTTGGTCCTTATGGACACAGATTAACCAAAGAATACAACATCAAAGATGGAATAACAACGCCTTTGCAGTATGAAGGTTTTCACAGGACACATGAATCTGTCTGCAGCCTAAATAAAGAAATAACTAGAATAATGCAGGAGAAATTGCTTCTTCAGAATTTTATTCCATTAGATATATTCATCACACAAAACAAAAAGATAAAGCTTGCTGAAACAACAGCAATCAGGCAAGCATTAGAGTACCAAAAGATTCCAGTTCTTTTTGGTGACATGGTTGTTGACGAACAACTGACAGCAATTCCTCTTTCAGGAGATGACATTGCTTGTTACCTTGCACAGCAGCTAAATGCAGACATTCTCTTTTTTGGTTCTGATGTTGATGGTATTTATGATAACAAAAAAGAAACAATCAAAGAGATAAACAAAGAAAACATCTCACAATACACTAAAGCAATTGGAGAATCAAAACACATTGATGTAACAGGAGGGATGAGAAACAAGCTCGAAAAAGTGCAGCAATATAAGAATAAATACATCACCTATATCTTCAACCTAAACAAAGAAAAAGCATTGTATAACAACTTAATTGGAAAGTATAATGGAACAAAGATAGAGTTATAGCCATATTCATTTTGTATAAATATTCTTTTTATATAAAATATATAATCAATAAATATAAAAAAATCATAATTTTTTAATTAAAAGAAAACTTTATATATAAGCACAAGTTAGTAATTTTATTGTTTTAACTTTCAAGTTAATATAGAAGATATTTATTAAAGGGTGAAGTAAATGATAGTGAAAGAAGAATTTTTAAGTAAATTAAGAAGATATTTTTCATTGAATTTGTATGAAGTAAAGATTTGGGCAGCTTTGCTTTCTCGTGGAGTTTCTACTGCAGGAGAATTATCAGACATTGCAAACGTTCCTCGAAGCAGAAGTTATGATGTATTGGAAAGCTTAGAAAAGAAAGGATTTGTTATAATGAAATTAGGCAAACCAATAAAATACTTGGCAGTTCCTCCAAATGAAGTTCTTGAACGTGTTAAAAAGAATATGAAAAAAGAAGTTGAAGAGAAGATGGACAGATTAGAAGAACTGAAAACTACAGAAGTACTTACTGAGTTAAATTCTTTGCACACACAAGGAATTGAATTAGTTGAACCGTCTGATTTATCAGGTTCATTGCGTGGCAGACATAATCTTTACAACCACTTAGAATTAACAATCAAAGGTGCAGAAGAAACTGTAACAATAATGACAACTACTCAAGGTTTTATCAGAAAGATTGAAGGATTAAAACCAGTCTTTGAAAAGTTAAAGAAAAGAGGAGTAAAGATAAGAATTGCAGCTCCTATTACAAAAGAAGCATTGCCAGCATTAAAAGACATTGCTGATATTGCTGAAGTGCGGCACACCAATTCAAAAGCAAGGTTTTGCATTGTTGATGGAAAAGAAATAGTATTTATGGTGCTTGATGATGCTGAAGTGCATCCAACATATGACATAGGTATTTGGATTAACACCCCATTCTTCTCAAATGCATTGCAGGAATTATTCGACACATTATGGGTAACATTAAAACCAGCAGAGAAGATTGTTAAATAGTTTTTTTGTTTTATTTTTGTTTTTCAATTTAAGAAGTCAAGCCAATTTTCTTATATTTCATCTCGATAGGTTTTCCATTCTGTAATAACTCAGATATCTTTGCTCTTCCAGAACTGCTTATTTTTACTGCAACAGTTAAGTTCTGCATCGTAAACTCAGCATTTCTTTCAAAAAAATATTGTTCAATTCCATATTCCAAAGTCATCCTATCATCTGCAATATTTCTAACTGTACCTTTTATAAAATACCCCCGTGATGGAATTATAAAGCTTGTAGAATTATATTCCACTGTTTTATTTTCATTTTCTTGCAATACAACATAAACACTATCTCCAAGCACTGCATTCTTAAGCAAAGGAATTGTTGAAATCTCATAATTGATGACAATATACTGCCCCCGAAGAACATCAAATGGATCAACTGGTCTTGTTTCCAGCACAATAGTCTCTCCAAAAATTAATGGCCAAGAAGAGTATAAAACAAATCCACCTGTAATAGAAAACAATATTCCAAGAAAAACAGCTAGTTTTACAAAGAGTCTCATTTTACATTCTCCAGCAGCTTTTTTCTCCATCTTTCAATAAGATATCCGCCGCCAAGCAGCAATATTCCTCCTGAAATAAAGATCATGCTTAAACCAACATAACCTTTAAAGTCCATGATAAATCCAATATATCTCGAAACAATATCAAGCACAAAAAACACAATTCCAATGTTGATGATTGCAGAGGATTTCACGATTGTTCCATACCCTATTATTAACAAAACAACTCCAATAAATATTACATTAATCAATATCCAGAATATCCAAATATTAACAGGCATAGTTTTAGAATTTGAAAAAAAGAAAGGATCTGAAGACCAGCTGCAAAGTTCATCATTATTGCAGGATTCTTTATTATTATTCATCTTTTGGCAAGAGATATATAACTCTTGTTGAACTTGTAGATTATACCCTTTTATGCTGCAATAATAATCTAACCAAACACAATCCTGATCCGCATTCTCACAAGCAGTCATATTATAATAATAGCTGCAAGCTTGAGTGCAATAACCATTATTATCACCAAAAGGAGTGATTTCAATATTCCAATCACAATGCAAAATGTCTGGAGATTTTTTACAATCTTCTTTTGTAGAAAAAGAATAACATTCTTTAGCATTGCAAAAACCAAATTCATTCTTTATTGACATTGTAGATAATAAAAATACAACCAGAACAAAAAGTAATATTAAAACACCAATCATTTCTTTGCGTTGATTTTTACCAGATTCAAGATTATATTTTATACCAAAGCATAGAAGCACAATACTTACAACTGCCATACATTCCACAAACATCGCAGGAGCTGAAAAAGAGCTGACTTTTTCAGTCCATAAATTAGGCAGTACTAATTGAAATGTAAGGATAAAAGTAAACAGCAAGAAATAAAATAATGTCCACCATTGATATATCTTAGCAAACACATGTTCTTTAGATGAATGTAATAAATAAAGGCTGTAAAACAATATTCCCATAACCAAAAACAAAAATGTCAACATCCCTCCAGAAAACATTTTAAAATTCTCAGAAAAGGCAGAAAATTGAATAATCGTCCAAATCATAAATTCTAAAATACTTATAATCAGCAATGGAATTGACTCAAAAAAGTATGTACTGATTGCAACTCCAATAAACGCAATCAACCACAGCCATGCTTGCCCTTGTAGATTCGAAGATGTAAAAAATATCTGCGCAATTAAAAAAATACTCAATGTATACAACAATCCACCTAACAAAAGCAATGCTTTACCTGTACCTGCATATCCCTTTGTTGGCAACATTACCCCTGCAATATACGCTGCAGAAGTAAAAGTTAGAAGGATTATAATCTTTAAGAAAGAAGAGATCTGATGCCAATTCTTAGCAAGAAACCAAGCAATCCCTACTGCAATAAGAACACTGCCCATAACAGCAACAATTGTTCCAAAAGTAGCCATTGCTTTTTTATTGCTGTTCAATAAATTATCTTTAATACCCATAGATTTAATTTATTGGCTAAGAGATATATAAAGTTGATTAAAAACTCAGAAATACTTATATACCAGTTAATCATCTAAATCAATAATGCAGCAAGACATACAAATACTCTTTGAAAAATTGCATCCATTAGAAAGAAAAGTTCTTCCTCTGATAAAAGAAAACAACACACCAGATAAGATAGTTTTAGCATCAAAATTGCAGGAAGTTGAAGTGATTAGAGCATTGCAATGGTTAGAGAACAAAAAGATAATTACAACAAAAGAAGAGCTTAAAGAAGTTGTTTTGTTAGATAATAATGGCAGAACCTACAGCAAGATTGGTCTCCCTGAACAAAGATTTCTTGAAGCAATAAAATCTTCTTCTCAAATGACAGATGAAATAAAGAAATTTGCAAAACTCGATGAAGCTGAATATTCAGTATGTATTGGTTTATTACGAAGAAAAAATGCAGTCACAATAAAAAAAGAAGCAAACAATCTCCAGATAACAATAACAGAGGAAGGAAAGAAAGTATTAGAAAAACAAAAATATGATTATCAGTTCTTAAGATCACTTACAGCAGAAGAACGAGACATTGCTTCTTTGACTCTTGATGAAACAGAAAGCATGAATGAATTAAAACAGAGAAAAGATATTATTAGAATAGAACTAAGAAAACCAAAAACAATCTCACTCACAGAAATTGGTAAAGAACTATCAAAAATGAATTTTTCTGTGAGCATCACAGAAAAATTAACACAAGAGATGTTAAAAAATAATTCTTGGAAAGATGCAAAATTCAGGCGATTTGACGTTGAGATTAATGTCCCAAAGATTACTGGGGGCAAACGCCATTTTGAGAATCAAGCAATTGAATATGTAAAACAGATCTGGTTAGACATGGGTTTTAAAGAAATGACAGGTAATTATGTGCATACTGCATACCAAGATTTAGATATGCTTTTTGTCCCACAAGATCATCCGGCTAGAACAATGCAAGACACATTTTACTTAGGCAATAAAAAAATAATGCATGGCAGACTTCCAAAAGATTTCAAGAAGATAAAATATGTCCATGAAAATGGTGCAGATACTGGCAGTAAAGGTTGGAGATATAAATGGAGTGAAGAAGAAGCTAGTAAAATTTTACTTAGAACGCATACAACAGTATTAAGTGCATTAAAATTACAACAATTAAAAAAACAAGATCTTCCCGCCAAATTTTTTACAGTCGGCAAAGTATTCAGAAATGAAGCTTTGGACTGGAAACATTTATTTGAATTTTATCAGATTGATGGTATTGTTATTGATCCAAATGCTAATTTTAAGCATCTCAAAGGCTATCTGAGAGAATTTTTCGGAAAGATGGGATACCCAGATGTACGAATCAGGCCAGCACATTTTCCTTACACAGAACCTTCTGTTGAAGTTGATGTGCTTCATCCAGTAAAAAAAGAATGGATTGAACTAGGCGGTGCTGGTATTTTCCGTCCAGAAGTTGTTATTCCATTGCTTGGCGAAGACATTCCTGTATTAGCATGGGGTTTAGGCACAGGAAGAATAGTCAGTTCATATTATGGTATTACTGATATTCGAGATATGTACAAAAACGATTTAAAACAATTAAGAGAAATGAAGTTATGGATAAAATAATTAGTTGATAGGTGAATTATGCCAACAATCGTATTAAAAAAAAGTGTACTTGAGAAAGTTATTGGAAAGAAACTCCCTATTGATAAGCTTAAAGATAGGATTTCAATGTTAGGTACTAATTTAGAGAAAATCGAAAGTGACGAAATTCATGTTGAGATTTTTCCAAACAGGCCTGATTTATTATCTGAACAAGGTTTTGCAAGAGCATTTTCTTCATTTATAGGGATTAAGACAGGATTAAGGGAATATAAGATTAAATCTTCTAATTGTAAAGTAATTGTAGATAAATCAGTAGCTATGCGCCCATATACAGCATGTGCAATTGTAAAGAATCTTAAGTTTAATGATGAACGCATCAGGGAAATAATACAAATGCAGGAAAAATTAGCAACAACACATGGAAGAAAAAGAAAAAAATCATGTTATGGTATTTATCCATTACAAAAAATTAATTTCCCTATAACTTATATTGCAAAAGATCCAAAAACAATAAAATTTAAACCTCTTGGTTTCAAAGAAGATATTCCAGCAGATAAGATAGAAGAATTACATCCAACAGGAAAAGAATACAAACAAATCACAGAATCTTGGACAAAGTATCCATTCTATATCGACTGCAAAGGAAAAGTTCTTTCAATGCTGCCATATACTAATTCAGACGATCTTGGAAAGATTGATGAGACTACAAAAGATGTATTTATTGAATGTACAGGTACAGATTATCAGAACGTAGAGATTGCATTAAACATGTTTGTGACAACATTAGCAGATATGGGTGGTGAAATCTATTCAATAGAAATGATATACCCTAACAAAACATCTACAACTCCAAATTTAAACCCTTCTGAGATGAAAATAGATATAAATTATGTGAATAAACGTCTAGGTTTAAATTTAAATGAAAAAGAGATGATAAAATATCTTGCATCAATGGGTTTTGGTTATAAGAATGGCAAAGCATTGATTCCATCATATAGAGCTGATATTTTGCATCAAGTAGATTTGATTGAAGATATCGCAATAGCTTATGGTTATGAGAATTTAGAGGAGATTATTCCAAAAGTTGCAACTATTGCACAAGAAGATGAATTTGAAAAATTCAAGAAAAAGATAATCTATCTGCTTATTGGTTTAAACTTTTTAGAAACAAACTCATACCACCTTATCCCAAAAACACTGCAATTAAACAATATGAATATTCAATCAGAAGTTATTCCACTAGTTGATCCTATAAGCATTGAATACAATACCTTACGCAGTTGGTTATTGCCAAGCTTATTACAGATTTTAAAGGAAAACAAGCACAATGAATATCCACAAAATATTTTCGAAATTGCAACAGTTTTTCTGCCAGACAAGCAAAAAGCAACACTTGTCGACGAAAAACAGCATCTTTCTATAGTATTATGCAATCCAGAAATAGATTACACCAAAATAAAACAAGTTATTGATTATCTCCTGCGTATGTTTTCAATAGAATACACAATCAAAGAAACAGCGCATCCATCATTTATTCCAGGAAGAGTTGCAGAAGTAATTGTAAACAAAATATCACTTGGTTTTCTAGGAGAATTACATCCGACAGTATTAACTAATTTTACAATTGATACACCTATAGCTGTATGTGAATTAGATTGCAATATGTTATTTGAATTAGTAAGTAAAAATAATTGAAATAAAAAATTAAGAAATAATAAACAGATTTATTCCTTATCTGCTTCTTTCTTCTCAGCTTTAGGAATTTTTGCTTCTTTTTTCTCTTCGCAGACAACACCAACTATCTGCAATGCTTTGACAACAGCATCATACAAAGCATTTTTCTCAATTTCAACTCTTTGCGGCAATGGCTCAAGATGGTCAATATTGCATTTTCTTCTTCTTGTTTGCCCATCAATAAGAACATAATTACTGTCAATAACATCAATAATTACACATTTGCAGTCAGAATCTCTTCCTGCTATTTTTAAACAAACTCTTCCAATACTAAACATAGTCTCACCACACAATTAATTTATTATATCACTTAATATTATAATTATAGTTCATGCCTCTTTTTCTCTAAACTTAGGCCATTATTGTCACCAATAACATAAAGAGACTACTCAGAATAAAACAAGTTTACATAGTTCTTGCTTTATCTTTTAACAATGCTCTAGTGCATCTACTGCACAAATTGCCGCCATATGGTCTAGCAACTGTTTTCTTTGACTTAGCTAATTGTCGTAATGCATTTGACCTTACACGAGGGATTCCTTTTAATACACCTTTGCACAATCTGCATTTAACAGGATTAGGATTCCTTCTTCTATAATGAAGAACATTCCTATTTCCAGGTGTAACTACATGTGTTCTCTTAAATGATCGTGATCTTAATTTTGGTTCTACCATAATATATGCCTCACTTCTTAATCTTTTATTATTAAGATACTAGAAAAAATTAGCTATTTAAAAAGCTTTCCTTAAAATTTTGTAAAAAACAATAAACCCACTAAAAAGAGACTAAAGTTGATTATAAAAGGGATATTAGTGATTTTACCTTTCTGAAGTTCTTATACCCATAAACTCCAAAAATCAACCCTACAGCAACAAATAAGAATGCAAGATACAACCGATGTGTATTCTCTGAAAGAGTAAAAATACCTAATCCAACTAAAATAAATGTTAATGAAGTTCTAATAAAAGAAAGTAAAGTCCTTTCATTAGAGAGGTATGCTTGTTCTTTCTCAAGCTTTTCTTTCTCATGATCAGTAAATTTCTTTGCTTTTCGTGCCATTGTTGCTTTTCTGAAAGAACTACTATAAAAGCTTTATTTTTTCTGAGATTTTATAGAAAAAAATCAATTAAATAATATCCTCTTCAGAAATAACCATAAAATCGCCGATTGCAATAACTGCTGAAAATGGCACAAGGATATTTCCTTCTTTATCGCGTTCTAGTTCAAGTTTTTCAGTATAACTTGTTGGATTAACTAATACCATGTGGATTAGTTCACCAGAACGTGTTTCAAATATTAAATCTCCTACTTCACCAAATCTTTTTCCTGATTTTGATACAACTGTCTTACCAAGCAATTGTTTTGAAAATTTCTTATCTTCATCTGCCATTGAATTTCCCTCTTTATAAATCATTACATATTATTAATTATCATTTTTAACACGCTACAATACCTATTTTTCAAGAGTAACATGCACAAAAAGAGTGAGCCTTAAGTATTATTTAAAGCTTTCGAATGATTCATAATATTTTGCATTTTCTCAGCTACATACGATTCATGATAGCAATACTTTTTTATCTCACAATTCAGACATTTTTGCTTATTTTCACAATATGAAGGTAGTACTTGTTTAGAAAGCAGTTTTTTAGAGGAATTAAGCAGCTGCATCACCTCCTGCTTAAGAAAAGGATTAATCAGTACTTTTTTCTTCTCATTGCTTGCAAGATAATAAACATAGCCATAAGTTGCAGTTGGGTATTGTTCTTGTAGAAGTAAAATATATGCAGCTAATTGTAACTGGTGCTGTTCATACACTCCTTGTTTTGGTGCTTTTCCTGTCTTTAATTCAACAGGTATAACTGATTCTCCAGATATCTCAAGCTGGTCAATAACACCTCGCAATCCAAGAATAGAAGAACTCACCTGATGTTTAATTGTTCCAGAAAAAGTAATTTCTTTTGGTGCTTTCTCTATAATACCAAGAACCTTCTGCAAAAAAAGTTTTCGCTGGCAATAGTTGTACATCAATATATCAGATACTGAAAGCATAGAAGCTAGAATACCTCATTAATTTAAAAACATTTATATAATAAAATAAAAATGCTTGTATGATGGATATTCAAACAAAGCTTGATCTTATTAAACAAGTAGGAGAAGAAATAGTCACAGAAGAAGAATTGAAAACACTGCTTGAGACAAAAACACATCCTGTTGCATATGATGGTTTCGAGCCTTCTGGCACAGATATTCACATAGCTCAAGGTTTAATGCGTTCAATTAATATTAATAAGATGACAAAAGTAGGCATTAAATTTAAGATGCTTGTTGCAGATTGGCATGCTTGGGCAAACAATAAGATGGGTGGAGATTTAGAGAAAATCCAAAAAGTAGGGCATTATTATATTGAAGTATGGAAAGCATGCGGGATGGATTTAAAGAATATTGAATTTGTATGGGCATCTGATTTGTTAGATGATACAGAATATTGGAAAACAGTGATGCAGATTGCAAGAAAAAGCACATTAAAAAGAGTTCTCAGAACAGTGCAGATCATGGGAAGATCTGAATCTGATAATCTTCAAGCATCGCAGATATTTTATCCATGTATGCAGACTGCAGATATATTTCATTTAAAAGTTGACATTTGTCAATTAGGGATGGATCAGCGTAAGGTAAGTATGTTGGCAAGGGAATTAGCACAAGATCTTGGATTTTGGAAACCAATTATTATAAGTCACCATATGCTTGCTGGATTAGCAGAACCGCCAAAAACAGATACTTCTACAGTTGACAGGGCAATTGAATTAAAGATGTCAAAATCAAAACCAGACACAGCTATTTTCATGACAGATTCTGAAGAAGATATAAAAAGAAAAGTAAAAAAAGCTTGGTGTCCTGAAGGAACTATTGCAGAAAACCCAATTTTAGAATATTTTAGATATATTATTTTTGAATTAGTTGATGAAATAGAGGTTAAAAGACCTGAAAAATTCGGTGGAAATATTGTTTTAAAAAGTTATGCTGAGTTAGAAAAACTATTTGAAAATAAAAAGATTCATCCGATGGATTTAAAAAACACAGCAGCTGAGTATATTAACAAATTAATAGAACCAATAAGAAATAAAATATTAAATGATCCAAAAATAAAAAAGATGAGAGAAGAGATAAAAACATTTGAAGTGACAAGATAAAAATTCAAACTCCCTGTCGATTATTTCATCAAAAAGAGTAACAAGGGAGTACTATTTCTCCGAAACAAATAAAAAGGGATAGCACATTGCATTACAAAAAACTTCATTTATGACTACAAAGTCAATAGTGAACGTTTCTGATTATAAGTAGATAAAAAATTGCAAAGCAATTTTTTTGAGGTGAATATAATGGATGATAAATTATACAATGAATTTTGGGATTTTCTAGAGAATAAACATGGCACAATTGCTACTTATATGGAGGACTTTTTCTGTGATTTTAGAGATTTTCTTGCAGATAATGCATTGCATCTCAAGGAATTTAAAGAAGAACATCTCGACGATTTATTCCAAAATTATCTTGATTACATGGACTTAACTGCTATTGAAACAACAGTTGTATTCCAGATATTCCTAGATTTATGTGATTTTTCAGATGCAAAGGGTGTAGATTTAACATTCTTTAGAAATTATCTTTTAGAGAACAAAAGTACAATAACTTCAAGATGGGAAGAGAAAACAGCAGAACACTTGAAAGAAGAAGAATTTTTTAGATTTGATATCTTAAAATTCGTAGAAGACTTTGATGAGCATCATTCAAGAATGCATGACACAGAAACAGCAAAACAAGTTGATTTCTACCCAATAATTCGGTTATTAGAAGCATTTAGAAACAATATGGAAGTGACGATGAAAGCATCTGAAGAGATCAAACGCAAATTTCCAGCAATTACAGAAGATGAATTCTTCAACTTATTAGATGAAAAAACAGCTGGAAAACTAGTGGATATTAATGAAGTAGAAGATATAAACGAAGAAGAATTTGTGAATATATTATTTTCATTGCCAAAAGATAATGGTAAGAAATTCTTAGACATATTCCAAGAGATTGCACAGCTCTATGAGATTGAAAGAACTGACCCTATGAAAAAGACAATGGTTGGCACAGTTATAAATGATATTGAAGAATGTTTAGAAGAGATTAAAGCATTGAATCTGAATCAAGAAGCAAAGGCAAAGTTATAAATACAACAATTGTTAAACAAGAATATGCAGGATACTAGTAGGAAGATAAATTTATTTATAACAGAATTGATCAAGAATAAGATTGATGCAGCATTAATTTATAATCTCGCCAATAAAGATAAACATCTATATTATCTTACAGGATTAGATATAGAATATTGTTTTTTATTGATTTTAGCAGGACAGAAAAAAGTTATAGTATATACCTCTATCTTAGAATCAGAAAGAGTAAAGAATATTTTGCCTTATGAAGTTGTTGTAATAAACAAACCAATTTCTAGGATGATCAATTACCAGCTAAAGAAAGAAAAGATAAAAAAACTTGCAGTCAATTTTAACTGTATGATAATAAACGAATACAACAAGTTTAAGAAAGTCCTCAATACAAAAATGATTGATTGCTCTGATATACTAACAAAGATACGGCAGCAAAAAACAAAACAAGAGCAAGAATTCATCAAAAAAGCATGTGAAATTACAGATAAGGTATTTACAGAGATATTAAACAATTTCAAGAACTTCAAGACAGAGCAAAACATTGCAGATTTCATTAGACAAAGATTCTATCATTACAATGTTACTGAATCATTTCCAACAATTATTGCTTCTGGAAAAAACGCAGCAATTCCGCATTATCTGCCTAAAGATATTCCATTGAACAATGGTTTTTGTATTATAGATTTTGGCTGTAAATACAAAGAATATTGTTCTGATATGACACGGACAGTTTTCATTGGCAAACCCACTGCAAAACAGATAAAACTTTACAAGACAGTATTATCAACAAAAAAAGCAGCAGAATTTAGCATCAGATTAAACAAGAGATGCAGTACAGCAGAAAAAGCAGCTAGAAAAGAACTGGGAATCCTGCAAAAGAAGTTTATACACGGCTTAGGCCATGGTGTTGGTTTAGATGTTCATGAATCACCTAATATAAGCTGCAGATCAAAAGACATATTTCTGGAGAATGCAGTATTCACCATCGAACCTGGCATTTATTTTTCAGAAGAATTAGGTATCCGTATTGAAGATGATTATATAATCACAAAAAATGGATTAGAAAAATTAACAAAATCAACTGAACAGCTTATGATTATACAGTGAACTCGAAAAATACAAAAATATATATACTTTACGATAAATCATAAAACAATGGAAGCAAAATCAAATACAAAAGATCCATTAGAAAGTGTTATGTTCAGTTATACTATAAACACTAGTAGATTAGAAAGTGAAAATAAGCTTCTAAGAGAAACTGTTTCTCAATTACAGAATGAGATTGAAAAATTAAAGCTGCCAGCATTGATGGTATGTGATATTGCAGATATGATAGAGGACAAAGCAATAATTAAAACACCAAATGGAAATAAGTTCTATGTAAATATTATGAGCGACTGCAAAAACATAAAGACTGGCGATACAGTATTAGTTGAACAAAAAAATCTGACAGTTATCAGAAAGATAAATAGTAATAGAAGATTTAATGTTGAAAAATTTGTAATCATGGAAAAACCACAGATTGTTTGGTCTGATTTAGGTGGTCTTGATTCTCAGATACAAGAGATTAAAGAAGTTGTTGAATTACCATTAAAAAATCCAGAATTATTCAAGAAAATAGGCATTACTCCTCCGAAAGGAATTTTATTATATGGTCCTCCTGGAACAGGAAAAACATTGCTTGCAAAAGCAGTTGCAAATTCAACAAACAGCACATTCATTGAGATTGTTGGTTCTGAATTAGTCCAGAAGTTTATAGGAGAAGGTGCAAAATTAATAAAAGAGATTTTTCAGCTTGCAAGAGACAAGGCACCAAGCATTGTATTTATTGATGAGATTGACGCATTAGCTTCAAAAAGAATCGAGCTTGGCACCTCTGGAGAAAGAGAAGTCCAAAGAACATTTATGCAGCTGCTTGCTGAATTAGATGGTTTCAAAAACCTAGGCAATGTTAAGATTGTTGGTTGCACTAACAGAAAAGATATTTTAGATCCGGCATTGATACGGCCAGGAAGATTTGACAGATTGATTGAAGTTTCTCTTCCCAATAAAGAAGGTTTAAAAAAGATATTTGAGATTCATACAAAACCTATGAATCTTGACAAAGCAATAAATATTGAGAAGATAATTAAAAAGATGGAAAACTTTTCTGGTGCAGAAGTACGCGCAGTATGTACAGAAGCAGGTTATTTTGCGATTAGGAAAAACAGAGAAAAGATAACTGGAAAAGACTTGCTTGATGCAGTAGAAAAAGTAAAACAAAAAGAACAAGAAGATAAAACATACATCGAAATGTTTGGATAAAAATGATGATTAAAAATAGGACAAAAAGTTAAAGAGGTTAAATATGTATATCGAAATATTTGCATCGATTGGACTAATTTTGCTATTATTTGCATTTTACCATGAAAACACAGGCAAATATGATAAGAAACATAGAGAATATAATCTTTTAAATCTAATTGGCTCTTTAATCCTTGGTGTCTATGCAATTGTTATCCAAAGTTATATTTTCATTGCTTTAGAATTTATTTGGGTTGGTATTTCAATGTATTATTTGATTATTAATCTTCCAAACTACCACAAGTATAATCTGCAAAATAATAAAAAAATATAGATTTATAGATTATTTCAATATTGCTTTAAAGAAAATCTCTAATCTTATGCCTTTGCTCTTCATAAATCAACCAAATTATCAGAAGAATTGCATCTAACCCAGCTAATTTTACGCCGCTGATATCTTCTCTGATTAATCCTCTGCAGAAAGATGTTTCTTCAAAAGGATACAAAAGATCAATCTCTCCAGTGATTGAGCAGTCCAATAACACGTGTGTAAAAAAACCAGCAAACAGCATAAAGAATAACAATGAATATTGTTTGTTTGTAAACCCAAATAACTTAAATTTCCATACATAAAAAAGCACTGCAAATACAAACACAGCTATAACTGGATAAATTGTATGGGTAAATGTTCTATGAATATATATATTAGTGCTAAACAGATAATTATACACCCACTGCACGACAAAATCAATATCTGGCAACAGCCCAGCTAATCCTGCAATAAGCACATACCACATAGAAAATGAATGTTTCTGAATATGTTCTTTTTCAAGAATATGATGCCTAATCAAATCAACAATCACAATCGGAACCAATATATGAGTTACAGCAAATGGCATAATTATTTTTATGGATTCTCTTATTTATAATTATTGTGATTTAAAACAGAAAGTTTTTAAAAAACACAGTTTTCTTAACAATTATGGCATATGCAGTGAATATGTGAACACCATCTGAGGTTGAACCCAATGATTTACGGAAGTAACTTATGAGCATATGTCTTTTTTAAATTACTCGATCCATCCCCAACAACCAAAGTATAATTGCTTTTTGCATATGCATTCTATTTTTTGGATTGCACTTATTTTATATCTGCTCTTTCAATAAATCATCAAAACTCTGCCGTCTTCTGATCAGCTTAGCATCTTCTCTATTTATCAGCACTTCAGCAGGCAGCACTCTCATATTATAATTTGAAGCCATGCTCATACCATATGCTCCAGCAGTTAATATTGCTAAAACATCACCTTCTTTTATATTAGAAATTTCTCTCAATTTTAATCCTTTTGAATCCATTGTAAAAATATCTCCTGACTCGCAGATATTTCCACCAACTATATATTTCTTCTTAGTATCATCAAGATTAGACGCATTTATTATCTCATGGTAGCTTCCATACATCACAACCCTTACTAAATGATTAAACCCAGTATCAACCCCAACAAACTCATATTTTGGCGTCTTATTTAATGTATTTACCCTGCAGAGCAGCACACCTGCCTCTGCAACTAAATATCTTCCTGGCTCAAAAAACAGACTTAGTTCTTTTCCATACTTTACACAGAATTTTTCAAAGACTTGTTTTATTTTCATTCCAAGAACATCAATATTTAATTTTTTCTCATGATTATAAGGTACACCAAATCCGCCGCCAAAATCAACAAACTCCAGCTCTTTAAATTTGACAGCATACTTTAACAAAACATTCATAGAATATAAGAATGTTTCAACATCAAGTATCCCTGAACCAATATGATGATGTATCCCTATTATTTTTAATTTATATTGGTTGGCTTTTGCAATAATCTCATCTATATATTTATAATAAATCCCAAATTTACAGTCAACACCGCTAGTTATTACATGATCATGAAACCCAGCTCCTGCATCTGAATTTATCCTTACACAGATCTTATTGGTCTTCGCTTTACTCCCAATCTCTTGATTAATTCTGCCATATCTTGCCAATTCACTTAAACTTCCAATATTAACCAAAATTTCTCTTTCGATCAGCCATCTGAATTCATCATCAGTCACATTATTGCCAGTATACAATATTTGCTCAGCTTTAAACCCTGCTTTCAGAGCTGCATAAACTTCTCCACAAGAGACTGTATCAATGCAGCATCCTTCTTCTAACATTATTTTCATGATTGCCAGATTTGTATTTGCTTTGCATGCATAATATAATTTTAAAGAATTGTAGTTTATACAATTCTTTAACTTTTTAATCTGACATCGAATAATTTCTTCTTCATACACATACAAAGGACAGCCAAATTTCTTCAGCAGATCTTCAGCACAATATTTTCCAAAATAAAGTTTATTTTTTTTAATCTCCATAACTAATTCCCTATCTTTCCTTCTCTCCCTATGATAATTTTTGCTGAATGAACGAAGTGAATTCGCAAAAATTAAGTCGCAAAAATTATATTATTTTCAATATAGGCAAAGTTTCTGTCTGCATCACGCCTTTGATAACTCTGATCTTCTCAATAATCTCATTTATCTCTTCCAGATTCTTCGCTTGAAGCACACAAACAATACTTGCCCTTCCTGCAACTTCATAGATTTGTGAAACACCTAATTGTTTGATTTTTTGGCTGATAACAGCAGTTGGCACATGCGCAGTAGTTATAATCTCAATAATACAAGAAGCATCAGACCTTATCTTGATAGTAAACTGCTGCAGTACACCTTCTTCTTGCAGCTTTTTGACACGATGCCTTATTGTACCTTCAGTAACATTAAACTGCTTTGCCAATTGTAGAAAAGCAACACGTGAATCTTTCTGCAAAGCGTGTAATATTTTATGATCTAGTTCATCCATAATTAAAAGATTACGAATAACTATATAAATATTGTTGTTTATTGATGGATTTCGTAATTAGTTCTTCTTTATATTCATAAAAGATTAATTATTTGTCTTTTCCCAAATTTCATTAAAAAATTCTTTGTATCGCTGAGCGTTATTTTTTGATTTTATTATAAACGCAGTCGGTTCTCCCTTCCAAACCACAGTCATAACACAATCTTCATAAATGAAAATACCTGTTGGCAATTTTTGTTTTGAATATTTTATTCTCATATTCCTATATTTATGATACTTTGTAAATGTTTCTCTTATCTTTCCATTTGCAATCAATTTTACTTTAATCTTTTTTTCTATTCTTTTTTTGTGGTAATTCTGGAAAAATCTTCTAAGGTCTTCTCTTGCTAGTTCTTCACCAAGCGTAAAAACATAATATTCTTTTTCTTTTTGAACTATGGTAAGAAGATGATTAAAAGCGGCTTTTATCCCGTCTAATCCCTCGTAAATAGTTGCTTCTTGTTTTTCTTTAGCAAATTTTCTTTTACGTTCAATTTCAGGGATTAACTTTTCTATCTCATTTTTTTGTTGTGCTATAAGTTTTTCTTTAGTACTCAAAATATCTATAAGATTCTTAGGATCTGAGGCTTGGAAGGATTTAACATTATTTTTAATAACATATGAAACTAACCCTCTTTTTATTAATTTGTCAAGCGTTGGATAAATTTTAGAGTTTGGAATTCCTGATTTCTTGACAATTGGGGTAGCTGTTGATTGTTCCAACTCTAATAACGTGAAATATATCTTAATCTCATTTTTGCTTAACCCTATTTGTTCTAATATTTCTGTATCCATGTAATACCTATAATTGTAGGAAATTTATAAATCTTTTGAAATCATCACCACCATAGGGGGTGGGAATATTAATATAGTTTTAAGTATTATTTTTCTCCGTGATGAAAAGATGAAACTGACAAATAGGCAGATGATTAATTTATTAGTTAGTATCTTACTCATAGTTAGTTTAGTTGGGTGTGCAAATATGGGTGGTCCTGATACTTTGTTAGTGGCAAGATCTAATGGTCAGCTACTCGTTGCAATAGGTGTAATTCATAAAGATTCTAATTTCCCAGTTATTCTAACATTAAAAAGTTCTGGATTAACCAAATTAGAAGATTTACAGGGTAAAAAAGTTGGCTTTTTTTATGGACATATTTCCACAGATGTATTGAGGAATGTCTTAAGAAAGAACAACATAAATGTTGAAGAGGTTGATGTTGGATTTAATTACAATCCGCTTATTGCTGGGCAAATAGATGCAGAATGGGCGTTTAGAACAACCGCAGGCATAAATCTTCCTAAGAAAGGTATTGGAATCAATGTAATCACCCCTAAAGATTATGGGATCAACACGCATGGTTATACTATTTTCACTACTGAAGATATGATTAAGAATAATCCTGAATTAGTTAAGAAATTCTTGAAGGCTACACTCAAAGGTGTTGAATATACTGTCAACAATCCTGATACTGCCTTAGAATATGTGTTGAAAAGAGAAGTAATCCTAAATAAAGAAATTGAACGCGAAAGGTTAGAGGAATACAATAAAGTAACAAGTGCTACCAAACAATATCCTCCAGGATACATGGACAAAAAAATGTTCCAAGAAACGTATGACAGGTTAAAAGAAGAAAAAGTTTTAGCAAACGATTTTGATGTTAGCAATGCATTCACAACCAAATTCCTTGATGAAATCTATTCTTAAATTTCTTTATTTTTGAGGCAAAATGATTGAGTTAAAGAATATTCATAAAACATGGCAGAACGATAAAATTTCACTGTTAACAATAGAAGATATTAATTTATCCATCAATAAAGGAGAATTCATTTCAATTATTGGGCCAAGTGGCTGCGGAAAAACAACACTTCTAAAATTGATTGCAGGTTTATTAGAACCAACAAAAGGTCAAATTCTGCTGAATGATAAAGCAACTAACCAAAAATCGCCTCAAAGATTGAGTATTGTATTCCAGAATCCAATATTATTACCCTGGAGGAAAATAAAAGAGAATATTCAACTTCCTAATGAATTAAATAATTTACCATTGAATAAAAATGTTTATGAAAAGATACATCTTGTTGGATTGCAAGAATTTGAGAACAACTATCCAGATGAATTATCAGGTGGAATGCAGCAACGAGTAGCAATAGCGAGAGCTTTAATTTTGAATCCAACTTTATTGTTGATGGATGAACCGTTTAGTTCACTTGATGAGGTAAACAGAAATAGATTGAATCTTGAATTATTAAAAATCTGGAAAGAATTAAGACCAACTATTATTTTTGTTACTCATTCTATCTCAGACGCAGTTTTTCTTTCTGACAGAATAATTATTCTGACAAAAAGACCTGCAAAAGTTAAAGAGATTTTAAGTATAGATTTACCAAGATCTAGAAAGTTAGAAATAAAAGAAACTCTGGAATTTCAACGGTATGTAAAATGGATAAGAGAAAGAATAGAATAAATTCATGGAGATTACCATTATTAGCATTTGTGGTAATTATAGGAATATGGGAAATCTCCACAGATGTTTTTAATATAAACAAGATTATTCTTCCGGATCCATATACCATTTTGATTTCAATTATCACCAACTGGAACATTCTTATCAAACATACAAGCATTACTATGATCGAAGCTTTGTTTGGTTTTATAATAGGAACATTGATTGGGATATTAATAGCGATATTATTTGTGTATTTTTCAAAAGCTAAGCAAGCATTTTATCCTTACGCTATTGCTTTGAAGGCAACACCTTTGTATGCACTTGCTCCACTTTTAGTTATGTGGTTTGGCAGTGGAATATTTTCAAAGATAGTAATGTCTGCATTAGTGGCATTTTTTCCTATCTTAGTGAATACAGTAAAAGGACTTACTTCAGTCGAACAAGAGAGTTATGATTTATTTCGTTCTCTTTCTGCATCAAAATGGCAAGTTTTTACTAAATTACGACTCCCAAACGCACTGCCATATATTTTTACAGCTCTAAAAATATCCACAACATTATCAGTAGTTGGTGCAACCATAGCAGAATTTACTGGCTCATCCATGGGAATAGGACATCTTATCGTCAATGCATCGTACTATTTGGATACTAGCTTAATGTTTTCAGGGATAGTGATGATTTCATTAGCAGGTGTATTGTTTTTTTATTTCGTTGATTATATTGAACAAAAAATGGTTTTTTGGCAGAAGAACGATTAATTGACAGAGAAGTAACTGATTTCTCAATATAATCTCAAAATAATTTACCCAAGCAATTGAAAATCAACGCATATTCTAAACACATACGGAGAATGCTGTCCGCACTTTACTAATCGTAATATTTTATATTTTTTCTTCGCTTTCTTGCAAGATTTTTCAATCTTCCGTAAAGCTTTGTCAAAATCTTTCTCGTACAAAAAGTCATAAAAATGTATAATTGTATTTTTATGTGCAACTGCTAACGCATCTGATAAAAAGTCTTCTGCTCCTTTTGGTAAAGGCATCAATATTCTGTCAAAGACTTTCTTCTCTGCAACAAATTTCTTAACAACATTATGCACATCTCCTTGTAACAGCATGACATTTTGTAATTTATTCAGCTGCACATTCTCAATTGCATACTTATGCCCAGCTTTATTCAATTCAATACCATAAACTTCTTTAGCCAGACTATTTTTTCCAAACACACAGCAGTATGGCCCAATCCCAGAAAACATAACAAGCACAGTTTCTCCTTTTTTCACCTGCTCCATTATTCTTTTTCTTTCAGAAGCCATTCTTGGAGAGAAATATACTTTATTGATATCAAGCTTCAGCAACACACCATTTTCTTTATGGATTGTTTCAAACTTTTTTTCTCCTGCTAAATAAATATGTTCTTGTATCCGCAATTTTCCTTTATGCTCTCCTTTCTTCTTTACAACAGTTTTGATATTGCTATGCAATATCAAAACTGTTTTAGCAATAAGCTTTTGCTTTTTAACAAGCTGATCATCAATTTCAAGAATAGCAATATCTCCAACAATATCAAATGCAGTCTTAAGATGTTCTAATTCTTTTTTTGTAAGTTTTTTCTCAAGAACTTTTCGCAGATCATGTTCTTGACATATTTTAAGTTTATCTCTTCTTTCTTGAAATGATAAAAAAATCTTAGGAACGAAGTGACTAAATTTTTTTATTATAGGGAAATAGATATATTCTTTATCTCTTTCTAAAACAAATCTATTATCAAAAAGCTTCTTCTCAAACAGATACTGTTTTACTTTCTCAGCATCTCGCAATAAAACTTTAACAGTTAACATACAAAATAAAAAAGTAGGTAAGTATATAAATCTTTAGTGAAAAAATTCTCCAAGCCCTTTCTGCTTTTTATCTTTAGCAACATCAGCTAGTTTTCCAAATGCTGAATCTACTCTTTCTCTGGAAAAATCATGTTTATCACATAATAACATATACAACCTTTCCTGATTCAATTCAGAATATTCAATCTTAAGATTTTTTTGCACTGGCAAGTGCAAAAAAGTATCATACACCTCTTTCCAAGAGACAGAAAAGCTTTCACTCCATTTTACAGAATTAAACATCTCATCAAACTTATGCCCATGCTCTTTAACAAGCTTCAAAGCCTTTTTTGGTCCAATTCCATGTATTCCGCCGTAATTATAATCTGTTCCTATCAGCATTGCTAATGCAATCAATTGTTCTTTATCAATTCCAAGAGCATTCAAATTATCACTTAAGCTAAGCATTTCTGGCTCAACTGTTGTATAAGCTAAAGTATTTGCTTTTTTTCTTTTGCCTGCAATTGACAGATTGCGTATCAGAAAAGGTGTAGAATACAGCAAAGTATCATAATCCTGGGAAACTGCTGCATAAGCCTTTCCTTCTTTTACTAACTCCGCAACCTGTGCTTCTCCCTCGCTTGGCGCATCGACGACAGGAAATCCTAATGCAGATATTAATTCTTTGGCTTCTTGTTTCATCTCAGCAGTTAAATATGCTGTTCTTGAAGCATACTTTTTCATTGCATCAATATCCTCTCTCTCTTTTGCAACCTCATATGCCTGCTGTGCCTCTTTCTTAATCTCATATCTCCTTTCTTGCTCTTTTTTCTTTAAAGCAGGATATTCACCGTCAAATACAAAGATAAATTTTATTCCCTTTTGCATCAAACTTGTTGTTCTTGAAAACATACCGACAAGATGTGAAGTTGTGTGGCCTTGAGAATCAGTAAGCACAGTACCATCACGAGAACGTATAGTTGTCAAAAACTGATAAAGTAAATTATTAGTATCAACTGCAACAATTTTATTCTGTAGATAATCTATATTTATTTCTTTTGCAATAAGCAGATCTTTAAATGCTATCCCCAAAAATAATCACCATTCAAATTTTCTTATTATTTCCCTAATCTGACATAAAAACAATTTTTTCATTTCTCTCACCAGATGTATTATATGCAATGATAGTATATTTTCTCCTTCGTCAAAAATGTTATATAGTTAGTAGTTTCATATTATAAAATTGATTATGTACTTTCTCATATGCTTTTTTAGTAAACTCTCCTGTAGTTAATACAACAGCAAGCAGTTTCTTGTTTTGTGCTTCTAGATAAACAGCTGCTAAGTCCACATCAGTCATTCTCTTTTTATTTCTGATACTGCAATAATAATCAACATCACCGATTGAAGAAGGTACACGAATGATTGCTGTGGCTTCTTTCTCTTTTTTTATAATATTTAATTCTTTTACAATAATTGATTTTTGATTGAAAAAAATCTTACACTTTTGTATTAATTGATCTTCACATGTATCAAGCAATGTTTGCGCTGATAATAGTGATGTTTGTTCTGATGTTGGTTTAATGAACTCTTCAACCTTCTGTCGCTCTTGTCTATCAGCAACTTTCTCTGTTTTCTCTTTTTTCTTAGCAATATTTGATTCAGGATTCTCAGCTTTTACAGCCGGATTTTGCGTAGCTTGTTGTATTGCAGAAGTTTGTTTGATTTCAGCTGATTTTCCAGTAGTTTCAACAGCTGTTTCTTTTCTAATCTCTTCTTTTTTGACAGAATTAATAAAAAGCAATGACTTAATGATACCAACAGCTTCTTGTTTATCCAGCAGATACCATCGCCAGAACAATTCTTTGACACTATTATGCTCAATTTCAATAGGAACAGCAAAATCTTTTATATTTCGTAATGAAATCCTTAACAATGGTGTAACAACACTATCTCGCAATACCTTTTGCCGTTTAAGCTCATCAAATGTTCTCCTATCTTTTTCATTAAACCTTGCCGTCGCTTGCAAGCTCTGACAAAGCAGCACCTATCATGATAGTATTTGATTTTAATAAAGAAACAAGATGCACGGGAATCAAAGGACCCTTAAACTGCACATACTTCAACACATCCTCTTTATTCAACAATTTATCTAACATAGAAAAAGTGATATTTGGTTTGTTTAAATAGTTTTCTTTATGGTCGTAGCCAACGTGATTCCCAATAACTCACATCTCCTTCTTCATCAACTATTCCTAAAAGTAATCTTTTCTTTGTGCTATGTGCTACCCTATTTTTAGCAGAAAAATCATGCCATGTTAGATGTTTTTTTTCATGTACAGGATAAACAATCCATTTTGCATGATCATCTCCTGGAAATACTCCTCTGTCATAAACCCGAAAATCTGCTCCAAACTTCAACGCAGTCTTTACGATGTATCCCCTATCACGCAGATCTTTATAAACGCAATATTTAACCCAAAAGTTTTTTTCTTTTCTGCTGCAAAAAGAGAAAAACTTTTCTTTAGAAATAATTTTATCACAAATAGTAAGAAGTTCAAACTTAGATTTATCAACTAAATAATATGCTTCAATCAAACCAAGCTCAACTTTTGTTTCAACTAATATTCCAAATCTGCTTTTATTATAAAACTCGCGGGCAGCATTGCTGTCTTCAGTAATTACACGTTCATTATCTACTAAATAAGCTTTGACTATTGATTCTCGTCTAACTGATTCTTGCTTATCTTTCTTTGCCATTTTTACATAATTATACCTCTGACTTATATAAGCCTTTTTGTTTTAACCCTCTATTACTCAAGATTTATCTTATAAATTCTTAAAAATACCTCTAAATTTATATATATAAACTGTATTTTATAGGATTTATTATGGAAATAGTTTTTTTAGGAACAAGCTCAATGGTTCCAACAAAGGAGAGAAAT
The DNA here is from genome assembly GCA_018303075.1 of Candidatus Woesearchaeota archaeon. Taxonomy (GTDB): domain Archaea; phylum Nanobdellota; class Nanobdellia; order Woesearchaeales; family DSVV01; genus JACRKF01. The sequence continues at coordinate 45,290 of JAGVYW010000003.1, read as the reverse complement.
GTCCAAGGAATTTACCTCGATTACAAAGGAGAAGGCTTTCTCATAGATTGTGGAGAAGGCACACAACGTCAGATGAACATCAATGGAATCAACAGAAATAAAGTCAGAAAGATATTGATTAGTCATTGGCATGGTGATCATACCTCTGGATTGATTGGTTTAATACAAACAATTGGAAATATTGAAGAACATAAGATTTTAGAGATATATGGTCCAAAAGGTAGTAAAAAGTACATGAAACATCTACTTCAATCGTGCATGTTTTACAACAAAGTAAATATCAAAGTAACTGAGATTAATCCAAAGAAACTAACCTGCTTCCTTGAAACAAAGGAATATAAGTTATACGCTGCAAAACTTGATCATACAGTTCCTTGTATAGGTTACTCTTTCGTTGAAAAAGACAAGCTGAATATCAACATGCAGAAGGCAAAACAATTTGGTTTAAAAGAATCACCTATATTAGCTGATATCAAAGAAGGAAAATCTATTAAGTTCAATAATAGGACAATTTCACCTGATGAGATTTGCGAGCAAGTTCCTGGGATAAAGATTTCATTTATTCTTGATACACAGCTATGTAATGGTTGTTATGAATTAGCTGAAAATGCAGATATTTTAGTAAGTGAATGTGTTTACTCTTCAGATTTAGAGAATAAAGCAGAACAATATAAACATATGACTGCAAAACAAGCAGCTAATTTAGCTTCACAAAGCAATGTAAAAAAGCTCATCCTTACCCATTTCTCACAGCGTTATAAGAATATTTCAGAAGTCCAAGAAGATGCAAAAAACATCTTTTCAAATAAACCAGTGGCATGCTTATCGATAACACCTAAGGTGGTTCTTGACGCTTACGAATTCCACCACCTGTCAATAGACAAGTGGAATTCGTCTTGTTTAAATATCTTTTAGAAAGTTTTATATAAGAGAAACCAATAAATAATTACAAATAATTGTTTTGGGGCAAAATCATGACCAGTGTAAAACGTTTACTGCCATTGGCAGCCATGGAAAAGATATTAAAGAAATGTGGAGCTGAAAGAGTCTCAGATAAGGCAAAGATTGCTTTAAAAAACATCATAGAAGATAAAGCAGACGAAATTGCTATAAACGCTGTTCGCCTTGCAAAACATGCTGGTAGAAAAACAATTAAATCTGGCGATATAAAGCTGGCTACAAAAACAAATTAAAGGTGATTACAAATGAGATGTTGTGAAAATGTATGTGCAAAATGTAAAGGTATAGGAATGTTAATTGTTGGTTTGATTGTTATATTAAACACATGGATTGGCTTACATTGGGGATTAGTAATAGGTTTATTAATTACATTAAATGGATTAATAATGATAGTTAAACCTACAGGTTGTGGTTGTTGTAGTGTTCAAACATCAACAAAAACTACAAAGAAAAAGAAATAGATAATTTTTCTTTTTTATTCTATTTTTATCATCTCAGATTCATAATTCATTTAAACTACAACTTTTCTATAAAACAAATGAGCCATAAATCTAAAGGAATCAATGCAGAACGTGAACTCATTCATTTGTTTTGGAAAAATAATTGGACAGCTATAAGAACAGCTGGTTCTGGCTCAAACAAATATCCTTCTCCTGACATAGTTGCAGGAAACATTATAAGAAAACTAGCAATTGAATGCAAAGCTAGCAAAAACAACTCTATCTATCTACTCCAAGAAGACATTGATCAAATTAAAACATATGCTGCTTTATTTGGTGCAGAAGCATGGTTTGGTATACGTTTTAACAATTATGAATGGTATTTTTTGAGTTTAGATGATATCCAGCAGACAAAAAGCAATAATTATGTCATTGCAACAGATTATATCAAACAAAAAGGATTATTGTTTGAAGAATTGATTGGAAAGTTTTAATAAGAAGTTCGTAGCTATAACCTGTAAAAATTGAAAGAAGTGAAATTTTTATGATGAAAAAAATCTTATTGAGTTTTGATTATTCTCTTTCTCTAGCAAAAGAAATTTCAAAAATCAAAAAATTACCTATATTTATAGTGAATAAAACAACACTTCCAGATCAAGAAACAATTATAACAATACCAACACAAGTAAAAAACGCTGAAGTTATTCTCATTGCTTCACTCAATGAACCAAACCAAAAATTAATTGATATTATTTTTACTTGTGAAGCATGTAAAAATAATAGTGCACAAAAAATAACTTTGATTGCACCTTACCTTTGTTACATGCGCCAAGACAGACAATTCAAACGAGGTCAGGGTATTTCTGCAAAAATAATTGCACAACTACTATCAAGATATATTGACAAACTTATTACAATTGACCCGCACTTGCATAGGATTAAAAAATTAAGTCAAGTATATACCACAAAAACAGTAACTCTTACAGCAATAAAAAATATTGAAAATTATATCAGAAAAAATTATAAATCTCCATTTATAATTGGTCCTGATGGTGAATCATACCAATGGGCAAAAACAATAGCAGACAACATTGGAGCAAAAGCAATTATACTTAACAAAGTTCGCTATAGTGGAACAAAAGTAAAGATTTACACCACAAAAGAGCTTGAACAGATTCCAAAAACTCAGAAAATAATAATAATTGACGATATCATCAGTAGTGGTGTCACTTTATTATATATTGGAAAATTTTTCAGAAACAAAGGATACAACAATCTTGCAGCAATTGTAGTACATGGTATATTTGCAGACAATTGTTATCCTAAATTAAAAAAATATTATAAAGAAATAATCACAACAAACACAATAGTGCATAAAACAAACAAGATAAGTGTTGCTGATATTATTGCAGAAAAACTATAATCTATTTATTTTACAAATATACATTTATATAATAAGAATAATCCAAGAATAATAAAAAACTAAAAATTGCTGAACGCAGTTCGCAATTTTTTAAGTTATTTCTTCTTTTTAGCATTTTTAGGTTTAATTCCAAGCTTTGCTTCAATCATTCTTTGCTCTGCTAATATTTTTGCTTCTTCTTCTTCAATCTTCATTTCTTCAGCTGCAATTTTGCGTGCTATCCGCTCAACATTTAAATCCATACGAGCAATTCTTCGTTCAAGAATAACCAATACTCGTAAACTATACACAATCGCAGCTAATGTACCAACTATAATTGAAAGAATAACAACTTCTAATGGATCAGTAATTGCCATATAAAACATCCTCCTTTATAATAAACTTAACTAATAAATCTAAATAATTAAAATTATAATACGCTACTATAAAAAGGTTTATTATTATTTACTAGTAACTACAAAACAAAAATATTTATATATAAGTTTTACTTTTCTCTGATAATGATAGAAAAATTAATTAGGATGGGTGTAGCAGAATTTATCCAAAAAGTTTTAGCTGGAGAAAAATATTTTGTTGGAATTGGATTAGATGATATTAACTTATCTTCTTATGAACGTTATAATGAAATGCAAAAATATCTTAAATCTTGTAATCATAGGGAAGAGCCAATAGATTTAAGCAATTCTAGCCTTAGAGTGATAATAGCAAAGAATCTATATCTTCCTTTTGTTAAAGCAATTGAAACAGACTTTTCTGAAGCAAATCTTCAGGGAGCAAACCTTTGTGGAGTTATAGGTTTAGAAAAAGCAATTAATTTTTCTGATGAACTTTTTAAGAACAGGACTCAGATATCACAGAGTCCAAGACCAAAGCGGTATTTGTAAAAAAACACTCTTTGTTGTAAGACAAATATTTTTAAGATTAAATTATATTCCATCTACCTACCCCTTGAGTTCCTATGGAAAATCATTTCCTATGAAAAAACCTATTCCATTTTAACAAAAAATCTATTTTTTTATTACTTTATAAAAAATAAAAAATATTAATTTTATATATCTAAAATAAATATACAATTATATATATTATATTATATATAATACTTAATAAAAATGATAGGATATAATAAAAACAATAAAAAAACAAACAATTGTCATCTAAAAAAATAAAATCAAACTATAGTTCATACATAATACTTCATCATAAAAAGAAATTAAAAAAATTACAACATTTTTTGTATTGTAAACAAAGCGAACAAACAAAAAATACAAAAAACAAGTTTTCACTCACAAAAAACAAAAAGTTCCATCGGAACTCAAGGGGTCACTCCTTTAACCAAAACCACAACATTTATATTACCTAGGTTTCTTATGGAAATTCATGATTGAAAAGGGGATAACTGGGCTATTTGAAGATTTTTTAAACAAAGAGTCTTTATTCCAAGAAAAGAAGGTCTTACAATCTTCCTACACACCTTCTGCGATTGTTCATAGGGATAATGAAATAAAGCAGCTAGCAAACATCCTTGCACCAGCTTTACGTGTAGATCGTCCATCTAATGTTTTTTTATATGGAAAAACAGGTACAGGAAAAACATTAACAGCAAGATACACAACTGCCAAAATTCTTCAAGTTGCAGAGCAAAGAAATATTCCAATTACAATACTTTATCTTAATTGTAAACTTAATAAAATAGCAGATACTGAATACAGGCTCATTGCACAATTATCAAGAGATTTAGGTAAAGAGATTCCAGCAACAGGATTACCGACAGAAGAGATATATAAGGTATTTTACACTATATTAGAATCAAAAAAACAAATAGTAATAATTATATTAGATGAGATTGACCAATTAGTAAAAAAAGCAGGAGATGGCATAATTTATAATTTAACTAGAGTTAATAGTGAATTAAAAAATAGTCAGATAAGTATTATCGGAATATCAAATGATCTTCTCTTTACAGATCATATTGATCCAAGAGTGAAATCATCATTAAGTGAAGAAGAAATTATCTTTCCCCCTTATAATGCAATACAATTGCAAGACATTCTTCATAAGAGATCAAAACTAGCATTCAAAGAAAGTGTTATAGGGGAAGGGGTTATTGAAAAATGTTCTGCATATGCTGCTCGTGAACATGGTGATGCAAGAAGAGCATTGGAACTTTTACGTGTAGCTGGAGAATTAGCAGAAAGAGCTGGAAAGGAAAAGATTGAGTTAACAGATATTGATGAAGCAGAAGAAAAGATAGAACGTGATAGGGTATTAGATATAGTAAAAACTCAGCCAAAGCAGCAGCAGGCAGCATTGCTTGCAATAGTATATATTGCTGCAAAGAGAATAGGAGCTATTTTTACAGGAGATGTTTATGCATTATATGCAGAAATTTGCGAAAAGATAGCTCTTCGTCCATTAACGCAGCGTAGATTATCAGATATTATCTCAGAATTAGACATGCTTGGCATCATAAATGCAAAAGTCATTTCTAAAGGAAGATTTGGAAGGACAAGAGACATTACCTTAGCTATACCATTAACTGTATTGCCAAAGATACGTTCTGTATTGGAACAATCACTAGATTTATAATTTATGATGCTCTCTCAACAAAGATCAAAACTTGTAAAATCATTATTAGAAAATGAAGTTTTAGTTACTGAACAAGTTCTTAATGCAATACCTGAAAATTTCAATTTTGATAATTTTTATAATAATTTTTCTACAAAACCTCAAGATGAAGAAGTTCTGCTGAATGAGATTAATTTATATCTTCAAGAAAACAACTCAGCAATCAATCAAAAATCACAAGAAAGAAAAGTAAAAATAGTTGTAAGTTACACAGAACAATCAAAAAAAAGAACAGTAGCAGATTTTATTACTTATTATAATAAACGTTACCAGCAGATAAAAAAGATTCTATTAAATCGTATGGAATTATCAGCAGCTATTTCTATTAACAAAATATTTTCAAAGACAGAAAAAGAACAGATTGCGATTATTGGTATAATCATTGAAAAGACAATTACAAAAAACAATAATATTGTTATTAAATTAGAAGACCCATCTGGAGAGATCATAGCGATAATAAATAAAAACAAGCCAGAGATGTATGAACTTGCAAAAAATCTAGTATTGGATGAGATTATAGGTATTGTTGGGCTTCCAAAAAATAAAGTAATTTACATCTCTTCTTTATTCTTGCCTGACATTCCTTTAAGCAAAGAATTAAAAAAAGCTCCTGAAGAAGAATATGCTGTATTTATATCAGATATTCATACAGGTTCACGTTTCTTTTTAGAAGAACAGTTTAAGAAATTTATTTGTTTTCTCAATAGCGAAATAGGAAATGAAACATACAAAAAAATAGCAGAAAAGATAAAATATCTCTTTATAGTAGGTGATTTAGTTGATGGCGTAGGTATTTATCCAGCGCAAGAAAAAGAATTACTAATAACTGATATAACACAGCAATATATAGCATTGGCAAAACTGCTGGAGAAAGTACCAAATCATATAAGTATGATTATTTGTCCTGGAAATCACGATGCTGTAAGATTATGCGAGCCTCAGCCTCAGCTCGACAAAGAGTTTGCAAAAGAATTATATCAGCTAAAAAATGCTTTTTTTGTAAGCAATCCTGCAATAGTAAACATAGCTGCAACAGAAACATTTGCAGGAATAGATGTTTTGATGTATCACGGTTATAGTTTTGATTATTTCATTGCAAATATTGATGAGGTTAGAAACAATGGGGGATATGACAGGGCAGATTTGGTTATGAAGTTTTTGCTTCAAAAACGTCATCTTGCTCCAACACATTCAGCAACATTATATATTCCAGAGACAGAGTTTGATCCAGCTGTTATCACAATGGTGCCAGATCTATTTTGTACAGGTCATCTTCATAAGGTTTCAGCTTCGAATTATAGAAATATTACATTAGTTTCAAGTTCTTGTTGGCAGGACACAACAAAATTTCAGGAAAAGATGGGCCATCATCCTGAGCCTTGCAGAGTACCAATAATTAATCTGCAAACAAGAGAAGTAAGAATTTTAAAATTTTAAGGTGAATACATGGTTGTATGTTCAGCAAAAATGCAGCATTATTTCCAAACAATTGATGCAGAGCTAATAAAATGTTATAAACTTGCACAAACAGCAAGGCAATTAAATTTTGACCCAGAACCAAAAGTAGATATCAAATTGGCAAAAAATATGGCTGAAAGAGTAGAAGGGTTGATTAGTGTAGTTGCACCCCAATTAATAGGTTCAGGTGTAACAAATAGGATCTTAGAACTAGAAAAATTATATTCCCATTTAGATTGGAGAATAGCTTTAATTATTGCTCATGAAGTTGCAGAACAAAAGTTTTGTAGTTTTAAAGATAAAAAAGAAGCTATGGAAGTAGGCATAAGAACAGGATTTGCATATCAAACAGGAGGGATTGTTTCTGCTCCTTTAGAAGGATTTATTGAATTGCGGATTAAAAAAACATCATCAGGTGAAGAATACTTTGCTCCTTGTTATGCTGGTCCGATCAGGGGTGCTGGCGGAACTGCAGCAGCATTTTCTCTTTTAATCACAGATTATGTTAGAGTAAAGATGGGATATGCGAAATATGATCCTACTGAAAATGAGATTAAACGATTTAAGACAGAGATAATTGATTATCATGAACGTGTAACAAATCTGCAGTATTTTCCTTCACAAGAAGAGATAGAATTTCTTGCAAGAAATGTACCAATACAGATTGATGGTGATCCAACAGAGAAATTTGAAGTTTCAAATTTTAAGGATATCCCAAGGATTGAAACAAATAGGATTCGTGGTGGAATCTGCTTAGTAATGGCAGAGGGACTTGCACAAAAAGCAGCAAAAATATGGAAACGTTTAGAGAAATGGGGCAAAGAGATGCAGTTAGAATGGGATTTTCTAGATGAATTTCTCAGATTACAAAAACAAATAAAAGCAAAAAAAGTAACAGGTGATACAAAAAAAGAGAAGATTTCACCAAATTATACATTTATTGCAGATATAGTTGCTGGAAGACCTGTCTTAACATATCCTATGAGAGATGGTGGTTTTCGTCTGCGTTATGGAAGAGCAAGAACAACAGGATTTTCAGCTTCTGCAATTAATCCAGCAACTATGTACTTATTAAGAAAATATATTGCAATTGCAACACAATTAAAGATGGAGCGTCCAGGGAAGGCTTCTGCCATTACAACATGTGATCAGCTTGAAGGTCCAATCATTCGATTAAAAAACAGTTCAGTTGTAAGAATAAATACAATTGAAGCTGCAGTTAGCAATCTACCAAATATTGATAAGATCTTATTTATGGGTGACATTTTATTTAGTTATGGGGATTTTTCTGAAAATGGGCACATACTAGTACCTTGTGGATATAATGAAGAATGGTGGTTGTTAGAGCTTCAAAAAGCAGCAAGAGAAAAATGCAGTTGCAATACAGAGAATAATTCAGAGACAATTGCAATGATGATGTCTGAATTTTCAGGAGTTTCTAAAGATCTTATTAAAAATCTGTTAAATGACAGGCTTTTTCCGATTAAAGCAAATGATGCACTTATGCTTTCAGAAAAGTTTGATATACCATTACATCCTTATTACACTTATCATTGGCGATTGATAACTGTAAACCAATTAAGTAAATTGATTCAATATATAATCAGCGCAAAAATAATTCAAGAAGATAACAAAATAATTAAGATTATTTTCAATTTTGATGGTGGATTAAAAATAATACTTGAGTTAATAGGATTGCCTCATTTAGTTGTAAATAATGAGTTTATTGTAATTGAAAAAGAAGATGCTCGAGCTATGCTTGCAACTCTTGGAATGTATAAAAATAATTATTGCAGTCCTTCTGCAAAATTCTCATTTGATGAAACAAGCTCAACGATAGAGAATATAAACAATATTTTTTCAATAAGAATAAGGGATAAATCTGGAACATTTATTGGTGCAAGGATGGGCAGGCCAGAAAAAGCAAAGATGCGTAAGCTAAATGGTTCTCCACAAGTATTATTTCCAGTAGGAGAAGAAGGTGCAAGATTAAGGAGTTTTCAATCTGCAATGGGCGTTGGAAAGATAAATGCAGATTTTCCAATCTATTATTGTGTGCAATGCAATATGAACACAGTTTATAAGAAATGTCATAAATGTTATGCAACTGCAGAAAAAAGATATTCTTGTAAACTCTGTGGCGTCATAGAGAAAGAATCATGTGTACATGGTAATGCAAAAACTTATACATCGCAGGAGATTGATATCAACGAATATATTAATTCAGCATTAAAAAGGTTGCAGACAAGAAATTACCCAGATTTAATAAAAGGTGTACGTGGAACAAGCAATAAAGACCATATACCTGAAAATCTTATCAAAGGGATTATTCGTGCAAAACATGATGTCTATGTTAATAAAGATGGTACAATTCGTTTTGACATGTCAGAACTGCCAATCACTCATTTCAAACCAAAAGAAATAGCTACTTCAATAGAAAAACTCAAAGAATTAGGTTACTCACATGATATAAATGGGAAAGAGCTAATACACGAAAATCAAGTTCTTGAGATTAAGACTCAAGATATTATTCTTCCAGCATCAAAGGAAGCATTGGATGAAACATCATATGAAGTATTATTTAGGGTTGCAAACTTTATTGATGATTTATTGCAAGATTTTTATAAACTACCTTCTTATTATAATCTTAATTCAAAGCAAGATCTTGTTGGTCAGTTAGTTCTTGCATTAGCTCCTCACATCTCTTCAGGAATGGTTGGAAGGATTATTGGTTTTTCAAAAACACAGGCAATGTTTGCGCATCCGTTGTTTCATGCATCTTTGAGACGCGACTGTGATGGTGACGAAGCAAGTGTAAGTATGCTTTTAGATTGTTTGCTTAATTTTTCAAGCAATTTTCTGCCAAACACTCGTGGTGCAAAAACAATGGATGCTCCATTAGTATTAACATCATTATTAAATCCTTCAGAAGTTGATGATCAAGCTCATGGGTTAGACACTGCTTGGTTTTATCCTCTTGAGTTCTATGAAGCAGCTGCTGAGTACAAGCCAGCAGGAGATGTAAAGATTGAGCAGATTAAGCATAGGATTGGAACTGAAAAACAATATGAAGGGATGGGATTTACACATGATACTTCTGACATCAATCAAGGAGTGGCATGTTCAGCATATAAAGCATTGCCTTCAATGGATGAGAAATTACATGGTCAGATGGAGTTAGCAAAATTAATCCGTGCAGTTGATGAGACAGATGTTGCAAGATTAGTGATTGAACGTCATTTTCTTAAAGATACAAAAGGGAATCTTAGAAAATTTTCACAGCAGGCTTTTCGCTGTGTAAAATGCAATGAGATCTTTCGCAGGCCTCCTTTGATAGGCAAGTGCACAAAATGTTCAGGTAAGTTATTGTTTACAGTAAGTGAAGGCTCAGTTGTCAAATATCTTGACAAAAGTATTTCTTTAGCTGCAGAGTTCAACATCCCTCCTTATTTGAAACAGACATTAAGCCTTCTCAAAATAAGGATTGAAAGTGTTTTTGGTAAAGAAGCAGAGGTTCAAGAAGGTTTGGGAAAATGGTTTAGTTCTCTTGCTCAGAATGAAAATGAATCCTTACCTTAACTAAGATATGCAATCATAACTACTTTATCTCATCAATTTGGCACATATTTGCATAAGCAATCCCAGCAATATGTTTAATGCTTTCTTTAGAAAGAAAATGATGTTTGATTGCAATTGCAATACAAGATTCTCCAACAAAATTACCTTGATAAGTTTTTTTCAATAATTGAAGAAGTTCAGTTTCATCAACACGATCTCCGTTGTAATAATTAACTGTTAAATCAAGCTGTAGTTTTCCTTCTTCAAATCTTTTCCCTAACAAATTTTCATCACAAACTGCCAGCATAAGAAATCCTTGTGGTGTTACATGTTTTTTAACTATAGAAAATTCTTCAGATTTTTTTATCTCTTGCTGATTTATCATATTACCCACGTTTTCAACAAAATCTTTATTCTCTAAAAGTCAATTCTTGCTGAATGAAATTCGCAAGAATTAAACTGAATATTTGCTTCCACATGCCATACATTTAAGGAATGTATAATTTCCTTCTTTAGTTAGCTTTGTATCTGGTTTTTTGCATTGTTTGCATATTACAAATTCTTCAGTATATCTCTCAATTTTTTCATTAATCCTGGAAGCTGGGATTTTTGTACCAATTATTACACCAGACTTTTTTAATTCCCCTGGTGTAGCAAGTTCTTTAAGCACAAATTTAAGAATATGTTCAGGAGTTCTTTGTAAAGTATCAGCAATTTGATGAAAATTGCTGATAATAGTGTTATTACCTTGAATATGCCCTCTTACTTTTGGAATCTCAAATCTAGTAGTTTCTAAGCTTTGCTGCGGCAATTTCTCATATGCTTTATTCAATAATTCTTCATAACTATCCATAGAGCAATGGTTTCTTAAGAGGTATATAAATGTATATCTATTTATGCAACACAGCAAAAAATACTAAAGCTTTATAAATAATTTATTCCACAAGATAATCATGGTATTAGATAATCTTTTCAAGCCAGTGGATGCAGAGAAGCAGCCATGGCAGATGTTTTTCTTAGGAATACTTTTTTCAACAATTGCAATGTTTGTAAGTTATTTTATATTCAAAACACAATCGTCGTTGATAATGGTTTTTCTAGTTGTTTTATTATCTTTTCCTATCGTATACAACACTATTAAATTTGAGGAGCAAAAAGACGAATTAAACCTTTCAGAAAAAACATTATTAGTAGAACATTCAAAAGCATTGTTTGTGTTTATGTTTCTCTTTTTGGGTATAATGCTCTCATTAACATTATGGTATGTATTGCTTCCGGATTCTTATACAAGTTTTTTATTTAAATCTCAAATTGATACTATTAGTTCTATTAATGGTCAAATATCTGGCAATGCTTTTCACTTTGATTATTTTACTAATATCTTATTGAACAATCTGCGTGTTTTAATTATCTGCGTCTTATTTTCATTTATTTATGGTGTTGGTGCAATGTTTATTCTTACATGGAATGCTACAGTTATAGCAGCTGCGATTGGTACATTTATCAAAAAGCAATTAGTAAATGTAACAGGTTATGCTTCTTCAGCAGGTGTAATCAATATTGTATCCATAGGTATTTCTAAGTATATGGTTCACGGTATTTTTGAAATTTTGTCATACTTTATTGCAGCATTAGCTGGAGGATTAATCTCAATTGCGGTCATTCGCCACAAAGTTGGTACAAAAGCATTCAAAAACATAGTATTTGATGTTTCAGAGTTATTAGTAATCTCAATTGCAGTATTAGTATTCGCAGCAGTCATAGAAGTTTATGTTTCTTATAGAGTATTCTAAATTCTACAGCACCTTGATCCTTCCTGGTTTTACCTCAAAGATTTCGCCTTGCTCTATTAATTTCTTTAGTAATTTTTCACAATCTTGATGATTGATTGCAGAAACAAGTTCATCATATGCTGCTCCTTTTCCAGTATCAAGTTTAGCTATAGTTATTAATATTTTATCAAGGATATTCTCGCTTTTTTCAATCTTAATCTCTTCATTTTGTACAACTTCTTCTTCTACAATCATATCTCCTACGACAGTTTCTTCAGTAATTTTATCATTGTTATTATTTTCTTTAGGTTGTTCTACCAATGGTGTTTGTAATAATGAGTCATACAATGGCTTTAATATTTTTAGCTCAAGATTTCTGTATTCAATCCATTTATGCTTATCAATTTTTTTGATTATTTCAGGAACAACATATATCTCATTATGTAAATATCTCGGACTTCCTATTATTTTCACAATATTTCCAATAGTTAATGAATTCAATAGTTCATGCATTTCAAAAAATCGCAATACGATAGAAGAAGTTCCATCATCTACAACAACAGTGCTTATTTGTGGATCAATATCAACAGAAACAACAATCCCTACAACATTTACTTTTGGAAGATTATTTTTATCTTCAAAAAGGGATGGCAATTTTAACACATCATGAATGCTCATAATATACGCAGCTTGTCTTTTTGACGCCATAATAGTAGAAATCCTTATTCATTTAAAAATATAACTAACAACTAATCATAAAAATTGACAAAATTAAATCTTTTCATCCTAGATCTTCTGCACTTTTCCAGGTTTTGGTTCAAACAAGTCACCTGTTCTTTTTAGCTTTTCAATTGTTTCTTCTACTTTATCTGCATCAATATTCTTTTCAGCTGCTGTCTTGACAATTTCTTCAATAGGGATCATTTTTCCAAACTTAACTTCTAATTCATTGATAATTTCTTTTACAATTATAATCTTGCTTCTTTCAGAGGATGTAATTCCAGAGGTTATTTTATCAATATCTATCTTTCCAGTTTCAGGATCTAATCCGACTTGTTCTAAACAATACATTAAGATAGCAATAGCTTTTTTTGCATCCTTTTTTGTGATCTTATCGCTCAATCTTAATTTAGCAGATGCTTCAGAAAGTCTTATCAATGCTTCCAATTGTCTTGGAGATATTGGCACTGATTTTATTGCAGATTCTTCGCTTGTGCCTGTTGATCTTATCTTAACATAATATTCTTTAAGCTCATCAAGCGCAGCATCAGTTAATATTGGAGAGATTTTTTGTCGTGTATAGATAAGATATTTTCTAAGTAAGTCTGTTGGAATTTCAGGTTCTTCAGTTAATTTCTCCTTATGCATTGTTAGGATGAATTTTGCCATTCTCTCATCACGTTCTTCATTGGGTACATCTTTGATTGTAAAGATAAGATCAAATCTGTTGATTAATGCAGGAGGCAGATCTATTTGTTTTGCAATATTTTCATAAGGATCAAATCTTCCAAATTTAGGATTTGCTGCCGCTAGCACAGTAGTTTCACATCGCAATGTTGCTTGGATATTTGCTTTGGATATAGAGACTGTTTGCTGTTCAAGCGCTTCATGCATTGCACTTCTGTCATCATCGCTCATTTTATCTAATTCATCAATCATCAATACACCGCGATTTGCAAGCACAATTGCTCCTGCTTCTAGGCTCCATCCAGAGAGAAATTCATCTTTTACAACTGAAGCAGTCAATCCTGCTCCGGATGTACCCTTGCCGCTTACGTATCTTGACTTAGGCGCAACGACAGATGCTCGTTTAAGGAGCTGAGATTTTCCTGAACCAGGGTCTCCTATTAAAAGAACGTGAATATCTCCTCTCGTCTTTACACCATCATCTCTTGTTTTAGTCACTCCTCCAGCAAACTGCATCAAAAGAGCTTCTTTGATTCTATCATGTCCAAATATTCCTGGAGCAAGTGCCTGGGTTAGTTTTTCCATTAATTTTAGGTCTTGTGATAATTCTCGTATTTTCTTTTCTTCTTCCTCTGAGATGTTGATATTAGTATAATCTTCTTGTATTGCTTCAACATGATTTGCTTCAACAATAAGGTCAAATTTTGTTGATTGTCCTCCTGATTTTAATATGATTGGTACTTCTTTAATAATCCCAGATAATCTAACAGAACTTCCAGGATTTGTTCTTTTCTCAGATATTGGAGAAACTAAATCATTTTTCAAGAAGACATTGATTCTTTTTGGTTGTTCCCCTCCATCTAGATCTTTTGTGGATTCCTCAAGTACCAAACCTTGTGCATCAACAAGTTCTTTTGTTAATAATCTGAATTTCCCTTTTCTTCCACAGCCGCAGCGTGTTGGTTCTTTAAACTTTGTATCTAGTTGTAATACTGTGATTATATTTCCGCAGCTAGGGCATTCAAATCGTGCAGAGGTAACCTGTGGTCTTACATCACTCTTCTGCCTGACAACACCTTCAAACCAAATAAGTTTTCCAATATGTGTTGAACGAATATTTCTAATAAGAATTCTTTGCTCTGCAGTTAGATTAAATATTCTTATTCTAATCTCTTTTGTTTCATTTGGGAGATCAAAATTGCTGCAAGAGAGTTCAAAAGCTTTAATGGTTTCTTCAGGGTATTCTATTAAATCATCAACTAATTCTGGAGAAAATTTGCTTAATTCTTCAAAATCAATCTCAATAAACTTCTGTCCTAATCGTGCTATTTCTAGTAATTTTGCATGATAATGCATTTCCAGAAATTCTTGAAACTTGCTTATTTGTTCAGCTACTTCCATAATTAGTAAGAATATTGTTGCATTTTAAATAGATTATTAAAAAAATGGAAAAGTTTTCATTTTTATTTTCTTACTTTTCTCAAGTTTTCAATCAATTTGTCAACTGCAACATGTACTTCATCTTCGCTTTTTGTTCCTGTACAGACAATTTTACCATTACTAAACAATAGAAATGTTGCTTTTGCTTGAGGTAATTTATAGACTAATCCTGGAAATTGTTCAGGTTCATATTCTGTGTTCTCTAATTTCATTGCTAGAACATTTAAGTTTAGATCCATTCCAACAGAACCAGATGCAACAATATTTTGGATATTGATTTTTGGTTTTACTGTTATTTTGACATTGATCTTCTCTAAACTTTTGATAATCTTCTTGATAGACTCTTCCACCTTATCCATTGATCGTGCTCCTGTACAAACAACCTTTCCAGAGCTGAATATTAATGCAGATGTTTTTGGTTCTCGTATACGAAGCACCAATCCTGGAAATTGTTCAGGATTATATTCTGTATTGCTCAATGTAGCAGCCATTTTTTCTAAAGGGATATCATGCTCTAATGATGTACTTACTACAATATTTACAACTTGTATATCACGTTTTGTTTTATCGATTTTTTCAGTTTTTTCAATATTCTTCTTTGCCATAATGTCACACCCCAAGTAATAATTATATATAAAGGCTTTATAAATAACAAGTTATATTTAAATACTGTGGTAAGTTAGAGAGTAGTTATCGGCAAGTAGCTAATAGCGACTAATCTACAACCACTCGGCGAGTTTTTCGGATATTTTTCGGATATTTTGGAAGAATAAACACTTTTTCTGAAAAAAATAATCTTTTTCTCAGTTTTTCCGCAATATTTTTAATAGAAGCAAAAAATCCTTATCATAAAATGACAAAAAATGAAGTTTATTGTATAATTAGATATGCAGAGATAGCTACAAAGGGAAAAAACAGATTTGTTTTTGAGGAACAATTGATGGAAAATATCAAACAATTATTGAATAAACTAACTATACAGTATATCTCTTTAAGCAATCCTAGGGGAAGAATCTTGTTGCATCTAAAATCATTTGATAAATCTATATCATATGATTATAATAGTATTCTCGACGAATACAATCTATTGATAAGAAGATTAAGGTATGTTTTTGGTATTGCTTCTTACAGCATTGCAATAGTTATAGATGATAGTATTAACAATATAAAACAAGCAATTACTTCTTATTTTTCAGCACAATTAAAGAATTGTACAACTTTTCGTATTTCAACACAGCGTATTGATAAAGATGCAATTCCATCGATTGAGTTAGACAAAGCAATAGGTGAATTTGTTGTCAATACATTTCAGAAAAAAGTTAATCTTAAGCATGCTGAATTAGATTTAGGTATTGAATTATTAGAGAACAAAGCATTTTTATTTACAAGCAAAGTTGTAGCATTTGGTGGTCTGCCTGTAGGTATTGAAGGCACTATTATAGTATCTATTGAAGATAAACGTTCAATACTTGCTGCAATATTAATGCTCAAGCGTGGCTGTAAGGTTATATTTTTCGGGGAGAAACAAATACTTGATAACTATCAATCTGTATTAGACAATACAATCATTTATAAAACAGAACCAATTTATAGTGCACAAAATAAACAAAAAAATATTCAGCAGATACTGCAGCTTATGGAAAAGTACAATATTCCTGCAATAGTTACTGGTGCATATTTTTTAGAGGAAAAACTATTTAATCAGCAGATCGTTCAGTTGAATCCTATTGCATTATTAGATGATACAGAAGTAAATGATCAATTGCATCTATTTACGGATGGTGCATAAGATGAAAATATTGATTGAAAGAAAAAATCAAATAATAAACTTACAATTTACAGGTACAGTTAATGGATTGTTAAAAAAATTAAATCAAAATCCTGAAGCAGTTCTTGTTGCAGTCAACAATGAGTTAGTTACAAATGATTGCAAGCTCAAGAATTCAGATTCAGTAAAAATTCTTTCAGTAGTTTCTGGTGGGTAAAAATGCATTGCACCAAATGTACAAACAATGCTGTATACATTAATCCAACATTTTGTAAACAACATTTTTTATTGTATATTGAAAAAACAGTTGAAAAAACAATAAAGAGACACAGCCTTATCCAGAAAAATGATCACATAGTTGTTGCTGTTTCAGGTGGAAAAGACAGTATAACTTTGTTATATATTCTTAATAAACTTAAACCAAAATTATCATTCACTCTTGCAGCTCTTGCAATTGACGAAGGTATTGCTGGTTATCGTAATAAGACATTAGTAACAGTAAACGATTTTTGTAAACAACATGCAATCTCATTAAATATTGTTTCATACAAGGATTCTTTTGGAAAATCTTTGGATAAATTCTTAGCAACAACACATAAAAACACAAAACCATGTACTTTATGTGGTGCATTTCGCAGAACATTACTGAATAAATACGCACGTATTTATTCTGCATCAAAGCTTGCAACAGGTCACAATCTTGACGATGAATCTCAAGCAATAATAATGAATCTTTTAAGAGGCACTCCACAACTATCTGCTCGCTTGGGCCCTCAAACAGGTGTTATTGAAGATGATTTGTTTGTTCCAAGGATAAAACCATTATATTTTATTCCAGAAAAACAGATTGCAGCATATTCTTTTCTGATGAAGTTTAACATTGAATACGGTGAATGTCCTTATGTTGTGCAGGCATACAGAGGTGTTATTGGAGAATTACTTAATAAGTATGAACAAAAGCACCAAGACGCAAAGAAAAATATTATTAATCTCTTCTTAAAGAATAAGAAGAAATTAATGAAGCTCTCCATTAAGCATGAAAAAAAAGTAAACTATTGTAATCACTGTAAAGAACCAAGTGCAACAGCAGTTTGTAAGACATGTGTGTTATTAGAAAACAAGCAATATATTTAAATATAAGTGTACACTTAACGGTAACATGGTAATAAAATCATTAACTATTACAGAAGAAGCATACAATGCGTTAAAATCAGTTAAATATGGTGATGAAAGTTTCAGTGATGTAGTTTTAAGGCTATCAAAAGAAAAGATAGGTGCAGCTGCAAGATTTGCTGGAGCGTTAAAGATGAGTGAATCAGAAACAAAACAGTGGAAAGAAAAAGTTAGAAAAAGAAGAGAAGAAATGAATATTGAATTTGTTCAGCGTTCTAAAAATATGAGAGAAAGATTATAATGATTATTCTTGATACTTCAGCAATAATTGAATTATTCTCAGGTAGGGGTAAATACAAAGAGATCCAACAACAGATTCAACTGCATTCAGCTGCAATTAGCGCGCTAACTATTAATGAACTTCTTGTTGATGCGCATCCAAACAAAAAAGAAATATTGATGCAATTTATAAGAAGTGTGCATATATTATCTATTGATGATAAAGTTGCTTATAAGGGTGTAGAGATTGAGGAGTATCTTATAAATCATGGTATTATGACTGGGAGAGTTGACATTCTTATTGCAGCAACATGTTTAGTGCATGATGTTGAACTGTTGACTCTTGATAAAGATTTTGAGAGAATAAACGGATTGCAGATTATTAAGCTGTAGGTATGGTAAGGTTTTAACAATGTACTGCGACATCGTAATTCCAAACAATAATGAAGAACAATTCATCAAGATAGCAGAAGCTCTTAGTTACAAAAGTCTTTGTTTTTTATATTCATTGGAGAATTTTGTAAAGAAGAAATCCTTTCAGGAAACAACAAGGCTTCATATTTTCTCTGCAATAATTGCGTCAAAAAAAGATTTTTCTAAGGCTAAAAAATTTCCTGCTTTGGTTATTTATGAAGCAGATTCAGCTGATAATCGTCAATTGATTGAGAATGAAAAACCAGCTGCAATTATTAACTTAGAGAGATTTGAACGCAAAGATACAATTAAGCAGCGCTCTTCTGGTCTAAACAATGTTCTTGCAGAGCTCATGGTAAAAAATAAGATACTGCTTGCATTTTCATTGCAGAACATAAAGAGCAATGACGAAGATTATCTTGGCAGAGTAATGCAAAACATAAGTTTAGCACAAAAACATAAATTAAATTGCATCATTGCATCATTTGCAGTACATCCCTATCAGATGAAAAATCCAAAAGATATTGTTAGTTTCTTTGTTACATTAGGCATGAATGAATCATCAGCAAAGCAGTCATTAGAAAATGTATATTTTAGATATAAACTAAACAAAACTAAATCAGAAGGAAAGATTATAGCTGATGGGATTGAAGAAGTTTAATCCAAAATTAGAAATACTTTAGTATTTTTGCTTTCAGCATCTTTGAATATTATTTAAGATACTGTTTTAATTTATCTTTATCGATTTTATTTTTAATGTTATTTACTGTATTCACATCAATCTTCTCATTAAAATATATTTCCGTTATAACAGCGCCAAATAGCAGTTCCCCCATGAAACACATAACTTTCGTTTATTACGTACAAAATTTCGATATATTTATATATCAAATGATATATTTAGATATCGCATGATACAAAATTATAATGGCTACCGTATATTAGAACTATTTTTACATAATTCTACTGAACTGTTTAGGTTGCGGGAAATAAGCAGGAAATTAAATTTAGGGCTGCCTTCTGTAATCAGATATGTTAAACAATTAGAAGGTGAGCAGCTCATTATCAAAAAAAAGATACATTCAAACTTTTTCTATTTAGCAAACAGAGAAAATCAGAGGTATAAAGTATACAAGATAACAGATTCACTGATGCAGCTGGAAAAAAGCGGATTGATTGCATATCTTGAACAGCAGTTGAATTATCCGACGATTGTTCTTTTTGGTTCTCATGCAATTGGTGAAGATACTGAGAAAAGTGACTATGATATTGCACTTTTTACAGAAACAAAGAAAGGGTTAGATTTGGATTTGCAGAGATTTGAACAGCAGTTTGGTGCGCCGATACAATTATTTGTTTATGATAAAAAAGGGGTGAACCAATTAAAAAAAAAGAATAAAGAATTGCTTAACAGTATTATTAATGGGATTATCGTACGTGGCATGGTCAAGGTGTTTTAATATGGATTGGCATAGTTGTATAGATGACAAAAATGCAATAAAGATGACTTCCAATTCAGAAAGAATAAAATCATTATTGCATTCTGCAAAACGAAGAAAAGATTTTGTTGAGAACCATAAGATAGATGATACTAATGCAGAGATTATCTTCAGCGATATGTATGAAGGTTGTTTAGAGTTATTGCATGCATTTGTTGCTCAAAAAGGCTATAAGGTGCAGAACCATATATGTTTAGCATATTTTCTGCGTGATAATGAAAATGACAGAGAGCTATTTATGATATTTGATCGTTATAGGAAAATAAGAAATGATGTATTATATTATGGCAGAATGTTAGACAAGGGATTCTCAATAAAAGCAATACAAGAATTAAGTTATTTCTATCAAAGAATAAAGGGAAAAATAATTATGTGATTAGAGATGGAACAAAGACAAATCAGAAGGAAAGATTATAGCTGATGGGATTGAAGTTGTATAAACAACAAGATTTATATACTAGTTTATTCTAAAATTATAAACACATAAATTTTAGATTAATCTAAAATTAAAAATTGTAAAGGTTTAGATTATGGCAAAACCGCGAAAAATATATGCACATCTACTGAAGCAAAAAAATGAACGGAAAGTATCTCTTTTACTGGGTGCAAGGCAAGTAGGCAAGACTACATTACTGAAAACTCTTTTTGAAGAATTGTGTGTAAATCAGAAAGAGAAAGGATTATTTTTGGATTTGGATATTTTCACAAATTATGAGAAAGTAAATACTTATGAAAATGTATTAAATACGTTGAAAATAAATGGATTTCAGGAGAAAAAGAAAGAAAATTTTTATCTCTTTTTGGATGAATTCCAACGCTATGGTGATATATCAATTATTATGAAGAATTTGTATGATAATCTTCCATCAGTAAAAGTATATGCATCAGGTTCCTCTTCTCTAAAGATAAAATCGTTAATTCAGGAATCTTTGGCGGGCAGGAAGATAATCAATAATATATATCCTTTGGACTTTGAAGAATTCTTATGGTTTAAAGAAGATGCAGAAGCAATAAAACATTTGAAGAATGTTGTTTCTATCAAAGGTGAGAATCTTTTCCAAGCAATTGGAAAACTCAATGATTTATTAAATGAGTTTCTTATTTTTGGAGGCTATCCTGAAGTAGTATTAAAAAACAAAAAAGAAGAAAAGATTGCTGTGCTCGAAAGCATTTTTGATTTATACATTAAAAAAGATTTGGTGGAATACTTAAATATTAATAAGATCATGAATGTAAAGAAATTAATTGAATATATCGCAGTTAATAATGGCCAAAAAATAAAATATGAAGAGATTTGTCAAGTGAGCAGCTTAGATTATAATGAAGTGATAAATTATATTGAAATAATAAAAGAAACATATCTTATTGCAGTTGTACGGCCATTTTTCACAAATAAAAATAAAGAACTTGTAAAGATTCCGAAGATTTATTTTATTGACAATGGTGTACGAAACTATTTTACTAATAATTTCACAGTGCTGCATCTTCGCCATGATCAAGGAACTCTTTTTGAAGCATATTGTATTACAGAATTGCTAAAATCAGGCATACATCCAGAAATGATAAAATTCTGGCAGGATAAAAACAAGCATGAAGTAGATATAATTATTGATGAAAAACAAAAACAAATCCCTATTGAAGTAAAATACAAAAAAATGCTGAAAAATGATGATTTCTTAGGTTTACAATCATTTCTAAAAGAATATCCTATGAAAAAAGCATATCTTGTCAATCTGAGTTCTCAGAAAAAGAAAAAAGGATTGATACTAAGGTTGCCTTTTCATTTTTGGAAGTGTTTACTTTAACTGTTTCAAGTAATAATATCCTTTATTTCATAAAACTTTTTGCAGTTCAATCTATTATTTCCAGTAAACTTTTGCAGTTCCCTATATCTTTATTTTGCAATGCTCTATCCATATAACAGATTCACTGATAATACTGCTTTTGAAATTGATTCAGTAACAAGTAATTGAGAAAATGCTCTATGCCTCCTTTGAAATTCTTCTAATCCAAAAATCTCTCTTTCATTTATTACGTATCACAGCTGCCATCATAAGATATATCTTCTAACTTCTCATTATTTTGATGTGACGCACAATAACAATAATGATCTAAATTGCCTGTATCATAACTAGCGTACCAATTTAAAAATGTTCCTGGACATGCACCACTGAATTTATTAGCTGTTTCTACTATTAATTCATTCTGTTGTAATTTTATATTCACTCCAACTAATAGATTTTTATAACTACCGGAATAATCACCGCTATTAAAGTTTTCAAAATTGAAATGATCTTTGTTATTTTTTGTATTAACTGTTAGTTTTTTTCCATCAGGAAAGTAGAGATCAACCCAACTATCCATCCAGCCTTCATTACCATATCCATCCTCAGTTCCAGCTTTTACAAACTGCTCTGCAACTATTTTTCCTTTATCGAGAGTATCACAACTAACTACGCAAGAAACTAAGCATTCACCAACATCTTCACTAACAGCTCCCCCATCGCAGTCATTGTAATGTAATTTGGTGATATAACCTTCAGGAGCAGATAAAGCTATTCCACATAAGGATATAAATATAATCAACAATAATGACTTTTTAAAACATTTTTTTAAATTCATATCATATCAACCTTTAATTACAAATATCAACATATTTATTAATTTTGCATTGATCTTTTACTATTTCTTTACATACCTTTTGATCAGTGATGTCAGATATCTGTTCGCAAATATCTGATTGATTATTCTGTAATGCAACTATTAGTAAACACATATTATAAAATGTATTATTTTTTAAACTGTTTATTGATTCGATTTTATCATTAGTTGTTAATTTACAATAATTTATATCTTTTTCTATTACTGCAATATCAAAGATAAATTCATTGGTGTTAATATGTCCTTTTTCATATTTCTCAATCATTAATTGTTGAAATTCTTTTATTATGTTTTCTTTTTCCATTTTATTAGACGCAATTTTAAACTTACAAGAAAATGTTGTAAGTGGTTTACCGAAATCATAGTTGCATAACTCTTTATTGTTTGTTCTGATAGCTATATCATAAATACAAAAACCTTTTTTATATATATCAAAGTTATCACATAAAGAAATTTCATTAGTCGTGCTGATATAATAATCAAGACAGTCTTTATCCAAATAACCTTCTTTCAAACAAATATCTTTAGTATTATTTAATAAAAACAGTTTTTCAAAACATTTCTCAACATCTTTTGTTTTATAACAATATGTAAAATCCATTTCCAGAACCGCCTTCCCCACATAACACTCATCCGCATCCTCTCCAATAATCTCCAGATATCTGCATTCATTCTTCTCCCAAATTTTCTGATAGCAGTCAATCTTTCGAGAAACATCATTCATCACAACACAAATCTCTGTTTCATTCCTTTGTGCAGCTAATCTCAATACACAAACATCTCTCTTTGCTGGCTGCAACCCATCACATTCTGGTACAGTTAATGGTTTCTCTGGAACTATTTTCTCCTGAACTCCTTCTCCAACTCTGTCAAAAGGATAAATCAGCAGAATAATTATTAATATCAACCCTCCAACAACCCCTATCATTTCCCACAATAAAGGTTTTTTCCATTTATGCTGTGGAAATTCATATTGTTTAACCTCAACTAAAGCTTCATTTATCTCATCTTCAGGATACTTATACTTAAGGAGTGTTTCCTTTATCTTCTCGATAGAAAACCCTTTTTTTAGTTCTTTTTCTATATAATCTGTTAATTTTGACATCTGATAGAAAACTAATTTATTAGAGTATATATATATTTGTATCCACTTAAGAATGCTCATTACTTGTACTCCTGCGTAGATTTACTAAATAATAAAATATATGAATTTTTTCAAAGACAGGCGTAAATAAGAGAATTTTGTCGGATAGCAAAATTCTCAAAGAAACATTTATATATTTGCACATCAAAAATTGATTAGGATATTTATGGAAAAGGGGAATACAAGCAAGTATTTGATATTTATAGTTCTAATTATAGTACTAATAAGTGTGCTTTCTAAAGTGATTGTTGCTGAACAAGGAGATGAACCTCCTGAAGAAATTGAAGATGATTCAGTCGAGGGTGATGAAAAAAGTGATAAAATCTCCCCACAAGAATCAGATATAATTCTGACAGATCAAAACTATAATGAAGGTGAATTGGATCCAAATAAACAGCCAAGTAGTTCTGGAGCAACAGAATCTTATGAAGGTGATACGAAATTAAGATTAGAAGTAGGAATAATCTGTTTTAATCCAGATTATTATGGGCTTCAGTCTGATAAAGATAAGGATATAAAAAAATCTTACGTTGGAAAACCATTTGTAATTAGAAAAACATATGCTGATAAAGAGGGTTATGATGGGAAAATTAATGAGTTTCTTAAGACTGATTTTTCATCAAATCCACCATCAATCAATATTCCATTTGATAAATCAGGTGTATTTAATTCTGAACCTTATAGAGAACTTTTTATAAGTTATGAAGCAAAGAAAAATGATAACTATGACAATACTATTTCTGAAGCAAAAAGAAATGATGGGCATTGTAGATATTACATTAGAAATGACCAAGAATGGTATAAAAAGAATGAAGGAAAAAAACCAGATGAGCAGATTCCAAGAGTTTTTAGTTTATCAGGAAGATCAGGTGAAGCAACACAAACAACAGTTGAATCTCAGTCTAATCCAGAGATTACATATACAAAAGAGGTTAAAACATATCAAAAAGAATATTTAGGAACTGCAGTAATGTTTGGTGAAGAAACAGGATTTATGTACCAAGTAGATTGGGATGGGAATTCTAATCAATGTATTGGTACATATATGGATAATCAAAAAATTGGAAGTATTACTAATTTTAACAACAATGCAAAAGTTGCATGCTGTGGTGACGATTATATATGGTTGACAAATAAAGTAATTAATTATAACGAAAACAAGCAAAAGATATCATTGAATCATCCTGAGGAAACAGAAATAGTAGATTATTCTAATCAAGAAAAACTCTGTTTATATCCAACTATTGTTGAGGGTGTAGATAACAAAGAATATGGAGAACCAATACAAATAATTGATTCAGAAACAGGTGCATATCGTTGTACAAGCAACCCATATCCTCGAAAAGATTATGATAAAGGAAACTTTGGAACTAAAAACAAAGTTAAACTGCGCGGATTAGGAACAACAGATTTAGGTTTATATAAATTAGGGGAGAAAAAAGTACCACTCTATTGCAATCACTACTTTGATCAAGGCAAAGGAGATGTTTTTGAATGGATAACTCTCGATGAAGCTGCAAAAATTACAAGTTCAACGAGTGATATTGATTTCACCATAGAATCTGAAGATACCGCAGTTCTCCGCCAAAATCCTGAATATGTAAAGGAAGATCTTAAATCTCCAGAAGAAGAAAATAAATTCGATCCTTATCTTCATAATGTTTGTAATTTCTACTTAAGTGGCAGATGGACAGGTTCTCGTTGTTGTATGCAGGAATTTAATTACGAAACAAAAGAAAGAAAAGAAATAACTTATAATGAAGAAAATCCAACACATGACAGTATTGACGGCAATCTTTTAAAGATTCCAAACGGCGCTTGTGTCAAATCAACTTACATTGATTATGCAAAACCATTCAATGATCCAATTGATGATAATTCAAAACAAGGCTACTACGCAGTCAAAGGAAAAATCTGGACTTGTAATGCATTACAAACAGCAACTATAACACCTATTATTCCATCAGCATTTCATTTTATCACAAGCAATGATGCTTTAGAACCTCAAGAAGAACCTTTATTCTCTCTTGAACGAAACTACAATACTTGCCAAGCAAAAAGAATTGCAATTGATAATACAAACAAATATATTTCTGCATGTTTGCCAGATAATACTTTTTTAGTGTTTAATGAAGACAACATTAAAGAAACAGATACTTTAAGCGATGAAGAAAAAGAAGCACTTAAAACAGCAGTAAAGCTAGGTTATCCCGCAGAAGAGTTAATTCTTACAGATTCAAAAGCAAAGAACTTAGAGCTCGAAGAGATTCCAATGAAACTCTCCACAGTTCCATGGGTAGATAAAGATTCTTATGATTATTCAAGTTGTTGTTTTGCAAACTCCTGCTGGAATCCTGCAGAAGATGAAGATGGACCAAATTGTGTTAGTGAAGGGGAAGCAGTATCATCTGAAACAACAGGAGATGGTAAGTTCTACATCTGCAAAGGTGGAGAATGGAAAGAACCAACACCAAAATATAACTGGTACAATGACACAATTGAATTGGAAACATTAAAACAAGACGGCAGCAATCTTTGCACAGAATCATTCTCATGTGCTTGTCCAAGCGCAGCATATGATGATGAAGATCAATGTGATCAAAAATATACAACAATCAAAGAAGGTTCGCTTAATCTCGAAGAATATGCAGAAGACCTCGAATTGAAATCTGGGGGTATCTCTCTCTGCACTAACAAAGAATTCTTTTTTCACAAGGATCATCTCTGCGAGCCAGTCTACAAGAACAACCAGCTTGTCAATGCAGAATGGTCAAGCAGGACAAAAGTATTAGCAATACAATTGTTAGACATCGCAGGAGACAATGAATTCACATTGCATTGTGCTCCAGCTGACCAAACATTAAATTACAATTCTATATCAGCAGAAACAGAAGCTGCAAATATTCTTATCAAAGATGCAGTCAATAGTTTCTGTATTTTAAAGGTCAAAGATCAAACCTATCTTGGTGTTACAGTTAATAAGGTTGAATCAGAAAACACAGAACAAGATTCAATCACATTTGATCCAACAGAATTATTCAATACACTTGGCTTTGTAAAAAGCGGGGATTTCTTTGATGAGGATGCAGCTAAATGTGATATAAAAGAAGAAGACAGCTCCCGTTATGGTATCTACAAGAAATGTTCAGAACATCTTTATTACAACAACAAGCTAAAGGCAATTATCTATAATAAGAATGGTATAAATAATTTAAAAGATATACAGGAGAATTATAATAAACACAACAGCCAATTGAAAGGATTCGCAAATACATTAATCGGATTACATTCAAGTCAAAAAGAGCTTGATGCATTTAAATCAAAGAGTTTTCAAGGTTCTGATATAATTGCTGAGATTGCAGATTTCAATAATTTCTATCTGCTAAAAAACATTGCAGCAAACCAATTGATATTTGGAATTACAGAAAGAAAATGGGATCCTAGCTCTGGAGAGACAGGAAGCCATTCGCTTCGTTATTTTACGGCAATAATTTATTTCAATCCAATTATCGGCATATTCAATCAAAATATTGACTGTACTAAAATTGCTCAGGCAGATCAGGATATTTACTGTAATATGATTCCAATATCTACAAGTTCATTGACTTACTTATTTACAAAGACAGAAGACGAAAATGGAATTCCTTATAATAAATTTTCAGATCTTACATCAAAGCTTCGCATAAGACAGCAACTGCAGGCAATTCCAATAAATCCAGCACTTGTTCCAGCAATAGAACCAATTATCTCACCGCAATTAGCTGCTATTTTAAGCAGCAATCAGATGGAATTACCAGTAAATGGATAGTTTTTTATGAAAAAAGCCCAAATCACATTTTTTGTAATAATAGGTATTGTTGTATTAGGTTCAATCTTCCTAGTTTATAATTTATTACATTCTTCAACTGAAAAAAAGTCAGAAGTTGAGCAGCAGAAACAGGTAGACATACAGGCAAAGATAAAAAAGTACAATAAATATATTGATTCTTGCTTAGAGCAGACAACAACTGAAGGTTTAGTTTTGCTTGGCAGACAAGGCGGAGCAATCTTTGAAGCAGAAAACGGAATTCCTGGAGCTTTGCAGATTACAGATGTGAAATCACTCAAATATAAAGATAAGACAGAAACAAAAACAACAGTTGCTTATGGATTAACTGCCCCAAAATTTTTTGGCAACCATCCTGATGTTCCTCAGTATCCTTATGGTATTGTAAAATTAGTAAAAGATCCAAAATCAGTCTACAATATCCAAAATCCGTTTGGAAATTACCCCGGCTTTATGCCATTAGTTCCATTATGTGACTTAAATAGATTAACAGAGGATCAAAAAAAGTTATTTTTTTGTGGCACTCATCCAAATAGTTATGATTTAAATAAGCCAGAATCATTTTCAATTCAAGACTTGTTAGAAAAATACATTAATGAAAAAGTCAAGTCTTGCATTAAATTAGAAAACTTTCCAGAATTAAAAGAATTAGTTGATCAGGGAAAAGCTGTTCTTGGAGAAGCAAATACTACAATTGTTATCAAAGAAGAAGGTGTTGAAGCTGTTTTAACATTATCAGGCAAAATCATCAATGAAGGCCAGCAATCAGATATTGCATTCATTAAAAACAAAGTGCTTGTTCCAATTCATATCAAGCAGATTCATGCTTTAGTTTCATATCTAATAAAAAATGATATTAACAATATCTTCTTTGACATGACTCAAGATGCAGCAAATGAAGACATGCAGTTATGCGATGCAGTTAAAGACGGAAAACTGATTAAATATCAATGCTTAAAACAAAAGATGAAAATTTACAAGTTAAACAATGTTGGCATTTCAAGCAGCCCTAATGACCAGAATAATGATCCAGCATACGATGACATATTAGTGATTGAAGATTCATCAAAACTTATTGACGGAGAACCTTATAGATTTCAAGTTGCACTCCAAAACAGAGTTCCTGCAATTGATCTAATTAAAGATTTAAGTGCAGCAGAAGATTTAGAATCACACCAGATGGTAGAATTAGGAAAATATGTAGATATTGTCTTAGAAGCAGGTTCAGCTGCTCAAATTGAAGTAAAAGCATATGATCCTGATGAAGATTTTCATATAGCTGGTGCAATGGATCAACAGAGTTACGCAATGTATTCTACATCAACTTCTGCACCTTGTATTGTAAATCCAAACGATGTTCTGGATAAAAATAAGTTTGATTCAATCATATCATCATTTGAATCTTGTGACTTGTTATCCACAGATACACTTGTAACAGAAGTTTCTTTTCCAGAACTAGGTTATTATCCAATTAAGATAGTTGCTTGCGACGATGCAAACAAATGTGATTATCAATTAGCGAGAGTATTGGTTTTTTCTAAGCCAGAATCTTAATAACCAACTAGTTTTTTGCGGTAAATTCGAAAAATACATTTATCAATTCTCAATTGGTTCAATAATAATTTTACGGCCTACTTTGCTTATGCCTATTTCTGTTTTTTCAGAGAGATGCATTTGGCGTTCTAAATCATTAGGAACACGAAAGACAAGTCCACCCCCACTTCGAGAAAAATGTCTATATAATTTCAATGGTTCAGGCCAAACTCCGAGTTTTCTAGCTGTGTTTATTGTTTTTTGTGTCTCTTCTTCAAAAGGAATTTCTTCATTGCAGGAATTGCATCTTTCTCCCTTGACAACAAATGCATAATTCTCAATCTCAAGGAGTATGTCCTCTACTTTTTCAAGCATTCCTTTTTCACAAATATTACATTGTTTCATTTTCCTTCAGCTCCTGTTATTATGATTATATCTTTGGCAACATCATCTTTAACAAATATTAATTTTCTGCTTTTACCTTTTGCTCTAAAATAAGCTTCATATTTAATTTTTCCAACTTTTTCTATTTTATATGCTGTTTCTAAAGCTGTTCTGAGTAATTCTATATCATAATCCCATTTTTTCATCCAGCCAAATATGAAATGTTTTGTTGGTCTTATTGTATATTCTACAGTATCCATACAATTCCACTACAATTTGTAAGGTTATTGTTATATATAAATGTTTTGTATTTTTCGGCATACGATAAATACAAAAGTATATATACTTCAATTCTCTGAAACAAGATAAATACTATGTTAAAATACATAAGTAAAAAGAGGTTTGTTGTAGTTATAGGTATATTAATAGTTTTATTAGTTAGTATTCTCTTAAATTTGCAAAAAACTTCTGCTGATGATACAGATTACTTTGAATGTTATATCCCTGGTTCTGGGCAGTGTACTGCATTAACAGCCGAAGAATGCAGTTCTTCAGATGGTATTATTGATCCAGATCCAAAAGCTCCTACGATTTGCGAGTTAGGTTGCTGCTGTTATACTGCATCTAATTCTCAAATTGGAGCAGAATTTGACGTATCAATAAAATTTTGTGAAGATGATAAAGTTGGTGTATTCAATAAAAAATCACTCATTGAAGACAATGATAAATATAATTCATACACTGCAGCAAATTGTGTGGATTATTGTAAGCAGGAAAAAGATGCAACAGCTCCAAAAACAGGCACTGCTTGTGATGACGGCATTGATAATGATGATGATGGAAAAACAGATTATGGGTCAGATGCAAGCAATGATCAAGATTGTACTTCAAAAGCAATGAATTCAGAGCTTGGCTTATCTACTTGCTTAACAAAGCCAGATACAGATTGTGATTGCGGTGGTAAGAAATGTGGCGCTGGCAAATACTGTTATGATAAACAAGATTCATATATTGGAAAGAAATGTGAAGATCAACCGCCAAAAGATTGTAAAGATGGTGACAAGTTAGCAGTTAGTATTGACGATGATGGTTGCCAGGAGGTTATCGAATGTAAAAATGGCAAATATGGTGATGAAATTAAACTAGAAAACTGCCCAAAAACAGAAATTTGTAATGATGGCATTGATAACAACGATAACTCGCAGATAGATTGTGAAGATATTGAATGCAATGGTTTAAAATGTGATGATTCAACAACTCCAACAAAATCTCCAGATACTTGGCCTGCAGCTTGTAAAGTTTCAACAAAAACTTATGCAAAATATATCAAATCAGTGAACAATTTCTGGGTATGCTGTACAGGTGAATCAAACGATTGTGATAAAGACGGTATTCCAGATTCTTGTGATGAATGTCCAGCTTGTCAGGATGCAACAAGCTCAAAACCATTTACAATCACAAAAATAAATCATATTGCAGGTAAAAAAGAGATTATCATTAATTATGACATAAAAAATTGTCCTGTACCTGTAACATTACTTCGTTGTATTGGCACAAAAGAAGATTGTTTAACACCTGCAACAGCAGATACAGGTAAATGGTCACCTAATATTGAAAATACTCTTTCACCTGATTTAATTGATAATAAGATTGAAGCAAACAAAAACTATTGTTATGTAGTGCGGGCAAATTATCCCAAAACAACTAAAAAAATAGATTCAGACGTAGTCTGTGAAAGTTCAGGTAGTGAAATTTGTTTGATAACACCATACAAACAAGGTTCAGAGTTCTGTATTAAAACCCCTTTAAAAGATTTTACAACTTATGATACAGAGATATATTCTTGTGATGAAAAGAATCAGTTAAAATCAAAAGGAAAAAATGATCCAGGAGATACATTCTGTGAAAAACAAGGTCCAAATAAATATTGCTATGGTCCAGATGAAAAAGGATTTGCAAGTTGCGTCTATCAAAGCGCTTGCATCTTCTGCGGCAATCCTTTCAATATGTATGCATCAAAACAAAGTAAATTAATAAATGATGATGATGATTTTAATGGAAAAGATTGCATGGAAGTGCCATTATGTTATTATGAATCAACAAAGACAGTCAAAGATGCATTTGAAGAGTGTAAGAGTGTTGATGTTTGTTCAGATTACAAAACCAAGGAATCATGTTCAGCATTAAAAAACACAAACAAAGACGTTGCATTTAACAACAAATGTCTGACACGAGACTGTGAATGGTCAATGCTTTATCCAGAGTTAGGGATAGGTATCTGCAAGGAAACAAACATAGACTTCAATATTTGCAGCCAATGTGAACAATCATCATTCAATGCAATCTTTGATTATTGTGACGTTAACAAATGCAAAAAATTCAGTTCAGAACAAACAAAATGTTACAAAGCAGGCACTGCTGTCAATGATTTCGTCTGCTCGCCAGAACCAGAAGTCGCTTGCACTGATTTTCTAACATCAGAAGAATGTCATGGTGGAGATCAATCAGAAATTGGCGTGCAGTACAAAGATGGAAAAAGAATCTCTGGCACAAATAAAATAACTACCCCAAGCATAAATTTCATGAACATTCCTACATGTTACTGGAACACTTCAAAGAATTATGATTGGAATTGTTACAAAGATGCAGATGGTGATGGATTTCAAGATCCAGGTGATAAGATGTTAGGCAATGTTTTAGACATCACACCTCCTAAAACAATTCTGTTGACACTATTAAAGACAAGAACAGTTGATTTATTATTTTCAGTGACAGATGACTCAGTACGAGGACGTCCATCAAGTGGATTGAAAGAAACATATTACTGTTATAACAAAACAACTAACCCTCAATGTTATCCAGACAAACTCTACAAACCAGAACCAGACAAACAATTTACATTGCCAATTGATCATGGGTTATACAATCTATATTATTATTCAGTTGATTATTCAGATAATCTTGAAGAAGTTCAATCTGCAGTAATAGATGTTGACAGAAAACCTCCTGAAATAACTATGAAATATCAAGTGATTCCTGATACTGACTATCCATACATAGAATCAAGTGTTGTGATAACAGTAACATTAGATGAAGAAGCAACATGTACAGATAAGTTTGAGAATAATCAGAACAGTGAGATTGATATTGACACAGGCAAAGCTTTCCAGGTAAAATACAATAATTTAGAGGATGGAGTTTACAGATACACAGTTTCTTGCACAGATTCATTAGGTAATAAAGGAGAGACTTCTTTCTTGCTCAAAGTAGATGCAGATTTGATGATCCAGAATGTACAGCCAACAGGAATATTAGACAATGGTGAGATCACATTAGAAGCAACAACATTGGCAGAAGCAGATTGTACAGTTGGCGGCACAGCATTCCAAGAAACTCAAGAAATAGAGATTCCAGAAGGAAAAGCATACAAATATTCTTCAAAGATAACACTAAGTGAAAGCAAGGAATACATCTATCCTATTTCATGTACAATTGATGGCCAACAGCATGAAGATGAGATTCAATTTGTGCTTGATAAGCAGGCGCCAAAAACAACAATTATAGATATTAACGCAAAACCTTTTGATACATCATTATTTTACAAAGGAACAGATATTGCAGAAAAATTATTCTTCAGCTGCTCAGATGATCCAAAGTCCATTTTTTTTGGGCAAACAGCAATAGGATTTGATTGTGACAAAACATATTTTTGCATTACTGAAAACACAGAAGGCAACTCATTTTGTGAACCAGATCCAACAAAACAAGAAAACATTTACAATCCAATCTATTCAATAGATGCAGCATTTTCACAGGCATCACAGCAATGGCTTTGCTACAAATCACAAGAGAAAGTAATTGATGGCAAAGGAGGATTATTTGAAGAGAAGAATTGTGTTAAATTCCAGATTGATTCTCTTCCACCAAAGATTGACGTTGACTATCTTGCACAATTTACAACTCCAGATAACCCAAAGCAATGGTATGGTTCAACATATGATTTAGAGATAACAATAGAAGATCCAGATGCAGTATTAAATTCGCCTGCAAACAACAAAGTAACTGTTGAAGTTATCAGTGTTGATGCAGCTCAATCAGTATTTTTTGAGGAAAAACCAGCAAATGAAAAATTATCAATTACAGTTGATCTTGCTGAAGGTTTAAATGAAGTAAAAATTACAGCTGTTGACAGATCTGGAGCTGAAGAAACAAAATCATATTACATCCTGCGTACATTAATACAAGAGCAATTGATTCAATTAGTTTCTCCATCTAATGGAATTTCTGAAAAGCCAGATTTTGATTTTAAGATTAAGCTAAAAGAATCTCTTGATATCACAGCAAAAGAATGTATCTATTCACAATCGCAAAGCTTTGTTCCATCTAATAAATTCAATAATGGTAATGGAAAAACATTTACAGAAAAAATAACATTAACAGACGCAGATCAGGGAATTCCAAAAACATTCTATGTAAAATGTTTTTTGCAGGGTTCAGTAGAAGCAGAGCAGATATTCTTATTAGTGTTTGACAATACAACTCCAATAATCACTTCATTAACAATTGATCCAAGCAACAACAAAGATCCTCCTGCCTTGACAGAATTCCCAATAAAAACAAATTTAGTTGTAAAAACAGATGACTTAACACAATGTAAATTTACAAGACAGCCTGATTATAGTTATTCTAATATGAACAATAAATTTCCAGGATATGGTGAGATTCCATTAAAAACTATAAATCAGGAAGAACTAAGCAATGAATATCCTGCAGCAGATATAAAAAGGATTGATGATAAACAAGATAGGTCAGATGGTAAAGATGATTACACTTATTATGTGCAGTGTGACAATGGTTTAACAGATCCAAAATACGTTAGCGAAAAGAAATCATTAACATTTAAGGTAGATACAAGTTATGGAATAGGTATGAACTTTTTATCTCCCCCATTACTAACGTCAGTAAAAAAGCATAAGATTATACTTGAAACAGAAAAGCAAGTTGAATACTGCAGTTTTGGTCAAATTGAAGATAGTTTGACAGAAAATTTAACAACAACAAAACAAGGAGATAAAGCAAACAAACATCACGAATCAAACGAAAAAGATTTCAAAGATGGAAAATATACTTATTATTTCAGCTGTAAACTGATGAATGCAGATGAATTGATGTTAGGTTACCATTCATTTATCGTTGACACAACTGCTCCATTATTCAAAAGCATTGACGACGGTATAACCACAAGCAGTCTCGACACTCTAAGCGCAGTGTTTAATTATGAAGATAATGAATCTGGCATTAAATACTATGAATTCGCAATAGGTACAAAACAAGGAGCATCTGATGTTTTTAGTTGGGCAAATACAACAGATTCAAAAGTTACAGTTTCAGGTTTAAAATTGCTAAACAAGACTAAATATTATTGGAGTGCAAAAGCAACAAACAATGTTGGATTGACTTCTTCGAAAGTATCATCGAGTGATGGTGTTACAATAAGTACAGAAAGTTTAGTAACTATTGGAAAACCAGATTTAGTTGATTTATGTAAGAATAATAAGAAAGATATCAATGAGTCAGGTGTAGATTGTGGCGGCAATTGTCCTAAATGTTCCAATAACAACGCTTGTACAAACGACTCAGACTGTGCATCAAAAAAATGTCTAAACAATATTTGTAAAAAAGCATCATGCGAAGATACTATATTAAATCAAGATGAATCAGATATTGATTGCGGTGGAACATTATGCGATGCATGTGAAAAAGGAAAAGCATGCAGTTTCAACAGTGATTGTACGACAAATTCTTGCGAGAAAAATATTTGCACTCAACCATCATGTTTTGACGGCAAAAGAAATGGTGATGAGGCAGACATTGATTGTGGTGGAAAATCCTGTGAAGCATGTGAAGGAGATGAAATAGGGCAAGAACCAGCAGATGAATCACTTGATGAAGAGCCAGAAGAAGAAAGCTCAGGCATAGGTACGATTCTCTTACTAATTTTCTTATTCCTTATCTTATTAGGTGGAGGAGGATATTATTATTACATCAAATTTATGCAGAAGTCGTTATTTTCATCACAGCAATTGTCGCCATTAAGCTCAAAATCACAGTCACAACCTCTAAGCACATCGCAGCAGCAATTCCCGCGTCAATCTGCAGGAAGATTCATGCCTATGTCAGCAGAATTGCGCAAGAAAAAAGAAGAGCTAAGAAAAAGACAGCGTGAAGATATTTTAAGCAAATTCGATTCATTAGGTTTATCTGCAAAGAAAGATACACCAAAACTGCAGGAAAAAACAACAGTATCGCAACAATCACAAACAAAGCAATCAACAACAACTGATCGAAAACTAAATCAACCTCTGACTAAATCATCATTCCCGCCGCAATCTGCTGCAAAACCAGCTGCAGCAAAGCAAGATGCAGCAAAACAAGATCCATTCGCAGCATTAGCAAAGACAGTAAAAGGAAAGTCAGGCAATGCGATTGAAGAATTGAGAAAGAAAGTGAAGAAGTAAAAAATCGTGGTACTGTGTATATAAAAAACACGAACAAAGTGAGATGTTTTTTATTATGAAAAAGAAAGCACAAGTTCAAGACATGTTAATGTACATCTTAGGAATTGTTATTATAGGTATGCTCCTATTTTTTGGAGTTAAATATATTATGAAATTGATGGAAACAACAGAAGATATTGATCTGCTGAGCTTAAAGACATCGCTTGAAACAACAGCAAAAAAATACAGCACAAAATATGGTTCATGGACAATTGAAGAGATTCCTGTACCAAAAAAAGTACAGTATGTTTGTTTCTTTGATTTATCTAAAGAAGGTGCAAGTAAAGCAAATAAATCTATTGTCTGTGGTGGAAATGATGGTGGAGGGTCACAACTAATATCTGCTGATAAAAAGAAAATGGTTGATCCAATAATATGTGATGCATGGCAGACTGGAAAAAACCAGAACGTCATGACAATTCCATTCGTCCCTGATTATCCATTATTGGTTGAAAAGATGAAAGTTGACGATTCTGCAGGATTAATCTGTTTTAAAGCAATTGCTGGAGAGATAAAAGTTAAATTTATAGGTTTAGGAAATGGAGTAAAAGTATCTAATCCACCAATAAAGTCAACAACAACAAGTTAAGTTACTTAATAAGAACTTTGAGCGATTTCACGTTGTTCAATCACACTAACTGAGTTTAAAAAATAGACGAACGAAGTGAGGAGATTTTTTATTATAAATAAGAAAGCATTTATGGAAGCGCAGCTCAATTGGATTTATATTTTAGTAGTTGGTACTCTTATTCTGGTTTTTTTCATAGTTATTGCAAAGAAATACATGACAAACCAAGAGATCAAGATAAACGCAAACATTTTGCAGCAGCTTGACACAACAATTCTTGGCGCATCTCAAGCAGCAAAATCAGCAAACAAGATTAACATCGAAGACACAGCATTAACATTTGAATGTTCATGCAAAGGTAATAATTGTCAGTCAAATATTGAGATAGGAGATAGTGGTATTGCTAAAGACACTGCATTTCTGCCAATCACTGCATTTCTGCCAATCTTCTCTCCAAAAAAGATTGAGAAATCACAATTAATCACCTGGACGCTTGACTGGAATTATCCATTTAAAGTTAGCAACTTGCTCTATCTCACAAGAGATGATGTTTACTATTATTTTGTTGCTGATGACGATGACAAAAGCAAGCAATTTGCTAAGGAATTATATGGTATGATGGCAGAAACACAATTTCTAAATGTAGAATTTTTAGATAATAGTGCAACCTCAGTAATATATCCTGATAATATGTATCTGTTGCGATTTATTTATATTTCAGAAGATGGAAAACTTCCTTCATGGTTAGATAAGATAAAAGAAGAAAAAGAAGCAAGAAACATTGATGTGCTTATGTTAAGACCAGAACCATCTGGAAGCTTTTCATTTACAAAATTAAAGAAGAATAACAAAGTAGTTGAAAATATTAAAGAAGGAGATGGCAGCTATTATCTTGATACTCCTACATTAATTGGCGTAATCTTTTCTGAAGATGAATTAGTTTATCAATGTAATCTTTTGAAAGCCTTTAAACGTTACCAATATGTTAGTTCATTATATCAATTTAAAGCTTGGCAATTAAAAGATGATTCTTCATTAAGTCATTGTTCTGTATATTATAAAACCGCATATGATTATTTAGGCAGTGATGTCAATTTAGGAACAACCATTAATGTAAAAATTGAAAGTGATGTTGCTGCTACTGTTGCAGCAAAGCAATCTCTTGAAGATCTCAATGAAGAGATTCTCTTAGCTCCAGGTGGAAGATGTCCGAGGTTGTACTAATGAAACTATTAACAAGAAAATCTCAACTAAAGATAGGAGAAACAATCTTTGTATTGATGATATTTTTCATTTTAGTGACAATTGGTGCAGTTTTCTATGTTAAAATTCAAAGCATCTCTGCAGGAGACGAACAAAAGAAACAGTTAGAACTCCACACCTTAAAGATTGCTCAGCAGGTAAAATCATTGCCAGAACTTATCTGCACGCAAGCAGCAATTGAAGAATTTGACTGCATTGACAAGCTAAAGTTTGAAGCCTTTAAGAGTAGATTAGAGGATACTTCAGATAAAAGCAAGAAATTTAAGCAATACTATGACAACATCTTTCTAAACGTCAAGATCTCAATAAAAGAAGTTTATCCAACCTATACAGCTTCTTCAGAAAATTCAGAAGAAGTTGACACAACCATCGAAAAAAAAGACAATCTTTTCGACAATATGTTAAAAAACGTAAAATCCATTAATAGCATGTTTTTGCCGATAACATTTTATGATCCAATTACAAACCAATACAGTTTTGGTTACATTCGAATAGAGGTAGCAAAATGAGTGCAAAGACACACAACACGAAGAATCACAGTAAAAAACTCTTTAGAAAATTGCACATTGAGCCATTTTCTAAAAAGTCACAAACAGAAATCATGGGATTATTAATCATTTTCATAATTATATCATTAATTATCATGTTTACAGTTTCAACTGTTTTTTTCAAAAAGTCTTCAAAAGTTTTGGATGAATATAATCAGCAGCAATTATCTTCAAGTATGGTTTCAGCATTTCTCAAAACAAACTCATTTTGTTTGCCTGACACAGATATGGAGGATCTGATTGTTGCAGTTGCAAAAAACAATATGATGCAATGTGATGCAGAATACCAATCATCAATCCAAAATCTGCAGTGCAAAGATATACAAAAGATAGATGAATATCTTAAATGTGCACTGCAAACTTCATTTGATAATTCACTTGGTCAATTCAATATGCCTTATCAATTAGAGATGAAAGTTACTAGTGGTGATTCTGCTATAAAACCATTTATCACTCTCCCAGATGAAGCAGATGAGAAATATGTGGAAAAAATGAAAACCTTAAGCTCAGCAACATCCGGAAGTGTCGAACCCTACATTTTGCCATTATCTGGTTCATCAATGAATGTGGTTGAGATTTGGTTATGCATAAACAGCGAATGTCCTGAGATTTGAAATTTTTTCGTGAAAAAATTTCAAAAAGATTTATATAGTAGTAGAATCATTTTGAATAAAATCAAAAGCAAGGTATATTTTACTGTGTTTAATATACCTAACTATACTTAAAAAACAACGAACAAAGTGAGGAGATTTTTTATGAAAAAGAACGGTGATTTATCAATAAATATAATAGTCATTACAGTCATAGCATTAGTTGTATTAATTCTGATAACCTTTATTTTTACAGGAAGAATTACATTGTTCAACAAAGGCTTAAGTGACTGTCTAAAAATACAAGGCAATAGATGTAATATGGGGCCAAACTGTGATGAAAACTACATCAAAGATTCAACACGTGTCTGCTTAAATGATGATAGTTCCACAGATACAGTCAATGCTTGTTGTTCGCCATTGCCAACATTTGCACAGTAATTATTTTTACTATTTTTTTATTCTCTTATATTGTAGTAATTAAGAACAATAAAAAACAAACGAAGTGAGTCTTTAATGATAAAAAGAAAAGCAGACCTTTCAATAAATATTGTGATCATTACAATCATAGCAATTGTTGTTCTTGTAGTTATTACATATATCTTTACAGGAAGATTAGCATTATTCAACAAAAATCTAAGTGAATGTAAAGCAGTGCAAGGTGCAGAATGTAATTCTAAAACAGCAGGAGTTGAACTCAATGTAGGTTGTAAAGAATCAGAAGGATATATAGCAGATCCATCAAGAGTTTGTTTAAAGCCAGGTACTAAGGAAGTAGATGATACTTTAGTTTGTTGCATACCTTTGTTAAAATAAATATTTTAATATATAACCTTTCATTTCTATATCTATGTATCGTAAGATTATCAAGATTGCTGATAAAACCTATGTCATAACGCTTCCATTAGCATGGCTTTCTAAATATAATCTGCAGAAAGGAGATGAACTCAATCTTCAGGAAAACAGCAATGAATTGACTATAACAGCAGCTGTAAAGAACAACAGGCAGTTCATCTCAGTCTCGATTGAATCTCTTGATGATCGAGTTATCCGCTGGTTGTTGTCTGCACTGCACAAGTCTGGCTATGATGAAATAGAATTGTTCTATAACAACACTCAACAGCTTCAATTAGTTAATGAATTGCTCAAAGATTTATTTACAGGATTCACAATTACAGAAAAAACCGAAAAAAGATTAGTAATCTCAGCAATTGTAGAGGAGCAGCAGGAGCAGTTTGATAACTCTTTTAGGAGAGCATTTCGTGTTACAATAGAGATGGCAGATGAAACTGCAGCAAAAATAAAACAGAGAGATTACAATTTTCAGCAGACAAAAAAGCTAGAGCTTCTCAACAATCAGCTGACAAACTTCTGCCAGCGCATCCTTAATAAGCATAGAATAATAGAATACAAAAAAGCTAATTTTCTGTATGTTATTCTATGGAATTTAGAAAAAATCTGTGATAATTATAAATACATCTGCAACCATTTCGAACAGCAGGATGATAAAGACAAGCAGATATCTCAAGAAATAATTTCTTTGTTTGAAAAAGTAAACTCTTTCTTTTCATTATATTATGATCTTTATTACAATTTTTCTCTCGAGAAGCTTACACATATCAGCAAACAGCAGGAGATAATAAAAAATGAACTCATCAATTTCAAAGCAAGGAATCACTCAGAGATGTTTCTGTTTAATATCTGCAGCCAGATTCTTACACAGACTGCGGATTTTTCAGCATCAATTATCGTATTGAACAAATAAGCTCT
The DNA here is from genome assembly GCA_018303075.1 of Candidatus Woesearchaeota archaeon. GTDB lineage: Archaea > Nanobdellota > Nanobdellia > Woesearchaeales > DSVV01 > JACRKF01. Next base: position 4,290 of record JAGVYW010000003.1, on the reverse strand, counting down.
TTCAATCTTTCTTTATCAAATTGTTTATCCTCAACCTTGTCAATTGCAGCAGCAGCATTATTCAATACAACAGGAATCCTGGTATAATATCCAGCTTTTCTAGGATGTTGCCATGCGCAAAAGAAAGACAGCATTCTATAAACAACTCCAGCATAATAACTATTAAGAAATTGTTGATAATCTATATCATTTAGATAACTCAAGTTATTGCATCCTCTTATGTAATATTCTCTTAATAAATCTGATTCATTTTTCTCAGAGATATAATTGCCGTATCGCAATAGATTTGCAATATCAAATACGCAGGGTGCAGATGTTTTTTTCTGAAAATCTAATGCAGTGATTATGTATATCTCTTGCGTTCCATAAACTTTTTCAATGATCCAATTCTCAGGATGGCTGTCTTTATTATAAACAATAGGAACAGAAAGAAAGCTTTCGCAAAGCCCAGCAATTGAATCATTTACTTCAGTAGATAATCTTATTTTATTGCCGCCAAGTCTTGCAGATAAACTTGCTGCAAGACTCTCACAATCTTTCTTATTGCATTTAGTTACAATACCCATATTAAACTGCAGCAATTGTAAGAATCTTATTATTTCAGATAGCACGGGCAATTGTTGGCTTTTATTATACTCATTCTCGAGAAAAGACAGCAGCACATCTCCGCTTTTTCTTCTAAGCACATGATAATACACACCATCAATACATTCTGTATGTACAGACTCGACTATTCTGTAGCAATAATTATCTTGTACAATTCTTTTTGCTCTTAAGATTGCACCTTGTTCATAACTTATTTCATCCTTGTTTTTTGTTCTAATGCTGATCAATGTCTTGTTTACAGCAGGAACTGCTTCATTGCCTAGTTTATATACACTTCTCATTGCATTAGAGACACGTTCAAATATTGTGTTGCTGTCATGCAATGCCCATGAGGAAAACAATGCTCTTTTTTTTCCAGCTTCCTCATGGCAATTGCTTGCTTCCAGTCTTCTTGCATATAGATTATAGATGAAAATAGCGTCAGGATGTATTTCTTCAATAGTCCTAAAGAGAGATAAAGCAGCATCATTATCTCGCAGTAAGACATAAGCATAGCTTTTGATTAATATATCATACAATTTTTGAGAATTACTTTTTAATGAGATGACTCTATAAAGATCAAGATAATGTTTTGCAATATTCAATCTTCGTAGCTGTAGATCTGCATTACCTAAATTATTATCTGCATCCTCAACAATCCTCTCAACAGAACTCTCTTCATTATGCAGGTCTGATAATAGTATAGGATTCATAGTGATTGCTTCTTCAATCTCTCTTAATACAAGCAGTCCAAGATGTTTATGTTCTTTACTCTCAAGATAATCAATTGCTGCAGAAAGCTTTATGCAAAGATTGTCTGGATAATGGCGAAGCATTTTCTCAAGCATACTCATCTTCTCTTCTTTATTAGGAATATCAGCATATTCGCTAGAAACAATTCTTTCCTCTCTTCTTTCCTGAATTTCATATAACATTGTGGTAAATTCACGAGCAGCAAAAACATTTCTGCTTTTATCACTCCGAAACCCATCAATAACTCTTAAGAATCCTCTATCTTTTCTTTTTATCATAAGATAAGAAATATTTACAACTTTAAAAATATTACATAAAAATAGCTAAGATACTTTTAAATTTTTTGTTATCACTGTGAAGTTTATACCTCATACAAATACAAATTAAATAATTTATGAAATTCTCATTACATTTAAATACAATCGCTTCCAATAATAAAAAATTGAACGTAAATTAATTTGCAGTACTGATTATGACTTTTATAGGTGAAGTTTTTATGAATAAAAAAGCGTCCATTGTTAGAATAATCATATATATGGCAATACTTATCATATTGATGTCGATTGTTTATGGTATTGTAAAACTATTGCGTTTATAATAAACATACAAGATAATAAAAAACAAACGGAGTGAAGTTTTTTATGATGAAAAGAGGTATTTCCAAGATTAATACTATCATTATACTAGTTGTTTCTTTGATAATATTGCTCTCAATTGAAGCTCCATTATTAGCAAAGCTGCTTTCAAAAGAAAAAGATGAAAGATGTGCAGCAACAGCAGCTGTTCACAAGGCAACAAAAGTAGGTATATTAGGTGGTGATTCTTCTCCTGTGCCGATTGAATGCCCTCGTACATATATTAGTTTCTATCCAGATCATCTTGAGATTGACCAAAAAAAAACACCTATAGCTATTGCAGATGGCAATAAAAAAATAATTGTTGATTCATATAAAGCATTAAACTCACAGGTAGTTTTTCCAGTATTAGCAGAACGGATGAGAATCTGCTGGAAAAACTTTGGTGAAGCAACAGGGGCTGTATTTGATAGAAAAGCTGTGAGTTACTATAATATGTGCGTGTTTTGTGCTCAAATAAAGATAGAAGGCACAAAAAATCAAAAATCAATCTCTTTAGGTGGTACAACAGAGGGATTATTTGTAGATTATTTGACACAAGCATCTATGCCTTTTAGTGATAAAAAATATTACTCTTATTTTACTAATAATCTTAAATATAATCCTTTTTTATTCTATACTCAACAAATAGAACCAGGAAAGAATTATTATCTTGTCTATCATAATATTGTTGGTTATGATAACGCTATATTAAGTGGTTCTGACGACTTTCATATATCAATACTCGACGAAAAACAGCTCATGGACAATAAAAACATGCTCAAATGTGATGTAATGTATGGATAAAGCAATGATAAAAATAAATAATAAAAAGAACAATAAAAAGGCAAATGAATTCAATGCAATGGTAAGTATAATTCTATTAATTATTGCTTTAATAGTATTATTGTTATGGTTGGTTCCTGTTCATCAAAAACAAAAGGAATTCGAATCAATTGAATCCTGCAGGCAATCTGTTGATATTCAATCACAGACAAAGATAAAAGGCATTCAATTCAAGCAGGAAGATATCTCAGGTACAGGATTGGATTGTCCTACTCAAAAGATAGTTATTGCAGATAAAGATCCATTAATTATTCAAAAAAAGCTGGCAAATCAGATGGCATATTGCTGGTTTAAATTTGGTGAAGGAAAAAAAGACTTGTTTGATGTATTATTTAATGAAGAAAAAAATTATTGTGTTGTCTGTTCGTTAGTTTCTTTTGAAGGTTCAGCTGCAAATTTAGAGATTAAAGGCTTTCTCCAATTTCTTGATTCAAATCCTATTCCACCATTTTTAGGTAAACAGAATTACAAAAAATACATATCTCCTTATGCAACATCAGAAGAATCACAAACTATTAAAACACAGCAAAATACAGAAGATAGCATAATCACTAACGGAAATTATGCAGTATTATTGCTTTACGCAAAAAAAGGTTATGTTCATAAGATGTGGTCTACTCCAGCAGGCACAGGAGCAGGTACTTTTGTTGGTGCATCAACTATTTTAATTCCAGGTGTTGGTATCTTCGCAGCAACAGGCTATGCATTATTAGGAGCAGTTGCAGGCGGTGCAATTGGCTATTCTGCAGGAAGTGACAAAGTTGCAGATTGGAACGCTGCAACAATTTTATGGCCATATTCAGAGCAGGCATTACATGATTTGAAATGTAATGAACTTCCTATAGGGCAGCAGACAAAATTAAAAATAGAGGAACAAAAAAATTTACGAACGAAGTGAGGAAATTTTTCATGATAAAAAAAGCTGAGATGGAATTCAGAATAGTAATGATGATTTTTGCATTAATTATGTTAATTATAATTATAACTTTAATTTATCTTTCAAAAGGAAAATTAGGTGAATTCATTGCAAATCTTTTTTAGAAAAAAAAACAAAAAAGCAGATATGAATTGGAAATTAGTTGCTTTATTAGTTGCAATATTCTTTCTTATATTTAGTACTGTTTTTCCTAAAGCATTATACAGCATGGGTAAAGAGTTTGTTGATAAGATTTCATTTATAAAATTTACAGATGAACAAAAACAGTTGAATCAGCAGCAAAAGCTTGACATACAGAAAAGTATTTGTGTTAGTTGGCTCGATAAAGCAGAAGAAAAATCAGAAGCAGCTACTATTGGACTACAATGTCCACGTGATGAACTAACTCGGGCGGAGGATGATTGTAATTTATTTATTAAACAATCTACAAATACTGATTATGTATTACCTATACTGTATAAATTGCTTTTACTAAATATGGTTTGTGATGATATACAAAAACAAATTAAACTCTATGAACAAACAATAAATATTGCAACAAATGATGAAATAAAA
>JAGVYW010000024.1 GCA_018303075.1 Candidatus Woesearchaeota archaeon | reverse complement strand
GTTGTCGAGAGCAAATTTGATATTCTCTGCATCACTGTAGCCACTATCAGCACCTACTTTTATTTCTTCATTAAGTTTAATATTCTCCTGAATATTCTTTATCTGCGGAATAAATTGGTGTGCATCATGTTTGTCTTGACAGACGTCATTTGATACAATTATCTGATTCTTTGAAACACCAAGCTGAACATTATAACTCAATTCAGCAAACTTCTTTTTGCTCTGCATCATGCGACATTCTGGATCAGATAAAGAAACTTTTTCCAGCGAATATTTTTCAAGCTCATTCTTTGCTTTCTCAATATTTTTTTTTACTTGCTCTTTGTCTTTTCTGAATCTTGCAATTGTTCGAAAATATGGATGTACTTTTTCGGCAAGATGCATAAATATAACGTTCTCTCTGGTTGCAGATGCAAGCTTTCTTGAAGACCTTATCTTGTACAACATTCCTTGCACAAGAATTTTCATCAGAATTCGTGGATGGTATGCAGAATTTCCAGCACCTGCATAAATCATGTCAAACTTGCTGTATTATATGCCACAATAATCACCTCTTCTAACGACGAGAAACTATCAATTTACTGACGAGAACAAGTATTTATATCTTACGAATTGTGGGACAGGCTGAGGAATTCCGTTGTTAAATACAATTGAGTTCTCGCTACAGATAATACTAAACGAACTGGAAGGGGGCTTACGAAAAGAAGAATATTTAAATATCATTCAATAAATACATAATAATATGGCAATTCCAGATTATCAAACTTTAATGCTCCCATTACTTAAATTTCTTGATGATAATCAAGAACGAAATGTTAGAGAAGCGATAGAGCATTTATGTTCAGAGTTTAAATTAACTGAACAAGAAAAACAAGAATTATTACTTAGTGGACAACAACCCATTATTGACAATAGAATTGGTTGGGCAAGAACATATATGCTTAAAGCAGGTTTGATAGAATCTCCAAGGAGGGGATTTGTTAAAATAACTCAGAAAGGAAAGGAAGTATTGAGTAAGAAACCTGCAAAAATAAATATTAAATTTCTCGAACAATTCCCTGCATTTATTGAATTTAGAACAATCAAAAAGGAACAAGGAGAAGAAAAAAGTAGATCTTTATCTGAAGTAAATAAAGAAGTTGAAAATATAACTCCTGATGAATTAATTGAAAATGGTTTCAATTCAATACAGGTAAGTTTAAGCCAAGAATTATTATCAAAAATAAGAACCAATCCTCCTGCTTTCTTTGAAAAATTGGTTTTAAAATTGTTGGAAAGTATGGGATATGGTAAAGGAGAAGTTACTGGACGTAGCGGAGATGGAGGGATAGATGGATATATCTATCAAGATAAACTTGGCTTAGACAAAATTTTGATTCAAGCTAAAAGATTTGGAGAAGATACTCCTGTTTCTGCGTCTATGCTTCGTGATTTTATTGGTACTCTTGCTACAAACGAAGCAAATAAAGGGGTGTTCATCACAACTTCAAAATTTCCAAAAGATTCTGAAAATAATATTTCTAGAAGTCCTAAACCCATTAAATTAATTGATGGAACAAAATTAGTAAAATTAATGATTGATCATAATATAGGAGTTTCATCAACTAAAATATATGAAGTAAAAAAGATAGACACTGATTTCTTTATCGACGAATAAACGCCCCCTTCCCTAACGAATTCTAGTCTGCTTTGCAGAATTGATAAAGCGAGAACTCAACTTTGCTGACGCAATTTTCCCACACCCTTATTGGTAATAAATCTCATATAGTTGAAGTTTATTCATTCTTTTTTTCAATCTTTGGATAAATTCCTGGCTGCATAAAGATTCTTTGCATTTTCACTGCAATTCCTTTATTTTGCTTTTGCATTTCTCTAGAAATAATTTCTGCTCTTCCAAATCCAATTAATTCATCTTTTAATGTCATTATTGCAACAGGATCTCCTGTTTGAATATCAGATTCTACTTTACTAACACCTGGAACTTTCAAGCTTGCTCCATTACAAAGAGAATTAACACTTGTATCTAACACCCATACTTTCGCAAGATGCTCAACTCCTTTTTCAATTGGTTGGATCAATTTACGCAGATATTTATCATTTTTTTCTTCTTTATAATAATACCTTGCATCGCTTAAATCCTGCAAAGTACATAATTCTGTAGATTCATTAAATGGTCCAGCTTTTGTTCTTCGCAATTCTACCATATGTGCTCCACAACCAAGTTTCTGTCCGATATCATGAACAAGCTTTCTGATATAAGTTCCTGCTTGACAGCCAACTTTAAACAATACATCTTTTCCATCAATCTCCATAACTTCTAGATAATATATTTTTCGATATCTTAATTCACGTTTTACAGCTGATTTAATAGGAGGCAATTGCCTGATTTTGCCAACAAATAACATGATAGCCTCTCTTACCTTTGCTTCATCGATATCCTTGTGAATATGCATTAAACAAACATATTCTTTTCCAGCAGTTAGCAAAGCCTGCACAATTTTTGTTGCATTTCCAACAGCAATAGCTAATATTCCTGTAACATTTGGATCCAATGTTCCAGAATGTCCAGATTTATCAATTCCAAGAATCTTTTGTACATAATAGCTCACTTGATGACTTGTTGGTCCTCTAGGTTTGTCAATATTAACAATTCCATAATTGATTAATGCTTCAGTGGAACGTTTCGCTGGATATTCTCCAAACTTATCAGAAGTTTCAGCATCTTTTCTAACAAAAACTTCCCGCTTTGTTTTCTCAAATGGTAATAGACTCAGTGATTTCTCCATAAGATATGTTGTTTATTGTAGTTCTTATTAAAGGTTATGTTACTATCTACGAATTTCATGCATCATCTTCTCATTTAGTTCATCCATCTCTTTTGAAAACTATTTGTTTATTTTTCAGTTCAATTTCTATATTTCAAACTCAGGTGGGCTATTGACTTCAATGTTAACAACTGTCATTGTCTTCTCTTTACCATCATCTACTATTATTGTTACTGTGTGCATACCAGCATCATTTGCAGTAGTTTTCTTTGTTGATGTTGTCATCCAGCCTGAGAATGTAATCACTACTTTATCTCCTTCAGCATCTGAAACAACAGGATTAAGATTTATTGTTTCTCCTACTTGTACAAGCATATCACTTATTTTTTGTATAACTGGTGGATTATTAAGTATTTGAACAGTTATCTTTATCCTTTGTGAAACAATTTGATCTCCATCAGTTGTAGCTACTTTTACTTCATAACTTCCAGCATCACCTTTTTTTGTCTGCCATTGCCCATCTTTATTGAAAGGCTTTGAATAGTTTATAGTTACAACATCTTGATCAGGATCAGACACATCTGGCTTTAAAGTAATAAGATCTCCTTCTTTTGCAGTAATATCCAATAATCCAGATAATACAGGAGCTCTATTTACATTTCTTACTGTAACTGTTACATTCTTGAATGAACTTTTCTCTCCATCAGACGCTGTAATTGTTACAATATAAATACCAGCATCAGTAAATGTTGTTGTTTTTGTTGCTTTGTCCATCCAACCAGAGTAATATATTTTTACTTCCTTTAATTCAGGATCAGAAACAATTGGTTTTAATTCAATTATCTCTCCTTCTTTTACAACAACATTTTCAATATTTATTGTTGGCGGCTGATTAAGCTTTTGAACAATTATCTTTACTTGTTTTGTTACAGTTGACTTTCCATCACTTGCAGTTACATTAATTACATATTCGCCAGCATCTCCTGCTTTTGTCTGCCATTTGCCTTCTTTATTTAGTGGAGCAGAATAACTGAATGTAATAGTATCTTTATCATTATCTGTTGCTTTTGGAGTTAATTGTACAACATCTCCTTCCGTATATGTTTTTGTGATAGTATTTGTTAATGTTTTCGAGGGTGTTTCTGTTTTAGGTTCTTCTGCTTTCTTTTCTTCAACTACATCAGAAGAAGTTGTATTTTGCATGGCATTTGTTTCATTTGCAGCAGATATCTTTGCTTGTTTATTCTCTCCAATTGCTGCAGAATTAATAGGATTAATTAATGATTCAATCTCAGAAACATTAAGTACTCCTCCTTTTTGCAATGCACTTTTAGGTATGCATACAAAATTTTCATTTGCTTTTTGTTGTTTTTCTATGTCTGAGACACAACTTATAAGAAATATTGAAAGAATAAATAAAACTGCTAACACAATCTTTTTTTTCATAATTACACCCCTATAAAAATAATTGAAATAATTGAACATATTTCATTATTTAGTCATAACAAGTATTGAGTATTGGCACATCAGAACTACTATTTAAATTTGATTAAAAAAAGTATTTTTTGCGCAAAGAAAAAAATACTTTTTTTGAGTAGGTGGTAATGAAAATAGTACGTAAGTTGGTAGTTTGTAGTAATTAGTAATACTGCAATCTCTCACCATTTACTGTTACCTTTCGATAGAATATACTGCAAAACTTGCAAAAATACTGTAATTCTTCATTGCCATAGATATTATTACCACAAAGAAAACAACCTTGTTTTATGCAGATTACGTTCATGATTAACACAAATATTTACACTATAAACCACTAACTACATACTACCAATTATTTTAAACTTCGAACTCTTAAATATTTCTGGTTTAAACGCATCAATTCGTACAATTTTAATGTCTAAATTATTATCAACTATGAATTTCTCAACTGATAATGAGTTTTGATCATAGCCTAAACAGATAATATCTGGTTTTAGTTCTTGAATTATTCTTAATCTATTGTCCTCATAACCAAGCATTACTTTATCTGCAATATTCAATAGCTCAACATGCTCTTTTCGTTTAGTTTCATGGTTTAACGGCAGTTTCCCTCTTTCCAATAAAACATTTTTATCTCGCGCAATAATTACAATAAGTTCATTGCCAAACTTCTTTGCTTTTTGCAAATAATATTCATGACCTTTATGAACAATATCAAATGTTCCAAATGTTAAAATTTTAGCCATAAATCAGAAATAATGAGAATCTTTTTATAAACTTAATCTCTCTTTTCATTTATGAAAGCATTGTTTATAGGCAGATTCCAGCCATTTCATTTAGGTCATCTGCATATCGTAAAGCAGATAATCAAAGAACAAGGCAGTATAGTTATAGCAATAGGTTCAAGTCAAGAGAGTGATACACTTGAGAATCCATTTACAGCTGAAGAAAGAAAAGAGATGATTGAACATGTGCTGGATGCAGAGAGTATAGATAATAAAGATTATATAATCTGTCTTGTGCCAGACTTAGGCAAACATGATAAATGGGTTGAACATGTTATTAGTATTACAGGCAACATCTCAGTCATCTATACAGGAAGCATATTGACAAAAAGATTATTTAGAGAAAAAGGATTTAAGATAATCAATCTTAATAGGATAAAAGATATTTCTGCAACAATGATTAGAGAAAGACTAGTAAAGAATCAAATGATTGATAAATTTATACACCCAAAAATCGCAGATTTTCTGAAAAGAATCAACGCGGGTGAGAGATTAAAGGATATCACAAGAAAAGAAACACAATGAAGAATACACAAAAAATTGGAAATGTAAAATTAAAAGGAAGAATTTTTTTATCGCCAATGGCAGGATATACAGATGTTGCTTTTCGCACATTATGCAAAAGATATGGTGCAGCGCTTGTAGTAACTGAATTGATTTCTTCAAATACTTTAGTCAATGCAGATCTCTCGACAATACAGCAGTTGAAAACTTCTGAAGAAGAAAAACCATTAGCATTTCAATTGTTTGGCAGTGATATTAATTTAATCTTAAAAGCATCAAAAATTATAGAAAATAGATGTGAAATACTTAATATTAACATGGGCTGTCCAGCAGCAGCAATAGTGCAGCAAGGTTCTGGTTCTGCTTTGTTAGAAAAACCTGAACATATTGGAAAGATTATAAAAAAACTTTCAACAAATCTATCAATACCTATTACAATCAAGATTCGTGCGGGTATTTCAAAAGAAAATATTAATGCAGTTGAAATTGCAAAGATTGCAGAGAAAAATGGCTGTTCAGCAATTTGTATCCATCCTCGAACACAAAAGCAAGGCTACAAAGGAGATGCAGATTGGAATATTATCAAACATATAAAAGAATCTGTTTCTATTCCAATCATTGGCAATGGCGGTATAGTAGATGAGATCTCTGCAAAAAAGATGTTTAATCAGACTAATTGTGATTTTATCATGATTGGAAGAGCTGCAATAGGCAATCCAATGATATTTCAGAGAATCAATAATTATCTAAAAAAAGGGATTATAGATGAGAAATTTCAAGAAAGCATTTTTGTTGAGAAAATAAGATTATTCAAAGAATACCATAAACTCTGGCAGAAACATGAACTTTCATTTGTATCATTAAAAGACCATGCAGTCTCTTTTTTTTCCGGATTTCCAAATGCTTCAACTCATCGAGGCAGTATTAATAAGATAAAAGATGAGAGTGAATTGATGGATTACGTTGGTTCGTTAAATCAGACTGACAGAAATCTCCACAAATATTTTATAAATCAAATCTGATTACCAACAAGAAAATGATAGAGATCACATTAATCAGATTCATAGTGTTGCTTTTTATTCTTTTCTCTAGCATAATTGCAGGTTTAATCATCTCTATACTAGCACCTGAAGAACTGCTGCAGTCAAGAAGATATTATGAACATCTTTATCCATTGTTCTCATGCATGTTTCTTGGAATAATCACTTATTCATTATATTATAAGATTGTCATCCAAACATATAGTTTTTCTAATGTTGCATATTATCTTTTATTCTCAATAATACTAACAGCGCTGACAATTCTCTTCTATCTTTTCCTTTCAAGATACAATATAAAGCATAGTATTTTGACATTAAGCACTTATTTTTCAATACTGCCTATATTACTGTTTAGTTTTAAAGAATATGAATCATTATTTATTATAAGCGCAGTTATTACATATGCTTTTGGAATTTTAACTTCTGTTTATTCAATTAGTCATACAACAATTGCAAATAATGAGAATCTAAAACTTACTAAGAATCAATTTATTTTATCTCTTGTACATTTTCTTCGTTTTTCACCATTTGTTCTGGTTGGAGCTCTATTTTATCTTCTTGTATAATCTCAACATCATTTGCTGCAGATTCAGGCGTTATAGAAGATCTGATTGAAGATCTTTGCAGCTCTTTATTTAATTCTTCTTTCTGAGGTTCTTTATTGTTATCTCTTAAAGCTTCAGCTTGATTATTTTCTTTTGCTGAGAACACAACATTAATTGTTTTAAACTTATTAATCTCTTTAACTAATTCTTTTTCAAGATCTTCATTGTTCAGACGGTTTCTTATTACTTCTATCTCATTAATCTCCTCAATGATGCGGACAGATTTCATAATTAGATGCTGTAGTTTATAATCCAGTTCATTATAATCCCTCATGACTTTGTTCACATTGATTAGATGATCTTTTTCAGTTTTATCTTGTTTTATTGCCTGATATTCTTTGATAAAGTTTTCAAAGAATTCTTTATCCATTGTCTTGATGGCGTCTAATGTCTTTTCTTTTTGTTTTTCTTTTAGTTCTAATGATTGTTTCACCAATTCTTTTTTAAGCTCTTCAAAAACAAGTAATATCCTTAGCTGCTTGTCCCTTGTTACAGCATTTACAGAATTTTCAAGATATTCCTGTATTATCTTTTCATGGATAGAATTTCTCTGCAATTTTCTCAATGGTCTGTCTAATTGTGAAAACTGCTGCGAAAATGTTAATTCCATTGTTCTTATTTTATTATCTAATTCATCTCTTTGATCAACAAGGCTGCTGAATTTCTTGAATTCTTCATTTTCTTTACAGACTATAATCTTCTTTTCAATATCTTCTCTGTTCAACCTGACTTTCTCCAGTTCTAACTTTTTTTCTTCAATCTTTTTATTGAAATCATCAATTTTGTCGTAGTTTGACTTAAGTGTTGTGTAGATATTTTTAGAGGTAAAAAGATAGTTAATTTTCGATTGAGCAATAAGTGATTGAAATTCCTGGATTGTATAATAAATATTAGTTAGATTTTTAGCAATTGCTGTAGATTCATGTGCAAAAAATTCCTGCATAACTATAAAGTTTTTAGTTATTGAAGCATTAAGTTCTTCAAAAATAGCAGAATTTTTTTTGATTAATTCTTGAGCGCCAAAACATCCTCGTGAATTTGTATTTATTGAATCCACAAATTTTCTTATCTTACGAATATATTCTTCTCTATTTCCTTCCATAATCTGCTTTTCTTTTATCCCTATTTTATCATTCATCAATTGTGCTTTTTCAAGCTTATCTATATTCTCTTTTGCTGATCGTATCTCTTCTATAAGCAAAGAATATCTTTTATTTATATCTTCATCAAGAACAACTTGTATATCTGAAGAGGTTTTATTGAGAAAATTATCTATATCATTAATATGTAAAGATAACTGCTGGTCTCCTTTTTTTAGATTCTTTAATAAATTTTCTTTAATTCTATTAAAAATTTTAAGCATAAACATCTAAAATCAGTGATATTTATATATGTTTGTTTTTTTAAGCACTCTAAATATTCCTTAATACTTCTGGATATTAAGATATGCTTTTATTGTATTGTACAGATGATTAACATCTTCAGCGACATAGCTTTCAAATTTATCTGTATGTATCCTATAAATATAGTGATCAAACATAGTACGCAGAAAATAAACCCATGCTTTTGACTCCCATCTACCTTCATAATCAGTTTCGAGAAACCCCATAAAGGTGATTAATATTTTTCCTTGATTTGTTTTAACAGTAAATTTATCTTTCTTTATTACAACCTCTTTGAGATTTGTGACAAGAATGTTTGTTTTAATAATACATTTAGCATAATCTGTTGTTTTCTTCCATGGTTCCATCTCTATCTCAATCTGTTTTCCGTCTTTATAAACATGTTCAAAATTCTTTTTCTCATATTTATCATATCCTTTTTCTCTAAACCATTTATCAATTATAAGATAGAGCTCATTCATATTAAACAAGCCTTGATAATTCAATTGTAATGTGTCAATAACTATTTTTCTTTCAGTCATATTTCATTGATCCTCTCATTGATTGCACTTTCGTGCTAAAATATTTTTTTTGATTTCGCCACACAGTGCTCTTGGCACAGCATCGAACAAACAATCAAAGTTTTGTGCGATGCAGAACCCAGAGCACTGTTTCAAAGTTTGCGCCTTTCCAATATTTATCAAGGCACACTACCATACGTCTGCGTGTTCATTGCCTTTTGTCTGCATATCTAATGTTGTTTTTATAATATTCATTAAATCATAACATTTGAATCGTAATTTATCTTCCCATAATGATGAAAATTTTCTGTACATAACATACCATAATAAGAAGTGCCGCAAAGCACGCTTTACCTTAGAATAGTCATAGGTATTATTATAATCAAACTCTAAGCGAAACGCAAGCCGTATATACAATCTTCCCTTATATAATTTCTTCTTTTGACCATCTTTAACAATTTCAATTATATTTAAATCCCAGAAATGAAAATGCATATCGACCCAGTACATCATAAAGTTATTTACTTTTCGGAATCCATTCCAGATTAATTCTGTTTCCTTTCCTCTTGGTGTTGCTCTTGTTTTATACATTCTTTCATGAAATTCATAATCACGAAAAATAAACCAATCTCTTACTACCTTCTGTAATTCATCCATATCAAAAATACCTTTAAACATAACTTGCTGTGGATATCCAGTTTTATATTCCCATGACATAAATTTATTATTAATAACCATATATATAAATCTTTTTGTTTAGGAAACTAGTGTAGAAATATGTATATTCTACAAAGAAAGATATAAATATAAGTTTTATTTTTCAGTAGCTTATAAGAAAATAGGAGAAAAATATATTGTTAAAACGATTTATATCAATTAAACTTAAGGTGATTAATATGAAATGTTATGAATGTGAGCAAGGAGATTTAAACAAGACGATCTATTGACAGGTGGTGGAATTCGTAAGCGTCAAGAACCACCTTAGGTGTTATCGATAAGCATGCCACTGGTCTATTGACCAGTGGTTCTTGACAAAAACAAAAGGTAGAGTATTTTCAATATGGTATTTCCTTAGGTAAGTTTGAAGCAGAAGTTTGTAATAATTGCAAAGAAGTGTTTTATCCAGCCAATATTCTAGAAAAGATTGAGAGCGAATCAAAGAAAAAAGGGTTATTTGGATTAGGAACAAAAACAAGAATAGGCACATCAGGCACAGCCTTGGATGTAAAATTACCAAAAGCATTAGTTGATTTTATGAGCCTTCAAAAAGGTAAGGAAGTAATTATTGAACCAATAAATAAACAAAGATTCCAAGTAGTACTTGGATAAATTCTTTAAAAAGATAGTTATAAGATTTATATCATAAAGAACAATATTACTGGCAGAATCAAACACCCCATCAGATGATTCTTGCCAACACCAAATCGTGAAGCTATAATCCCTAAAGATGTTGAAGTTGCTAATATAATTATTCCAACAAAACTATCAAAATAAACAGTAAGTAAAAGGATAAAAATCATTATACTTATTGCTATTTTTCTATAATTAACTTTCTGCAGCAATATACAAAATAATTTTGAGATCTTTATTGTAACAATTACTGCAATTGAACCTGCAATTAAAGAAACAATAAGTAGTATAAACATTATTTGCAATGAAATAACTCCTATTAATTGATTAATTGCAACAATTGCACCTGATCTTGCTTTTTCAATTGTATAACTTGAAACTAATGAGATCATTGTATTTGCTGTGCTTATTCCACCGACAAGAATCAAAAAACCAGCATCACCAATATTTCCAACAATTTGTACTGCTAATATCGCTGCTTGCGAACTTCCAAAACCAGGCAGGAATGCTGCTATAAAACCAACAAGAGTACTGCTAGTAATTGCTTTTGTTGTAATTGTTTTATTTATAGGAATATCAGCATCCAATTGTTGTTTTGGAATATTTGACTCTTGCGTAATGCTTTCTAAGAGAATACTTAACCCAAACAATCCTGAAAGCAACAAAAATAATGGTTGATTGATTGTTTTATTTTGCAGAATAAGCAATCCTAAGATTCCAGATGCAGTAAAAAAGATAAATGCTAAGAATTTCTTTTTTATACTAGGCTCTTTAAGAATCATAAAGATTATCACTACAATCAACAAATACGCTGTAATTTTACTGACTGATTTATATGAATATTGCATTATAATTATAAAAGCAGGCGTTAGTATAACTGCTAAAATAATTGCTCCTAATGCGCCTATAAGTGTATACATGATTGCAAGATGCCCTAAACCTTTTAGCAAAAGCCTATGCCCAGGTAATACAGTCAATGCTTTTTCTTCATCAGGTGCACCAAGATATATGCTTGGCACTGCATCAAGAAAAGTATGAGTAACAGCAACAGCTGCAATAAAAGCTGCTAAAGACAAAGGTGACAAATAATTTAAAAGAAAAGGAGCAAATGAAAGAAGAATAACACTAACTAAATTGATATGGATTCCAGGAGTTAAGCCTGTGATAATCCCTATACTAATTCCAACAACTGTTGTAAGTAATAGTTCTATGAACATTGTTTAACCTTTTTTACTAGATCTTTTTTTATTTATAATAATTTATTAGATAAAATCCTTTAATAACTCTTTTCAGAAAAAAACATCAAGATTTTCGGAAGAAATAGAGGAATTTGCGGATTTTTCAGAATAAATAATCTATTTTTAGGATAAACTTGAAATATATCTGTTTTTTTTGAAGTATTTCCTGAGAATTCATTTATGTCCAAATTGCCTAAATTGGAGAATTTTGCAATTAGCAAAATTCTCTAAAACAAACATTTATATAACTCCTTCTTTTTGAATAGAATATGATATCATACAAACAAAAATGTTTTCGTTGCAAAAAGAATATGGTTATTGTAAATTATAGAACTCGATTTGCAGTCTGCTATGAATGCCAGAAAAACGAGATGGATGGCGAGATAAAAGATCCAGAAATGCAGAAGATGTTCAATATTCCTGAGGAAGCTTACAGACAAAACAGTTTCTTACGTTCTATAAAGATAAATTATCTAAAATATGGAAAATTAACAGACAAACAGATTGAAGCATTTAAGAAAACAGTTGAAAAGTTGAATAAATAATAATTAATATAAATTAATTTATTCTATATTTTTAAAAAAGTCAGGATAAAGCATATGATTATATTCATTACCAACTACTCTTTTAAACAATTTATCAAACCTTTGATAACAATTAATTGGTTTTATTGATGCCAATGATGGTACTAAAAGCATTTGATGGTTATTCTCAGATTTATCTTGCAAAAAACCACCATCTTGAAGTAACCTTTGTATTAATTCATCAACAAATTGATTTGAACCATTATTTGATTGTTCCATATCAAACAGGGAATACCTTACTATTTATAAATCCTATTTTCTTCCGGCATAAAATATCTTCTCGATTGAAACACTTGCTGGTGCAACATTGTTTCTATCAATTGGTTTATCCATCTGAGAACCTTGCTGTTGCGCTTGTTGTCTTTGTGGAGCTAATCTTTGCTGGTCTTGTGGCTGCATCTGTTGACATTGCTGCATAGGTTGACCTTGTGTTTGACGCATTTGCTGCATCCTTTGCTGTGGTGCTCGCAGCATTTGTGGTTGAGCACGCTGCATTGGAGCCTCTCGCAATTGAGTAGCCATACTTGGTTGTGATTGCAAAGCATTCATCTCATGCTGCATTTTATTAAGATCATTTCGCAGTGAACCAATATCATCTTTGACGCTTTTGATTTCATTAATCACTTTCTTAAATCCAATATCAAACAACAGCTCTATTTTCTGCTGTAATAAATAATCATTATCCATTTTTTTCACCTTTTTATGATTTTTTCAACTATAATTAAACTATAATCTTATAGCATAGTATTCGTATCATTCATTTCTCCTGTGAAATTTTCTCTCAGGAATTCCACCATCATTTTATTTCCTGCTGCATTATATGATTTTAATGCTAGTGGCAGCAATCCATCACGCATTGCATTATCTCCTAAAATAGTCATTCTGTCATGTGCATTTGCTAATTCATAAGCTTTATACGCAAAAAGATATTGCTTTTTTTCAATGCATCTATCTCCTAATGTAATCAACTGAGATTTATTTTTTATGACGCTGAAGATTTCAATTGCATATTCCCATTTTTCTTTCTCAATACATAATGCACCTACTTTATTGAGTTCCATCTCATCTCCAGCTGCAACAAATGCAGCAATTGCATCTTTTATATGCCCTTCATCTAAAGCATTTTCTCCAATTTTAAGAAGTTTAGTTTTGTCTCCTGCTAATTTATAACAATTTATTGCATTTGAAAATAATCCTCGAGTAAGATAATCATCTCCTATCTCGCTGAGTTTTGATCTGTTTGATGAAAGAACAAATGCTTTTATCCCATTATTGAGATCACCTTTCCGCATATATTCATCTCCAAGAATATTTAATATCTTTGTCCGTGTATTTTCATCAAACATAGAAAGATTGATATTATCTATCCCTTTATTCATCAACAAAGGAAGAAGTTTTCTAAAATTATTTGTTTCAGAAGAATCATCTCTCTGCTCTTTTTGCTGAACTTTCTCTACTCTTTCATTCACAGTCAACACTATATTTTCCATCACTTTTTGTTCAAACATCTGAATCACCTCTTATATAATTAAAAAATAATTTGCAATTGCAAATTATGATTATAAAAAAAATAAAAGTACTGAGAATTTTTTATACTTTTATTTTAGGAATTTTCAGAAACAGTTTGATTAACCTCACAGTTTCTTATTAATTCCTTTTGTTCAAATTGCCTACTCTGAAAATTTTGTAAAAATAACAATTTTTACAAAATTTTCTACAGATATTTTATCTCAGTACCTTTATCTGTAGTTCATCTTCTAGAAAACTGTCTTCTTCTCTCACTTGTTGTTTAGACTTGTGTGAAGACTGGCTTCCTAAAAGATATGTCGATTTAACTCCTGTTATGATAGTCATAACAGTGAGTTTGCCTTTCATATGGTCAGAGATTCTTGCGCCCCATATGACATTTGCATCTTCATCCATTGCTTCTGTGACTAATTCACCTACTCTGTTAACCTCCTCCAGCGTCATGTCAGGTCCGCCTTCGACGTGAATGAGTCCTCCTGTTGCTCCTTGGTAATTTATGTCGAGCAATGGATTACTTAATGCACCTTTTACTGCTTCTTCTACTCTGTTCTCTGTGTCAGAGCTTCCTACGCCAATTGATGCTACGCCGCCGTTTGTCATAATAGCTTTTACGTCTGCATAGTCCAGATTTACAAGGGAAGGGACTGCTATTATCTCAACAATGCCGCGTATCATCGTTGCAATTAGTTCATTTGCTACAGCAAACGCTTGTGAAACTGGCAAGTTTCCAGCAATTTGCACTAATCTGTTATTATCAATCACTACAACAGTATCACAGTTTTGTCTTAACTTTTCCAATCCAATATATGCTTTATCTATCCTTGATCTTTCCAATGTAAAAGGCATTGTTACAGTTCCTATCACAATACTTCCAAACTCCTTTCCAATCTTTGCAACTACATGAGCAGATCCTGTTCCTGTTCCTCCACCCATGCCTGCGCAGACAAACATCATATCAGAATTTGCCAATGCTTCTCTTAATGGATTGATAGTTTCTTGTGCTGCTTGTTCTCCTTTTTCAGGATAACCACCGCAGCCAAGTCCTTTAGTTAATCTTTGTCCAAGAAGTATCTTTCTATCAGCAGAAATTGTGTTTAAATGCAATAAATCAGTATTACATGCAATAATCTCTGCGCCTTTGACTCCTTTTCTATAAAGCCAATTGCTCATATTTGTTCCTGCACCACCGCAACCAACAACTTTAATTCGCACATGCCCAACTAAATCATCGCTGACATGTCCATTTTGACTACCCTGATTATTTTGCCCAAATAATCCTTGGTCATATTCTCCCATTGTAAATCACCTTCCTTTTTATTCTCTCTTGTTTTTTTGAATTGTTATTCAATACGCCTTTTTCGAGGATAATGAATTCTTAATACTAATGACGTAACTAATATATAAATGTTTCGATTAGTGTAGGAAAAGGTATACTGATGGTGCTATAAAGATTAGGAAAATATATATATCACCCCACTACTCCTTAATAACAAATACAAACAAAAGTGACTACAAATGCAATTAACACAATATTTAGGTGCAACAATTGAAGTTCCACTTATATTAACATTGCGTGATGTAAGATATTGCTCAACTAAAGATTTACCTAAAAATGTAATTCTCTCAACAACCACTTCATACAAAGATATGAACAATACTTCTGATAAATTACGTGCAGATTTAGCTTATCAAATGATGCAAAAAGCAACACAACAAGGATATAAAGTTGTAGTTGTTGACGCAAAAAGTGATGATGGCTGGAGAAGTAAAGTAAGAGAATTAAATGGTGTAATCTTTATTGATGAAGATTTATCTAAATATAGAGGAGAATCTTTCATTGGTAAATCTCGAAGACAATGTTTAGATGTTGCTGCAAATGCAGGCAGTTATAAAGTAATAGTGTGGACTGAACCAGAAAAACATCCGATGATTAGTAATGAGTTGATGATTAGTGATAAGTTAATAAAAGTATATCCACTATCTGATTTTGCTTCAGTTGTTTTAGCACAACAGGCAGATATTGTTGTCCCTCGAAGAAAAGATAATTTAAAAAGTTATCCACTTCAACAACAATTCGAAGAATTAACAGGAAATTTGACTTTATTAGATATGGTTCGTGCTTATGTTTCAGAAACAGCTGTCATTGATTCTGCAAATAATGTTCCATACTTAGATTATTGGGTTGGATCACGAGCAATTGGCAGAGATTCAATTGATGCATTTTTACAATACACCGGATTAGTCAATGGACAAAAACATGACAGATGGGAGTCGATATTTAATCCAATTGTTTCAGAGGTGCTAAATGGCAAAATTGTGCGAGGAGTTGCAGTTGATTACATTCATCCACCTGAACAAACACTATTAGAAGCAGCTGATTCGAGCTTTAGCAGAAAACGAATAGACCAATTAGTTTCATTAGTTGCTGGTGTAGATAATCTACTGAAAGAACATAAAGCAGGTGGAAAAGAAGTAAAAGTTGCGCCATTTAATTGACTATTATCAAACAATCTTCCTCAATTCTTTCACTTTCCCAAACTCAAACATTTCATCATAATTTTTGCCGCCAACGACAAACACAGAGAAATCACTTAAATCATGCTGCAAAAATGGACTCAATAACTGCTCGTCTAAAACATCAGTTCCTTCTGTGATTGTATTTGATGAAGGCATTGCTATGAGATTATATTTTTGTTTCTTATCCTTATTCTTAATCATAATTTTGCCTGAAACAAAGCATTTGTATCTCTCAACTCTATTTTTTTGCTTTAATGATATTGCACAATGCTCATGTCCAATGATGATTGTTTTAACATTTTCAGGAATATCAAAAGTCTCGTCACCATGTGCAATTAAGTATTCATCGATTACAACAGAAGATTGAAGCATGATATTTCTTTTTCGTGATATTGGCGATAAAAATCTGTCATGATTCCCCCTAATGATAATAACCTCTCTGCAATGCTTCAGAAGAAAGTCAAGAAACCTAAGAATCTCTCTCCATTCCTGTTGATTAATCTCTCCAAATTCATGCTTAAGATCGCCTGTTATGATAATCTTTTCAGGTTTAACTCTCTCAAAAACTGATTCTAATCTAAGAATAAGATCTTTAAGCATAAATCGAGGTACAACAACTCCTTTTTTATGCATATATTCTTCATAACCAAGATGTATGTCTGACAATATCAATGTTCGTTGTTTTTTAAGATAAAGCATTAGTCCTATTATTTTTACATTGTCAATTATCTGCATGATTATTACATAATAGAATGAGTATTAAATATTTACTATTTATTAACAGATTAAATTAAACAATTACAATTTCCTAGCAGCTTCGTATCTTCTATCATATAAAGCAATATTCAACACCAATTCTTTCAGTTCTTTTGGCCATTCTTTTTCTATCTCTTTTCTATATTTTTTAACATCTTCAATGAAATCTGCTCGTATATCATCTGTTTCTCCATCAATTATCTTGATTATCTGCTCTTTTGCAAAAGTTGGCACATGTTTTAGATTATATGCCAGGAATTTTAGATGCTGTTTTCCTTCTTCTTCCTCAAGTTTTTTCTTATCCTCGCTTTTTTTCCAAAGTTCATGATAATCAATCGAGTTATTCTTAAGAAAATCCTTTTGCTTATCTTCACTTATGTTTTTCTTCTGTAGCGCAATCTTGGCTATAACCATCTGATGCATTCTTTTAAGAAATTCAACTTTATCTTCAATCTTCAATATGTCTGTATAACCCTGCATAACAAGATTGAATGCAAAAGGTGTTGGAATAGAAGTATGAATCTCTTTAATTTTAATTTTATCCTCTTCTATCATACGCAGCACAACCATCGCATTTTCAATATCCATCAGATCCTCAAGCACTTCTCTTCTTGCTTCTTTGATGATTGAAAAATTTGGAGATATCCTGCGAACAGCAGCAAGCAGTATCATTGAACTTACTTGTTGTCTGCCTACATTTTTTGTTCTCCCCTTATATGTCCGTAGAATCATCAAAGACCTCTGTGCACAATGCCTAAACCTTCTTTTCAACACCTCAGTTTGTTCGATAGCATTTTCCATGACTAACTTAAGTTTGTCTGCTTTCAGTAGCTTTAATGCACTCAAGACATTTACATTTTTCTCACATGAGATATAAAATCCATTATCATCAATTCCAATCTCAACATCTCTTTTCTGTGAGCGAGAGATTGCAAATGCTATTGCACGAGAAAGTACATCATTAACTCTTCTGCCAAAAAGCGAATGAACCATAATTTTAGATTCTTCTCTATCATTATAATGCTCAATAAGTATTTTTTTATCATGAGGTATTTCTTTGACATATTCATATTGCAGTCGGAAATAATTATAGATTGCTTCTGCTGCATTTTTATCAACATATAGGAATTCATGAATAAATGTAAGGATATCTTCATGTGAGAGTTTATGTAGAAATTTGTCCTCCATAAGCCTTCTAAACCTTCCTATTTCAAGAGAAAGATCAAAACTTAACGGCAGCATTTCTGAAACCCATGATGGCACAGTTGGAGGTTTTCCAGCAGAAACTGTAACTTGACAGACCATCCCTTGCGCAAAACGAAACTCATAAGTTGAACCTCCTAAGACAAATACATCTCTTTTTTTCAGCTTCTCCAAAAAGCCTTCGTCGATAAAACCAATTGTTTGTGTTCCAATCTTTACTTCAACACCTGTCTGATCAGGAATAGTGCCAATATTAGTCATATAGATAACACGAGCCATCTTTCCGCGACGGCCAATCTTTCCATCATTCCGCCAGATTTTTGCATATATATTTCTGTCTTCCAAAGAAGAAAACTCTCCAGCTAAAAAAGATAGTATCTCCTCAAAATCACTTTTTTTAAGATCAAAATAGCAATAACT
This sequence comes from Candidatus Woesearchaeota archaeon, assembly GCA_018303075.1. Classification (GTDB taxonomy): domain Archaea; phylum Nanobdellota; class Nanobdellia; order Woesearchaeales; family DSVV01; genus JACRKF01. The sequence continues at coordinate 5,100 of JAGVYW010000024.1, read as the reverse complement.
TTTTTTTATTGTTTCAAATAACTCATTTTCATCCCACACTTGCTCAATTGCCATTCCATAAATCTGTTGAGCAAGAACATCAAGTGAATTTCGTGGAATATGGATTCTGTCAATCTTCTTTTCAACAGCAGCTTTCAGAAGAACACTGCATTCAACAAGATCATCTCTGTCTAATACAATAATCCTTCCTTTTGTAACTGCATGCAGCTGATGTCCAGATCTTCCTATCCTCTGCAATGCTCGCGCAACTGATTTTGGTGAACCCAAACAAAGGACAAGATCAATATAACCAATATCAATGCCAAGCTCTAATGAAGTTGAACAAACAACTACTTTTATCTTCCCCTCTCTCAAACGTGTTTCTATATTATGCCTATGTGATTTTGACAAGCTTCCATGATGAGCTCCAATATTTTCAGTATAATTCTTTGGAAATTTCTCTTTAAGATGATGTACAACACGCTCAGTTGCAGCTCTTGTATTTGTAAATATTAATGTTGTTTTATGCTCCTGCACTAATTTATCAATCAATGTATACAGTTCATGATGAAGATCATTATGAGACACATTAATCAAATCTTTTACTGGTGAAATTACTTGCATATCCAATTGCTTCAAAAACTGCAGTTCTACAACAGTACAATTTCTGCTGCCAACTAAATATTTTGCAATTTCTTCAATAGGTGCAATAGTTGCAGACAATCCAACCCTTGCCAGAGAAGGAGAGATATGATTTAATCTTTCCAATGAAAGCGAAAGATACACACCTCTTTTATTTTCTGCTAAAGCATGGATCTCATCAACAATACACCATTGTACATCCTTAAGATAATCCCTAAATTTAACGCTTGTAATAAGAATTGCCAATGATTCAGGTGTTGTTATAAGAATATGTGGAGAATTTTTCAACATTGCTATTTTTTCCTTTTGTGTTGTATCACCTGTTCTAACAGCAACACGAATGCCAAGCCTTTTGCCAGTAATTGCCTCAATTTCTTTTAATGGCGTAATCAGATTATGTTCAATGTCATAGTTCAAAGCTTTCAAAGGAGAAACATAAACTGCATAGATTTTGTTCTCAAGAATTCCTTTATCAGCAGTATCAACCAATTCATTCAAGATTGCCATAAATCCAGTCAATGTTTTAGTTGCTCCTGTTGGTGCTGATATCAGGATATTCTTCCGTGAATGTATTTCCATAACACCATAAAGTTGAGGAAGTGAAAACTCTTTAAACTTGCTAAAAAACCATTGTTTTACAAAAGGATGGAGAATATTGACTAACTCATTCTGATTGTTTGGCTGTTCTTTCTTGATGATTTGCTGTTCTTGGATATGTTTCATAATTATTACTTCTATTTTGATTTTTATCTTATTTTAGAGTAGAGTTATAGAATTAGTATATAAACCTCACAGCTCCATGTCCAGTGGCCAGTTGGTATGCCAAGAATTAATAAGTCTCAACTATAATGCCATCTATTCGTTCAAAATGTTTTACATTTTTTGTTACAATTGTTGGAACATCATTAGCTAAAGCAATACCTTTATGGATTCAGAAAATTGGCTTTGCACAAAAAGTCAAGAAAGTAAAAGAATATATACAACCTAATCTATATAATATCTATGATAATCACAATAGCAGGTACTCCAGGTGCTGGAAAAAGTACAGTAGCAAAGTTAGTAGCTAAAAAACTAAAGCTAAAACATTATTCTACAGGCGATTATATGCGTCAGATAGCAATTAAACGAAATATCTCCTTGATAGAATTAAGCAAAATTGCTGAGAAAGATAAGAGTATTGACAAAGAATTAGATGACTCGCAGATAAATTCAGGCAGGACAAAAGATAATTTTGTCATTGACTCGAGATTAGGATTTTATTTCATTCCACATTCAATTAAAGTGCTGCTTATTGCTAATATTGATAAGAGTGTAGATAGAATTTTTCAGCAGAAAAGAGCAGAGGAGAATGCTCCAACAAAAGAAGCAATTAAAAAAAAGATTATTGTAAGAAAACGCTCAGAAAAAAAACGATATAAAGAACTATATGGATTAGAGATTTATGATTTCAAGGATTTTGATATTATTATAGATACTTCTGATTTAACTATCAAACAAGTTGTTGATGGGATTGTTAAATACATACAAAGCCAAAAAACAAGAAATTTTAAATAAATCCCATTTTTTTTCTAATAAATGGTAGTTATAAGCAGTGATACTATCCGAATATTAGGAAAAGAATATATTATTGAAAGAGTAGAAGATTCTTTGGTCGTAGATTGTACAGCTAAATCACCTATCAATATTAAAAGAGGTTCTCAGTTATGGAGAGTTGATTTAGATACAATATATGGTTTAGATGATCTTTTGCTATCTGGATTAAACGGACAAGTATTTGATTCTAGAAAAAATGTTCTTTATTTCATAATTAATGGAATTACACTTCAAACAAAACTATCATTTAAAGCAGAACAAAGAGTTATTGAGGATGAAGATGAAATTAGTTTTGAAGGAGACATATTCAACAATAAAATTGATATTTATGATCATTTAGAAGAAAAACTAAAAACACTTTTTCAAGATAAAGGAGAATTAAAACAAGATGATCTTATTGAACGATGTGCTTTAGTTTATGGCATAGGTCCTACGCAATATTATTGGCAGAGTGAAGCAAAAAAAAATCATAAAAGATTATATCATGGTGATACAAGCATTGTTCCAATACGCATCTCAAACTATAAAATTGCATTATACATGCGATCATTAACATTAGAAACATACATCTCTCAATTTGAAAGAAAAATTATTAATGATATTCCAAGAGAACAATTAGAAAATTCAGAAGAATTAAAATATCACGCATTTACAATCAAATTTCTCAGAGACTATTTTAATGATAGAAATAATCCTGATATTTTTACTGGTAATATTGCAGCTGTGCAAAGATATATCAGAAATCTTTCAAAAGGAATACGAGAGTTAATAAAACAAAGATCTGCAAAAGAATAAACATCACAATCACTGCAGAACTGTATCATTTGAGAGTAATCTTAACAAAAACTTTATAAATAACAGCTTCATCTACCTATAAATAATAATTAATTCTCCATAGAAACATAGGAGGGAGCTAGTTTGGAAAGCACAGAAAAAGAAAAAACAAAAGAAAATCAAGTAAGCATGAATGATTTTGTAGAAATTGAATACACCGGAAAAACAGCACAAGAGCAAATAGTTTTTGACACTACATATGAAAAGACTGCAAAAGAAAATGATTTGTTTAGAGAAGGAGTAAAATACGGCGGCATTATCATTTGTATTGGACATAAACATGTTGTACAAGGTCTAGATGAAGCATTAGTTGAAAAAGAAATTGGAAAACAATTCAATGTTACAATTCCATCTGATAAAGCATTTGGGAAAAAAACAGGAAAGCTATTGCAATTAATAGCAACTAATAAATTCTTAAAAGATCAAATTCAACCAATGCCAGGACTACAAGTAAATGTTGACGGAAATATAGGAGTTATAAAAACAGTAACAGGTGGAAGAACATTAGTTGATTTCAACCATCCATTAGCTGGCAAGGATGTTATTTATACCTGCTCAATTAAACGAAAAGTCGATAACACAGAAGAAAAAGTAAAAGGATTATTGCAATTAACATTACAAATAAACGATACAAAAATAAAAATAGATGGAAAGAAAGTAGTTATAACTCTTGAAGAAGAACTTCCAAAAGAGATAGTAGAACATATCAATCAGCAGTTTAAACTAATCATTCCTGAGATTGAAGAATTTGTTTTTGTATCATTAAAGACAAATAAGCAATAATTTTAAATAGTAGTAACGCTAAAAAAGAAATAAAAACATACTATTAAACAATAGTAAGAAACGAGGTTGTTTTATAATGGATTCATTTATAACTAAAGCGACTGAAAATAGTAACCAAAATAAGCAAGAAGATGATTTCGTTATTACTGATGAAGATATTTTAGAGTATCCTCAACAGCCTGATGAACAACAAAAGATGAAAAAAGAGACGACATCATACTCAGCAACAGCATCATCATTAGTATCGCAGAAAAAAGAAGAAGATCATAAGATTCATGGATTAAAGTCAGAACAAACATTCAAAAGATCTGAAAAAACTGCAAATATTGATGCTGAACTTGAAAAGATGATTGCAAAACAACGCTCAACAATTAAAGTTGTTGGTACAGGCGGCGGAGGAAACAATACTATCAACAGAATTGCTGAAGTTGGTATTGTTGGGGCTGAAACTATTGCATGCAACACAGATGCTCAAGATTTATTATATACTACTTCAGAAAAAAAGATTTTATTAGGCAAAGAATTAACATCAGGCTTGGGCGCAGGCTCAATTCCAAAAATTGGTGAAGAAGCTACAAGAGAAAGCGAACACGAAGTAAAAGAAGCTCTTGTAGGAGCAGACATGGTATTTATCACATGTGGATTAGGAGGAGGTACTGGCACAGGATCAGCTCCAGTTATTGCTGAAATAGCAAAGAAAATGGGTGCATTAACTGTAGCAATTGTAACAATGCCTTTTTCAATGGAAGGTCATAGAAGATATGAAAATGCAGTAATAGGCTTAGAAAAATTAGAACAAAATGTTGATACATTAATAGTCATTCCTAATGATAAATTATTGGAGATTGCTCCAGACTTACCACTGCACACTGCATTTAAAGTTGCAGATGAAATATTAACAAATGCTGTGAAAGGTATTGCAGAACTTGTTACAAAAGCAGGTCTAGTAAACCTTGATTTTGCAGATATTCGTGCAGTAATGGGTAATGGAGGAGTTGCTTTGATTGGCGTTGGTGAATCTGACACTGAAAATAGAGCAGCAGAATCTGTTGAAAAAGCGATTAATAATCCATTATTAGATGTAGACATAGCAGGTGCAAACGGCGCTTTAATCAATGTTGCTGGTGGTCCTGATATGACATTAGACGAAGCAAGAAAAATTGTAGAGACTGTTTCAAAAAAACTCAGTGAAGATGCACGTATCATCTGGGGTGCACAAATATCAGATGACTTAACAGGTATGATCCGTACGATGTTAATAGTTACAGG
>JAGVYW010000023.1 GCA_018303075.1 Candidatus Woesearchaeota archaeon | reverse complement strand
CTGGTTTATGGAGTCGAGCATATGATATTCGAGGTGTAGGAAATATGGATGTTTATCTTCGATATCTTGACAAGCAAAAATATTCTATCAACGGTCAAAGAACATTAGTATCTTTTTGATTATTTTTGAACACCGTAATGCCACCATGCCTATTGGCTGTGGGATAGGTGTTCACTATTATAGTTTTACAAAGCAAAGTTTCTTCTTGAAAATTCAAATGAATCGTATGATATGCTTCAACTGTTTATAAAATCAGCAGGCGTATCTGATAAAACTGCAAATCATATCATCAAAAATGCATACGTTGCAATTATGGAAAGAATTCGATCAAAGATGGCAGAAGAAGGTTATAATTCATCTGGAATTGGTGCTCATGAAGCAGAAGTTGCCTATATGAGAGAGCTTGTTTTTTCAGAGGCTGAAATTGAATTAGCAGATTCTTTACGTTATTATAGAAATAGAATATTATATTACGGCGCTAAATTAGATCAATCATTTGCTGAAAAAGTTCTTTTGCTTCTTGAAAAAGTGAACTCGAGAATAGTAACAAAATAACAATATTTATATATAGCAACAGTTTTCTCCGTTTATTAAATGTCTATTTCGTAGTGATGACATCAATAATTAATTGGTTTCATCAAATTTATGCAACGGATTTTGGGGGGTATAATCATGGTGGGCAAGAAGGAAGATGATTTTAATGGTGCAGGTGATTCTAGTGGTATTTTTGGTACTGAAGTAGCTCCAGCAGAAGTATTACCAGAAGTAGCAGCTCCTGCAGTACAAGTTCCAGATACTTCATTAATACCAGCTACTCTAACAGATGCAGCAGAAGTAGTTCCAGCAGTTCTAGCAGAAGTGTCAGCAGCAGCTCCAGAAGTAGTTCCTGCAACACAAGTTCCAGATACTCCATCAGTTTCAGAAGTAGTAGCTCCCGCAACACAAGTTCCAGATGCTCCATCAGTTTCAGAAGTAGTAGCTCCTGTATCACCAATTCTAGATGCTCTATCAGTTTCAGAAGTAGTAGCTCCTGCATCACCAATTCTAGATGCTCTAGCAGCTTCAGAAGTAGTAGCTCCTGTATCACCAATTCTAGATGCTCTAGCAGCTTCAGAAGTAGTAGCTCCTGCATCACCAATTCTAGATGCTCTAGCAGCTTCAGAAGTAGTAGCTCCTGTAGCACCTTTGGAAGTTCCTGCAGCACTAGCTATTCAAGTAGATCAATCAACAGTAGCTCTTGATGATTATGAAAATCTGACAGTTGCTGAACAAGAAATAGATAGGCGTTATCAACGAGTTTATGCTGAACAAGAACAATATTGGCAACAATATATGCGTGATCAACAAGCTTATGCTGAACAAGATGGTATAGATAAATATTTACAAGAAATAGACGCTGCTAAAGAAATTGTTAAACAATATAACGCTTTAGAAGTTGATGGCAATAAAAATACAGAAGGTACTCCAGATGGATTATCTAAATTAATTAAAGCACTTGTTGTTGATAGAAATGCAGAAAAGACAGCAAAAACTATAGCAAAAGGAGAGAAAGATGCAGCATCTGAAGCAAGGGATGCAGCATTTGCTGATTTAGAAGCTCTAGAAAAAGACCTAGCTGATGCATATAAAACTCTTGATATACATGTTAATGAAATAGGTATAGAATTAGATAAACAAATAAAAGCATATCAAGCAGTTCAAGTTGATGGTGCAACTCCAGCAGATGCAGCAGATTTAGATACTAAAATTAGAGCTTTAGTTATTGCTCGAGATAATCTTGACAGAAAAAAAGTAATGGCAGAAATAGGCAGAAAAATAGAAATAGGAGACGCAAATGCAATTATTAAAGAATATGATAAAGAATATGAAAAATTGCATGATATGATTGATGGGTATTTAGCAGATAGAACAAGAGCTGGTTATGTCCTTTCTACAACTATTACACCAAACAAAACTCCAGCTAATTTAGATATAAAAATTTCTGAATTAGTTCGAATTGCAAAATTTTATACTGCTGAAGTTATACGATTGAATGATTTAATTAAAACTCGATATACACCACGAGAAACAGTTGCAGGTGAATATGATCAAATAACAGCTGATATGAAAAAATTTGTTGAAGCTCATAGTGATATCAACGTTTCAAAAGGTGCAACATCTACAGGAACTGTAGTTGTGCCAAATAGAAAAACACCTGAAGATTTACGAGCATTGCACAAAGGTGTAACAGATTATGTTGTACAATTGGAAGGAAATAATGCAAGTTTAAAGAAACAGACTACTACTACTGCTACAGAGCAACCATTAGCAAATAAAGGAAAAAATGCTCCTTTAGTTTGGGGGTTAGTTGGAGCTTCAACAGTTGCAGCTGTTTTGGGTTATTTAGCATTTTCAAATTCTAACAGATCAGATGATGCAGAATTAGCAGCGCAGACAGCAATAGATGAGAAAAATGCATTGAAAGTTGATTATGACAGAAGATTAGCAGTTGCTGGTAAAGAATTAGCAGACGCAAGAGCAGTAAAAACTAGTTTAGAAAGTGAACTAGCTGATGTAAATAAAACAAACACAGATATAGAAACAGAAAAAAGTGATTTACAAAAAAAAATTGCTGCAATGATTCCACCTGAGAAATTAAAAGAAGCTGTTGACAAGTATTTAACTGATAATCCTGACAAAGTAAGAAAATATACTGCTGAACATCCAGAACTTGTTGATCATGGTGCAGTTGTTGGATATATTGTTAAACAATTACAAGATAAAATTATTACAAGTACTACACATTCAGATTTGGTAGCATCTCTTTATTCTGCGTGTGATGCATTAGGAAGACCTGAACAAGTTGCAGTGCTAACACAAGGGAGTAAACCAAAATTAAAACATTCAACAGAAGGTGTTTTCTGTGATGGATTGCCTACAAAAATTAAATATACTTCAGAACAAGACTTTGTTGTTCAAGTTAAAGCACATGGACGGTCTGCAGTTGAAAAGCGTTATGCTGGCGAAACTGCAGAAAGAAGAGGTTTTGCATTTAGAGTAATGGAATCTTATGCAATACGATTTGCAAATAGACAAATAGACGCAAACAAAGCAACAGGTACATGGAGAAATGCAGGACGATTTCATATTGGATGTTATGGAAGTAAAAGATAATTAATATAATTAAAATGATAGTTGGGGGGAATTTATCATGGGGTTAAGAAAAACTTTAGCAAGCATTTTAGCAGGAACAATTGGATTAGCTGGAGCACCAGATATGTCTGCAGCTAAACCACCACAGAATAAGCAGAAGTTAAGTCCAATTGCAATTCTTTTAACAGATCCAACTATTAGTGCAACACCTATTGATTATTATCAAGGTCAAAAATTAAAATTAACTGTAAATGGAGATGTTCCTGCTGGAGCATGGCTTGATGTGAATGGCAATAGCGCAAAAGATGCTGGTGAAACAGCAGTTCCAACTGAAGTAACATTAGATACAGTTGGAAAAAGACAGTTTACATTATATGATTTAGATAATAAACCAATTGTTTCAACTCCTGAATTTGATGTAAAAGCAGTTCCTGAAAAAGTTGTTGAGAGAGTTGTTCCAGGACAAGCTTCATCAAAACCTATTTTTGAAAGACTTGATCTTCAATTAGATCTTGGCGGCGTTTTATTAAATGATGCTGAAAAACTAAATCTTCCAGCACCTGCAAATCAATCTTCATTGTATGATCAATCTGGATTTAATTTTAGTCTAGGCATTCCAAGACTTGTTGTGCCAGCTCATGAATATTGGAATGTTCTAGGACGATTACAATTAGATTTTGGATTTCCAGAAGGTCAACATACAATCAATGGAAATGATGTAGGAGATATGGATGCATTTGTTTACCATATGTTACTTGCTCTTGGAGTAGAAGCAAAATTAGGAACTAATCACGTTAAAGCTTTTCTTGAAACAGTTGTTGATTTAACGTATGTCAGCGTAAATGGTATTATTCAGAAACCAGGATTAAAGCAAGGATTTCCGTTAAATGAAAGTTCAACACAATACACCTTTGGAGCAAATGCTGGATTTGAATTTATGGTTGGCAATGCTGACATAAATGGATTGCTTCGTCTATTTGCAGGACCGCATTATTATGGTGATAAACACGACGCAACTGGGATAGTTGGTAAATTAGGATTTTCAGCTGCATTTAATTCACGATTGGTTGTTGTTGAAGGAGGTGTATTGTATACTTTAAGCAATGGCACTGTATCAAATCCAACAGCTACAGAAGATGTATCAACACTTAGTTGGGATGCTTCTGTTTTATTATATCCAGCACAACGATTTGGAGTAGGATATTGTGGAAAAGGAAGTTCAGCAGAACCAAGCATTGTTGGAGCTGATTTTATTGAAAGAAGCAGAGATGTTAGTAAACATTCACTTTGTTTTCGTCTAGGACTTGGTGGAGATAGAGATTATTCTGGCAGAGATAGTTTAGTAGAGAAAGTTGAAAATAAATCAACTCCTAAAACAAGACAACAATCAACTCCAGATTCACAACAAAGATCAATTCCTGAATCACAAGATATTTCATCAACAATTCGTTATGAAAAAGCAGCAGTTTATGGAAATCAAGATCCATTTAAAGTTTACAATCAATTAGCAAGAAAAGTTCGAGGTATGTCTAAACTTTCTGTCAATGATTATAATAGTAAACGTGCAGCATTTATGGTAAAGATGGATGATATTTTATCAATGTCTGCTTCAGAATTAGCAAATAGTGGATTTGTACTTACATCTGATGAGTTAACTACTGACTTAAGTTTGTGTGATTATGCAAGATCAACACTTTCAGAAGCAAGAAAAAAAAATATAATATTATCTGGTGCATTAACTACTATTAATACTTTTAGTGATAGGATAAATCAAGTTTGTCAAAAAGTTGAAGAACAATACAAAAGAAATGGTCTTTTGCAAAAAAGTCCTGCTAAAATAGGTGAATAAATATGAAAAACAAATTAATGATTTCAAAATTATTTACAATGTTTTTATTACTATCATTAATAGTTGTACCATTAACAACTGCATTAGGCAATGATAATGATGGGGATTTTATCGATGATGATATTGATAATTGTCCTTATAACTCTAATATGAACCAAGCAAATACTGATTGGCATGATCTTAACAACAACAATCAGTTAGATGTTGGCGAAGATGCTTTAGGAGATGTTTGTGACGATAATATGGCAGATCCTGTCATTACAACAGAAGATCAAACTGTTGATGAAGAAGTAACATTAGAGTTTACAGCATTAGCAAATAATGGAGGCGATGCAGTATTTGCTGATACATTGTTTCTTACAGTCGAAGGTAATCTTCCAGCAGGAATGACTACACAAGATGTTACAACAAATGATGCTCAAAAATTGCAAACAAAAAAGTTTACTTGGAAACCTACTAAAACTCAAGGTGGACAAAATTATCAATTAACACTTACTGCAACAGATGGTCCAATACAAGATGGCGATGCAGCAAAAGTAGTTAAGAAAACAATCACAATTGCAGTTAAAGATACAATCAAAGATCAACCACAACCAGTAAATCATCAACCTGTTGCTGATTTTGTTTATTCACCATTAAATCCAAAAGCATTTACTGAAGTTCAATTTACAGAAAAAGCAAGTGATGCAGATGGTGATGAATTAACTTATGCATGGGATTTTGAGAATGACGGCAGTGTTGATTCAACAGAAAAGAATCCTACTTATAAGTTTACAACATTTGGAGAACATCAAGTAAAATTAACAGTTACAGAGAAGAATACAGCTGAACATCTTTCAGCAAGTGTTGTAAAGACAATCTCAATAACACAACTTGAATTGGTTAATGGAATCGAAATTACTTCATTGCAATGCTTTGAAAATGTTATTGTCGGCAAAGAACAAGTCTGCGGCATTAAAGTTAAAGACTTAAAAACAAACAAGCCAGTTGTTGGAGCTGTTGTAAGCTTATTATTTGATGATTCGAAAAATAAAATTGGCGAATGTACCACAGATATTAATGGTGGATGTGCAGTTGAGTATATTGCTGATAAGATTGGAACATTTACAAAACATTATTTGACCTTTCACAGAAACTGAAATTTACATATAATGTATTGGATCATGCATATGATATTGTTAACTTAGGCATCTATAATTCAATTGAGAATATGAAACTTGACATACAAGACAATGTATATTATAGAGGAGAAGGATTTTACATAAAATTCCAGGTAGTTGACAAGACAGATAATAATCAATTGATTATAAATCCAGATTTAGTAACAAAAGCAACATTAGTAAGTCCACCAGGAGGATTTGCAGATCTTAGCGAATTCCAGAAATTAAATGATGGATATTTTTACTTTAATTTACCAGCAATTCCTTTGACGCATGATTTCAAAGGCAACAGTCATGTATTCACATTTGCTTTTAACTTTAAAGAGAATAAAGGTGTTGAAGCAAAAGTTGAATTAAGCATCTTAAACAATCCTCCAAAAATAGTTGGAGAAATTCCAGACATGACTGTGCAAAAACAGCAAGCATTTACATTTGATTTATCACCTTATGAATCAGACTTAGAAGATTCAGGAGATGATTTATTATGGGGTGTTTCTGGAGTAGATCAAACTTTGTTTACAGCTTCAGTTGTTGGCAAGATGTTAACAATCCTTCCAATCAAAGAAGGCGCTGATACAATCACATTATCACTTCGAGATCTTGATGGAGATGCAGATAAACAAGAAGTTATTGTTACTGTAGTTGGCGAAGGAAATGCAACTCAGCCATTAGCTGCAGCAATCACTGCAGACAAAACATCAGGAGAAGCTCCATTAGCTGTACAATTTACTTCATATGTATCAAATCAAGTTGGAGAAATAACTTATTTATGGAACTTTGGCGACGGTGTTGATGCGGGTGTTGTTGCTAATCAAGCAAATCCTGCACATACATTTGCAACTGCTGGAAAATATACAGTTGTATTAACTGTTGTTGATGAAGCACAAAATACTGCAACTGATTCATTAGTTATTGAAGTCAAAGAAAAAACTACACAAGAAACAACTGTTGTTTTGACAGCGTCTCCAACTGAAGGAAAAGCACCATTGATTGTAATATTTTCAACAGAAGGAACTACAAGCACATGTGTATTTACATCAGATTTAGATTTTGGCGACGGAAGTAATCATGTATTTGTTGAAGAAAGCAAAAATTTTGCTGCAACACATATTTATCAGAATCCAGGAAAATACACAGCAGTTTTGACAGTTAATGCAGGAACTTGTGGTGTGTTTACAAAAAGTGTTACAGTTACTGCTATTGATGCAGATGCAGAAGGGCAAGGAAAAAGTGTTACTTCACGAGATGTTGTTGATTGGAACAGATTACAATTATTGACAGGAGAAGAATATTCTCCAGGAGATATTGTTGCTGTTTTAGTTGATTTTTATAATGACGGAGATAATGAAATGCAAAATGCAAGAATTGCAGTAACAATTCCTGAATTAGGTGTGAGAAGAACAATAGGTCCAGTTGATATCAATGAAGGAGCAGATTTTGTTGAAACTGTTTATCTGCAGTTGCCTGCTGATGCAATGCCAGGTGTTTATGATATAATGGCAACAGTGCATGGCGATAATGTTGGCAATCATGACGAGGATGTACATAGAATAAAATTCCGTCAAATAACAGTTAATTAATTCGTTAAAAATTTTTATCTTTTTTTCAATGATAAATTTTTTGTACACTAAAAAGAGGCGACAAAACCGAAACCTTTATATATATGGTATTATTTTCCACTTACTAATGGTTAATAATTAACACCACTTGATAAGGGTTTTAGTTTTAACGACGAAATCTCGATCAATTAGATCAGAGATAAATCAAAAATATACAGGATATATATTATAATTTAGTTGAACATGAGGGGGTCAAGCAACATGAAAGCTATAAAAAATGTATTAAGTGTTTTAATGTTACTATTAGTATCACTAATGGTAGTAACAAGTGCAGGCGCATTGGTCATCGACAAAGATGATGAATTACCAATTGTTGTTAATGAAGTAAGATTTAACGACAATGAATTAACTGAAGATGCTGTTGTAGACAGTTTCGACAGAAATCAAAAAGTAGATGTTGTAGTAAGATTTACAGCTGCACAAGACATTAGTGATTTAGAGCTTGAAGTTTCCTTACGAGGATATGACCAAAAGGATAAAATAATTGATTCCTCATCTTCAACAATGAATGTTAAAGCAAACACAAAGAAAACACAAAGTTTTGAATTAAACTTACCTTACAAATTAGACAAAGGAGAATATACTTTGTTTGTTAACTTTTACACAAAACAAGGTTCATTTACACAGAAATATCTCTTAAATATGGACGCTGAATCTCATGCAATGGTTATAACAGATGTATTATTTTCACCTTCAAACACAGTACAAGCTGGAAGAAGCATCTTGACAACTGTACGTGTAAGAAACATTGGTGAAAAAGACGATGATAAAGGATTAAAAGTAACAGTTGATGTACCTGGGTTAGGTATTTCAGCATCAGATTATGTAGAAGAATTAAATGATGATGAATCAACATTAAGCGAAGAATTATGGTTATTAGTGCCAAAATGTTCTAAAGCAGGAACATACGACGCTTATGTTACAGTTACATACAGAGATGGCGACGAAAAAGTTACTACATCAAGACAAATTACAGTATTAGAAAGCGGAGATTGTCCAACCTCAACAAAAACTGAAGAAAAAACAGTTTTAACAGTTGGTTCAACTACTCAAGATGTTGTTAAAGGAACAGCAGGTGCAATCTACCCAATAACATTAACAAATGCAGGAAAAGAATCAAAAACATATGTAGTAAGTGTTGATGGTTATTCAAGCTGGGCAAAAGTTAGCGTAAGTCCATCAAATGTTGTTGTATTAAACGGCGGAGAATCAAAAACAGCTTATGTTTATGTTACTTCACTAGAAACAGCAAATGCAGGACAACAAATGTTTAGTGTAACTGTTACATCAGGCAGTGAAACATTAAAACAATTTGCAATGACAGCAAATATTATGCCTGGGCAACAAAAGACAGACAATTGGGCTTCAGTTAAACGAGGCTTAGAAGTTGGATTAATTGTTTTAGTTGTATTGTTAGTTATCCTTGGATTAATCATTGCTTTTAACAAATTAAGAGGCAATGACGAAGAAAAGGAAGATGAAGAAGGACAAACTTACTACTAATAAAAAAATAAATGATAATTTATTTTTTTATACATTTTTTTATAATCTTTCTTTTTTGAGATTTTCATATTTATCCGTTGGGGAGCGATAGATGGCAAAAAAAAAAGGTAATAATCAAGAGATAACATTCTATTCAACAATCTATTCAATAATCAAACCATGTTCTTTCTATCTTTTTGTTTTCATATTCTTATTATCTGTCTTTCTTACACTTATACCTCTTGTAGATGCACAAGAAGAGTTTTCTGCAACTGCACAATCACATATCACTACATGTGCATGCACGCAATATCTTGGTACATTATCATTATCTAATACAGGAACATTGACATCTCATTATAATATAATTACAAGTGGCGATGCAGCTGTATTTACTGCACATAATCCTTGGCAAACAGTTTTACAAGCAGGCGAAAAACAGGAGATTGCTTATTATGTAAACATACCTTGTGATTATTCAAAGGTATACATGCTTGCAACGCAAATAGAGACAAATACTGGCTATAAAAAAGAACTTCTGCAGCAAATAACACCTGTGCTTTGTTCATCATTACAGATATCTTATATTGGGAATAATGCATATAAAAATTGTGCATGTACTCCAACAATTTATGCAATAAAAGTTAAAAATATTGCTTCATATGCAGATATATTCTCGTTTTCACTAGATCTACCAAGAGAATATTATCAAGCATCTGAGTATTCTCTCTTATTATTGCCGCAAGAAGAAAAAAGTGTATATTTTTACGTTAAATTACCTTGTGAATATTCATCAGCGTATACGTTTACAGTTTCTGTAAAAACACAATCAACAGAAACTGTACAAGAACTGCCATTGTATTTACAAATTGATAAAACCTGTTATCAGCCAGTCATTGAGCTTGGAAAAAGCGTTTCTGTGAAAGATAACTCATTTGCTATCTGCGCAAATACAACTACATTATTGCCTGTTAAGATAAAAAATCCAACAACTATACCAAATAAATTCACAATTGATCTGGAAAACAAACAATCATGGATGGTTGTTGATAATCAGAACAACTATAAATACTCATTTTTGAGGAAATATTCATTTTGGCTTTATGAACAGCAAGAGCAATTGGTTGATCTATTCTTTTCACCATCTCTCTCAGCAATTGGTGTATATCAAAGCAATATAATTACATCATTGCAGTATGGCAAGATGACATATAAGACACCATTCACTCTTACTGTTGCTGATTGCAAACATGAAAAGAATCAAACTCAGATTATAGATACTAAGACTTTAGAACCAGTGATGCAACAAAAGTTTCAGAACCAAACTAATCAAACATCACAGCAAACTCAGCAGCAGCAAAAGAATAGAAAATGGATATTATCTATAGTCTTGTTCTTGTTTTTTTTATTGTTGTTATTATTGCTTATCTTGTTATATTTCAATTATCTTTATCCTAAACAATCTTCAAAAAAAGAAGCTGTTGCTGAATCTGCAGAAGAGTTTCCAAAGAGCAAGAAGCAAGTAAAAGATGAAGCTCCAGTAGATGAACGTGTGATTGCAGTTGAAGATGAAGAACAATCAAAAGCTAGCGAATCAAATAAAAGTTGGTATCAAAGATATCTGCCATTGTTTATCGTGCTGTTTATCGTATTATTACTATTATTACTGCTATTTTTTATCCAGACACCACTTTTGCAGGATCAAGGAAATAATCTTACTAAAAATGAAACAAAAAATATCACTCTCTCAGAACAGGCTCAGCAAAAACAAGTAGTTAAAAATATCACTTTTGTCGTCAATAAAAGCGAGATTAAGAATCTTACGCAAAAACCATTAACAGAAAAAGAACTAGCAATGCTTGTATTTACAAATAGAACATTGTATATGAATGAGCCTTATTTTATCAATCTCAGCAAACACTTTAAAGATAAAAATAATGATACATTAAGTTTTACTAATACTCCAGTTGAGAATATCAGCGTGAATATAAATAATGGTGTAGCGTTATTACAACCAGAGCTTGATTTTTTAGGTGTCCGTAAGATTATATTCACAGCAGTTGATAATAACGGAGGAAAAGCAAATACTCCGGAAATCACCATGAATGTTATCAAACGAGAAAGTCTTTTGAAGTTTAAGCAAAATTTATTATTTATTCTTATTGCTGTTATTGTATTAATCGCATTTATTATGTTCTTAATATTTAGAAAGAAAGATTCTGATGCTGGCGACGACGAAGAGAATGAAAAAGACGACATAGAAAAGAATACTAATGAGGAGCAAGAAGTTGTTAAGAAAAGGATTGTGCGAAGAAGAAAATGATAATTCTTGTGAAAAGATTAATAAATACAAACTATTTCTTTATTCTTTATTGAAGGGGCTGTATTTTAACCTGGCTAGAATCGCCGGCTCCAGTGAGAATGGAGATATAGCTGAAGCAAATAATTATCAAACATTACTTTGCTTCAGCAAATAGTCAAGGCACACTAAATATTTGATTATTTGGTGCCTTGACTATATGAGCGTAATGCGATGATCAAAACTCAGCGATTCTTGAAGATACCGGCAAATCAGGGTTCAAATCCCTGCAGCCCCATTTTTTCTAAACATTTATATATCACTTTATTCTAAAAAAATATAATAGACTATAAAAGAGATAATTATGTCAAAAAAAAAGAGATATTTAAGCAAGAGTAAACTTGCACAACATGGAAAAAAGCAAGAGATTAAAACAGCAGTTGCAATGCCTAAAGATGATTCTCAGAAATTAAAACAATTTGAGCAGCAGATAAAACAGCAGTCAAGCCAAACGAATCAACTAGCAAAGCAAAGGCCACAGCATCATAAGAGAAATATTCTTTTGATTATAATTGTTGTACTTTTGTTTATTGCAATATTGTTTGTGATCAATCTTAATGCAAATCAAAGAGAGAAAGCAGCATTGCAATTGCAGGAAAAACAAAGTGATTATGTTCCATATGAAGATATAGTTGAACCAGAACAAGCAGTTCCAATAGCTCCTGAAGAACAATTTGAGCAGCTGCAAAAAGCTGAGCAGCAAGCAGTGTCTGATGTTCCAAAAGAAATAATTGCTCCAACTGTAATCAGCGAAGAACAGTTAATTAAACAACAGTCATCTCAAGGTTCAGGACAGCAATTGCCAAGTCTAGAATCGCAATTATCTCTAGAATATACTGATTATTTCCTTGGTGGATGCAAGGATAGTGATGGCGGCAAAAACTTCTATGAACAAGGTACTACTGTGTCAAAAACAGGATCTGCAGAATTAGATTTATGCAGCACAGCAAAACAATATCCCAATAGATTATATGAATTCTATTGCGATAAGAATGAAATGGCGAGAAAAATGGTATTTGAATGTCCAAATGGTTGTAAGGATGGAGTTTGTGCTGCTGAAAAATAATAATTATTATAATAACTCTTGATTAATTAGATTAATTATTTAAATTCATCTGAACTTCTTTTCTTTTATGCTTTTTAACATAACTAAAAACTGTTTAATTGCAGAAGAAGCACTGTTTTGTAAATCTTGTCTATCAAAAGCTTCAGGGTTGATGTTTTCAAAAAGAAAAAATCTTGTTTTTGTTTTTGATAAAGAGGTAAAAGAATCGTTGCATATGTTTTTTGTGTTTTATCCTATTGACGTGCTGTTTCTTGATAAAGATAAAAGAGTTGTTGAAATCAAAAGAAACTTCAAACCATTTAAGTTTTATTTTCCGAAGAATAAAGCACAGTATATTATTGAATTAGCTAAAGATTATCAAGTAAATTATTCAGTTGGTGATGAGTTAAGGTTTTGATTGAGGAAAGTTTTATATATCTTTACTAAATTAATGATTTAAGATTTATATTCAAAGGTGATTTATATGGCAAAAGCAAATAAAGTAATAGTGTATTCAACACCAACATGTCCATGGTGTCATAGAGCAACTGATTTTCTGAAAAAGAATAAGGTAGAATTTGAAGATATCAATGTTGCTGGAAACCACGAAAAGGCAGAGGAAATGGTAAAAAAATCAGGACAGATGGGTGTGCCTGTTATTGATATCAATGGTACAATCATTGTTGGCTTTGACGAAGGAGCAATCAAGAAAGCGCTAAAATTATAATGATTCACAAATCATTATAATTTAATTTTTTGGGAAAATGGTTAAATATCAAGAATGGTTTAGTGAACTCTTAAAAATACCTAACTTAATTACACTTGTTCGTGTTATTTTACTGCCATTTTTATATTATTTTGCCTATACTGGCAATAAAATTGTGTTTTTAGTATTATTTCTTGTTGCAGGATTGTCTGATACATTTGATGGCATTGCTGCAAGAGCATTAAATCAAACATCTAAGTTTGGAGCAAAATTCGATTGTTTTGCAGATGATTTGATTAATTTCTCAGTTCTTATCTTGCTGTATTGGTTATTGCCAGAGTTTGTCAAGCAGAATTTTGTTATAATTATCATTACAATAAGCTTTTTTGTTGTGTTTACTCTGTTAGAATTAGCAATCCATAGAAAAAGACTTGCAATGACTGAAGGAATACTTATTATCTTGTTTTTTAAGAATATACCTAATGATACAGCTTCTATATTTAGTCTAACTGATAGAAAACGATGAATAGGACTTCAATATTTTTTAAGGTGGATATTACTACTCTCAAAAAATAACTAATATTTATATACCTCTTTGTTTTCTTTATAGCTTTATGGTTGATAGTCAATTATTAGATTATATTAATAAAGAGATTTCTAAAGGTTTTTCTCTTGATCAGATTAAGCAGATGTTATTGCAATATAATTATCCTGAGCAAACAATAATGGAAGCATTTGCTTTAATACAGCAATCATCACAGCAAACGCAGCAATCATCTGTTCCTATACAGCAATCTGAACAACAAACAGTTCAATCAGATGTTCAATCTGGACAGCAAACAGTGCAATCAGAACAACAATTACAGCAGACACAGCAACAAACTAGTCAAGAACAAACTTCTCAAACTGCAGCACAGACTACAACAACACCTGCTGGTCAACAAGCTGCGCAAACAAATCTGCTTAGCAAGATGCAGAAAGCATCATTACATTATGTTTATCTTTTATCAGGATTAATTTTAGTTATTGTCATCATTCAATTTATTACCTCTTCTTTTTCTGTTCCTAATTTAATAAAATCATTAGTTTTTTTATTCATAGCTGTAATGACTATTGTCTATGCAAAGCAACGTTTTGTCAAACCAAGATTAATATTATTCTATAGAATTTTCCTTGTTTTAGATATTATTGTTCTGATTGGCTTGATTATTGCAATGTTTAAGTAAAGTTATTATAAAAGTTAACAAACTGATAAAAAAATGAGTAGGTATAAGGAATTACTATGTTGCGAATATTAAAAAATCATGAGGGGAAGGTTAGGCAGACTACATTTGATGAAATCAAATCATTAGATGTTGATTGGATTGACTGCTATAAACCTGATGAGAAAGAATTAGCTTTGCTTGTAAAGAAAACAAAGTTACCTATAAATAGGTTGAGGGTTTATCTTCATGATGATGGAAGACCGCATGTTTTGGAGATGAAGAATTTCTCACTTGTTGTGTTTGCAGCACCTATTATAAAAGATAATACAATCAAAAGAACAATTGTTAGTATCTTTTTGTTTGGTTCGAATAATATTCTAACATTGCATAATGAAAAGATAGATGCATTAGAACGTGTTGAAAAGCATATTAAGGAAGGTCACCTAAATCTGCTTGATAATCCAAGTCATTTTCTATTTGCTTTGCTAGATGAAATAACTAATGATTATTTTAATCTGCTTGAGAGATTACAGGAGGATGTAGATCTGCTTGAAGAGCAGATTGTCAAAAATCCAAAGATAACTCATACAGAGCAGATTCTCAATTTTAAGAAAAATGTTATTTATGTACATAAAGCATTAACTGCAAATAGAGAAGTTATTGTTAATATTGAAAAAGGTTATCTGTCCAGAATTGAAAAAGGTGAAATAGACAAATATAGATTTATCTATAATGATATTGTGCAACTTATTGATATGAATGAAACCTATCGAGATGTATTAACAGGAGCACTTGAGATTTATTTGACAACGATCTCTAACAATTTAAATCATACAGTCAAGCGATTGACTGCTTGGGGTTCTTTGATTTTGATACCTACATTAATTGCAAGTATCTATGGAATGAATTTTCATGATACAACTTCACCTTTTAATATGCCTGAGCTAACGTGGAAGTATGGATATTTTTTTGCATTAGGGGTGATGGCATTATCTACATTACTTCTTTTTTTATACTTTAGAAGAAAAGATTGGATAAAGTAGGATTAAATATTCTTGACATACAAAATCTTTGTTTTTTTTCTTTTAAAATTCAATTTGATAATATCATCTTTACTTCAATCCCAGACTTTTATTTGTCATCTTTATTGATTCTTCTGCATCTTCAAATCCAATTGCAGCTCTAATTGCATCAATATTCTCAGGAATAACATCACTCTCTTGATGGATTGCCTGCATGAAAAATATTTCTTTGCCATGAACACCAATGCCATTGTCCCAGACGCAGATTTCCATCATATCTCCTCGTTTATTGCCTAAATCTTTTGCATATTCCATTATATCTGCAGTTGATGTAATCTGTGCGTTTGTTTTTATAACTCTTATTCTTGTAGACGAGTTGAATATCTCTAATATATCTTCTTTTGTAGGTTTGTTGCTTTCATCTATCAAATCAATACTTAATGTGTGCATATGCATTAGTGTTGTTGGGATAACAACTGCTGTTGTAAAGACTTCTATATTAGGAAGCACTGTTCTTACATCAGGGCCATGGTGAGACGGGAGTTCAAATGAAGGAACAACAGAATTTATTGGGCCTTTGTCTGAATCACTCGGATCAGCAGCTCTTCTTATTAATGTTGCTCTTACCCGTTTGATAGGGTATTTTAGATTGACTGCATTTATTGTTCTTGCTAATCCTGTTGTATTACAGCTTACTACACGGATATTTTGTTTGTTTATTGCTTGTGCATAATTGCATTGTGCTACAAAACTTTGGCCAATATCTGCTTTTTCTCCACCTTGGTAAATAGCTTTAATTCCTAATTTTGTGTAGAGTTCTTTGTTTAATCTACCTATCTTTTTTGGGGTACAATCAACGATAATGTCTAATTTTCCGAGCAATTCATTAAAATTGCCGTTTGTATTGATTTTATTGTTTCTTAAGTCATCGATTGATTTAGTGTCTGTATTCTTATCACTAGAATAAATAGGGATGCCTTTTTCCACTGCTGTTTCAACTCTGTAATTATAAGAGTTAGCAGCTATACCAACTAATTCCATGTCTTTCTGTAAAAGGATTGCATCAGCAACACGTTTTCCAATTGTTCCATAACCTATTAGTCCTATCTTTATCATATTCTCACCCTCATTAGATTGGAAGTAGATTTTAGAACTTTTTGTTATCTTCTAACACATCTACTTTCTGCTTTTCTCCCAATCTTCTAAAAATTTTTTTAATCCAATGTCTGTCAAAGGATGTTTTATTATCTGTTCAAGAACATTTGGTGGACAGGTGCAGATATCAGCTCCAATTATTGCAGCATCGCGGATGTGCAAAGGATTTCTGACACTTGCAACAATAATCTCTGTAGTAATCTCATAGTTCTGGAAAATCTCAACTATATCTTGAATAATCTGCATGCCATCTTGTGAAATATCATCTAGTCTTCCGATAAATGGGCTGACATAAGCTGCGCCTGCTTTTGCAGCAAGCAGTGCCTGCAATGGTGTAAATATTAATGTTGTATTTACTTTTATTCCTTTGCCGTTTAATTCTTTTGTTGCTTTTAATCCTTCAGCTGTCATTGGAATTTTCACAACTACATTTTTATGAAGCTTTGAATAGGCAATTCCATCCAGCACCATCTCTTTTGTAGTTATTGACAAAACTTCTGCACTTACTGGTCCATTGACTATCTTACATATTTCTTTAATCACTTCATTATAATCTCTTCCTTCTTTTGCAACAAGACTTGGATTTGTTGTAACTCCGTCAATAATTCCAAGTTCATTTAATCTTTTTATGTCATTAATATTTGCTGTGTCTGCATATAATTTCATTGTTCTCAACCTCGTTGTTAAATAAATAATTAAATAATAAGTAGATAATTAATCTGCTTTATCTCCTTTTGCAGCATTGTTTCCTTTTGGCAAAAGGAGCGTGTATAATGAATGCATTATCTCTGAAAATTCCTGCTGTAATTCTTTTTCAAGCTGATTTAATACTTGTGAATCCATCAATAAAAGATCTCTCTTGAAAAATTTTGTAACACGCTTGCATTCTTTTGCAAATCCAATTGCTTCGTTCTTATGTTCACTTATTTGTTTGCTATATTTCTCAAAAACAGCAGATCTCATCTTGTTGTACAGCAATGGATTATGCTTTTCAAGTACATTCCATGTAAGATTCTGAAAGCCAGTTGCAAGATGGATCTCTGCTACGTGCATTGCAGGGAATAATGGAAAATAATGTTTTGGCAATGTAGAAGCACCATGCTGCACTGAAAGAACATGTTTTCTTTGAGCTAATGGATCATCTCCATTCATATATACATCGTGATGTGCAGCGAAATCTAACGGCACATCAGGCAATGGTTTTCCGTCTGGTCCAAGCTGGCCGCCATGAGCAGAGCCAACATTAATGCTGATTTTGCTTAAGCCTTTTACTTTTTCAATTTCTAATTTTTTAATCTCTAGTTTTTCTTCAGATGTTGTTGTGTAATTTTTGATATGTTCTTCTAACATCTCTTTAATCATTGCAAGATAAGCGTTAACCTGAGGATATTTTGTGTTTGTTCCTCCTACTTCTCCAACTTCCCCTCCGACACTGATTGTGCATGGAAGTTTCATCTTATTTTCTAATTTTCGTATAAAGAAAAGCAGTTCAGCAGTTAATTTTGCATTCATATATTGATTTTCTCTATCACTTTTTGCAGGATTATCTGTCTCAAATTTTGAAGTATCTATGTCAATATTGTACACGTCATTGCAAATAGCTTCTTTAATCAAATCTTTTATGCGCTGCATCTCTTTTTCAGAATTTTCAGAATATTTCTTAGGATCAACTTGATAGTGATCACCCTGAATATAAAATTTTATCTTCTTTAATCCCATAGAGATATATGCAGCCTTTACTAATGCAGAAAATTCATCCATCTTTTGATCAGTGTAATCTCTTTCTGATAATGCTAGTTCAAAAATAACGTGATTGTTCTTTAAGTTTATCTGGGACTGCAATGCAGCACGTGCCGTGTGAAAACTAAGCATCCTTAGATTAATTGCTGGAGTAGTGATGAATTGATTATTGCCTTTGCTTTTATCAAGATAATATTTATAATTTGATTCTGGCAAAATCTTGAGTGCAGAAGCAATCTTATTAATCCAAGAAATTGCTTCTTTTTTTAATTCAGGATTTTGATTTACAGATGCGTTAAATTGCAGTGTGAAAATTACAGATTCCTGCAGCTTTCTTTCATCTGCAATCTTTTTAATATTTTTTTGTTCATCAAGCTTGCAGCAGCTGTTTATGAGCTGCAGAAATTGCTCAGATGAATTACAATCATAATATGTTTCATAACTTGGCATTTTTTGTTCACCTTCTTTATCTATTTTATTCTTTATATTTGTCTTATTCTTTGTTCATTTTCTCTATTCTTGCTTATGGCTATGAAAATGATGCGCTTCGATAAATCTTATTGTTCCTGTTTTTGCACGCATCACAACACTATGTGTTATTGCTCCTTTTGTGGTGAATTGTACTCCTTTTAACAATGGTCCATCACTTACTCCTGTTGCAACAAACATTGTATTTGGAGAGCTTGCAAAATCATCTGTGGAATATATTTTATTTAAATCATTAACTCCCATGTTTCTTAGACGATCTTTTTCTTTTTCATCTTTAGGCATCAATCTCGCTTGGATCTCTCCACCAAGACATCGCAATGCAGCAGCAGCTAATACTGCTTCAGTTGATTTTCCAATACCTAAAAGAACGTCAATGCCTGAATTTTCATAAGACGGGGCAATAGCACCTGAAACATCACCATCTGTTATGAATCGAATTCTTGCTCCTATCTTTCTCAATTGTTCTACTATCTTATCATGTCTTGGTCTGTCAAGAATTACTACTATTACTTCTTCAACTTCTTTTTTTAGAACATCTGCAATTTTGTAAATGTTATCTGAAATTGGAGAATCAAGATATATTTTTCCAGCAGCTTTTGGACCAACTGCAATCTTGTCCATGTACATGTCTGGTAATGATAATAATCCACCTTCTGGTGCTGCAGCAATGACAGAGATTGCATTCAGCAAACCTTTTGCTACGCTATCTGTACATTCTAATGGATCAATTGCTAAATCAAATCTATCTCCTTTTCCTGTACCAACTTTTTCTCCTGTGAAAAGCATTGGGGCTTCATCGATCTCGCCTTCTCCAATAACGACTTTTCCAGCAAAATCAACAGCATTAAAACGAGAACGCATAGATTCAACTGCTGCATAATCTGCTTTAATCTTATCTCCTTTGCCATATAATTTTGCGCTGGAAATAGCTGCAGCTTCTGCAATGCTTACAGACAAACTATTGTGTTTTTTTTCTTGCTTTGGTATTCCTATTTGATGATATCGCATTTTTAACAACTCGTTACCATAAAATCATATTATAAATAATCGAACGTAAGTGAAGTTATTTATTACTATTATATAAATCTTTCTAAATCATCATACTTTATCATACCAATCAAAAGATTTATATATCAGCATGATTTTGTAATTTTTTGTGATGTTTTATGAAAGAAAGAGTAACTTTAACATTGGAAACAGAGTTATTAGAACAAGTTGATAAGAGAATAGATGGTATTAAAGTAAAGAATAGAAGCCATGCTGTTGAATTAATGCTGTATAAAGCACTTGGAAAAAACAAGCCAATTCTTGGATTAATTTTAGCAGGCGGAAAGGGTACAAGATTAAAACCAATAACACATGAAATTCCAAAACCACTTGTTCCTTTGCAGGGAAAACCAATAATAGAATATACAATGGAACTTTTTAAAAAGTTTGGAATCAAAGATGTGCTTCTATCTATTGGATATAAAGGCGACAAAATTAAAGATTATTATGGCAATGGCAAACGACATGATCTTAATATAATTTATTTAGAAGAGGATAAACCATTAGGCACAGGTGGACCTTTGAAGCTTGCAAAACAATATCTTACTGATACTTTTGTCATGTGCAATGCTGATGAATTAAAAAGTATTGATTTAGAAGAGATGTATTATTTTCATAAGAAAAACAATGCAGTTGTAACTATTGCATTGACAACTGTGAAAGATCCTTCAGCATATGGTGTTGCAAGACTTGAAGGAAGCAAGATATTAGAATTTATAGAAAAACCTAAAAAAGAAGACGCACCATCTAATTTAATAAATTCAGGATTATATATAATGGAACCAGAAGTATTAAAATATCTTCCTGAAAATCAAGAAACTGTTTCTATTGAAAAAGATGTTTTTCCAAGACTTGCGCAAGCAGGAAAATTATATGGCTATCCTTTTTCGGGGCAGTGGTTTGATACAGGAACATTAGAAAGATATGAAAAAGCAATTGCTGAATGGAAAGGGCTATAACAGCCACACAGGGCTCAGTATTATTTCGTTCAATTAGTTTTTCGCTCAAATATTGTTGTGGTACAAACTGGGGCGCTGGGAACCTGGTTCAGCGTTGATGTGATTCGCTCTTGTAATTGCACAATTTTTGAATAATTTAATTGAAGAGGTGGTGATAATGGGGATTTTTAAGTCATATGATATTCGTGGTATTTATCCTTCTGAATTAAATGAAGAAACTGCTTATAAAATAGGAAGAGCTTTTGTTGTTTCTCAACAAGCAAAAGAGATTTTTGTTGGTAAGGATGCTCGTATTAGCTCGCCTGCGATATTTTCTGCATTGAGCAAAGGAATTACAGAACAAGGTGCGATTGTAGTTGATATTGGATTATGTTCAACACCAATGTTTTATTTTGCACTTGGTTTTCTGAAGGTAAAACATGGTATTATGGTTACAGCATCTCATAATCCTAAGGAATATAATGGATTTAAGCTTTGTAAAAATACAACGGTGCCCATAGGAGGCAATACAGGAATTAAAGAAATAGAGCAATTAGTTGAAAAAAATGTGTTTCCTGCTGCAAAGCAAAAAGGCAAGATTATCAAAAAGGAGTTTGTTGATGATTATATAAAAAGTATGGCTTTTTATGTTAATCAATATATAGATAGCAATAGAAAACTAAAGATAGTTGTTGATGCAGCAAATGGGATGGGGGCATATGAATTTTCACTTCTTTTTAAAAAGTTTGAAATTGAGTTTATACCATTGTTTTGTGATGTTGACTTTACATTTCCAAATCACGAAGCAGATCCATTAAAACCAAAGAATCTTGTTGATCTTCAGAAATCTGTGATTAAGCATAAAGCTGATTTTGGTGTTGCTCTTGATGGTGATGCTGATAGATGTTTTTTTGTAGATGAAATTGGGCAGATTATTTCAGGTGATTTAACAACTGCATTGATTTCAAGAATTCTGCTTGAGAAAAATACTGTGAAAAGCAGTAGTTCTAAGAATCAGAAACAAACAATACTTTATGATTTACGAAGCTCTCATATTGTAAAAGAAACAATTGAGCAGCAATATGGAATTCCAATAATGACCCCTGTAGGGCATGCAAACATCAAAAAAATAATGAGAGAACATAATGCAATTTTTGCTGGTGAGTTGTCAGGGCATTTTTATTATAAAGATAATTATTATGCTGAAAGCTCTTTTATAACAACTGCCCTCATTATGCAACTACTTTCATCATCACAAAATAAATTATCTGAGATTGCTGCTCCATATAGGAAATACTTTCATACAGGAGAAATTAATTTTATTGTAAAAGATAAAGATAGTATTATTAAAAAAATAAAAGATAATTTCTCTCATGATGAGACACTATCTAAAACATTTGAACTTGATGGAATAACAATGGAATTTGATAATTGGTGGTTTAATATACGAATGTCAAATACAGAGCCATTGCTGCGATTGAATCTTGAGGCAACATCAAGGAAATTAATGGAAGAAAAAAGAGAAATTGTTGTGAAGATGATTGGATAACGGAAACTTTATAAATATCAGTTTTTCTCTATATGATTGACAGAGAAGGAAGAGAAAATACTATTTTCTCATAGATTAAACAGACCAATATGGTAAAAAAGCCAATAGGGTAAAATGATGAGAAGTTTCAATAAGAAGACTAAGACACAGAAAAATACTGATAAAAAAGTACTTTTAGCTTCAATGGCAGCTTTATATCCGTCACAATTAGAAAAACGAAGGTATGTTGCATTTGAAGTGCTTGCTGAGCAGCAAATTCAAATTAATCTAGCAGCTAAAGCTGTAAAAGATGCTTTTTTACAGTATGTTGGAAAACTGCAGTATGCACAAGCACAATTGCAGTATCTAAGTCCACTTAGTGTATCAAACAGTACATCATGCGCAGGTATTTTTAGGGTCAATAATGGGTTTGATAATTATCTGAGAGCAAGTTTCTGCATGGTCGATGAAATTGAAAAAACAAAAGTTATAATAAGAAGTATGTTATCAACTGGAATATTAGATAAAGCAAAAAGATGTTTGTAAAATAAGCTTAATAAACCTAAAAAATGAGAAATAAATAAAATAAAAATTAAGAAAAAGAGCTAAAGGTGATTTACAATGCAGCCAATGTCGCATCAAGTAATGGGTTATGATAGAGCAATTACAATGTTTAGTCCAGATGGAAGACTATTGCAAGTAGAATATGCTAAAAAAACAGTCAAGCAAGGATCTACAGCAATAGGAATGGTATGCAAGGATGGAGTATTGCTTATTACAGATAAGCGTATAGTTGATCCATTGGTTGTGCCTGATTCTGTTGAAAAGATATTTCAAGTTGATGATCATATTGCTGCAACAGCTGCTGGTATTATCAGCGATGCAAGAATACTTATTGAACGAGCGCAGATTAGAGCGCAGCAATATCGGGTAACTTATGATAATCCTGTTGATTTGATAACTATTGTAAGGGATATTGCTGACCTTAAACAAATGTGTACACAATCAGGAGGATTACGTCCTTTTGGTGTAGCATTGCTGATTGCGGGTATTGATAAAGATGGTCCAAAATTGTTTGAGACAGATCCTACTGGAATTTTCTTTCAATATAAGGCAAGTGTCATAGGTGAAGGAGAAACAGAAATAGAAGAAATGCTGCATAAAGAATATACATCTAATCTTACAATAGAAGAAGGATTGCGTTTAGGAATACGAGCTTTAACAAAAGTAGTTGATCAAAACTTTTCTGTAGACAGATTGGATTGTGTATATCTGAAAACAGATGAAAAAATGTTTACACTTGTTACAAAAGACAAATTATTGCAAATATTTAATGAAGTCAAAAAGAAGAAATAAAGTTAAAAAGAAGGAATGAAGCAAAGAAAAGTAAATGATTATTTTGATATAGAAGAGTGCAAATATGATTGATGTCAGCAAAGCTGTAATAGCACGATTGAAAAAAGCAGGAAAAACATTTGAAGTGCTTGTTGACTGCGACAAAGCATTTGCACTTAAAGCAATGTTGTCAAAGCAAAGCAAGCAGCATGATGATATTAATAATGTAGATGTCAATGAATTGCTTGCTTATGAAAAGGTATTTACTGATTCAAAAAAAGGTGTTATTGCAGGAGAACATATATTATTTGATGTTTTCAAGACAGATAATGTATTAGAGATTGCAAATATTATTATAGAGCACGGGGAATTACAATTAACTGCAAAATTGCGTGAACAATTGCGAGAGAAGAAACAAAAACGTATTGTTGAGTTGATTCATCGCAAAACAGTTGATCCAAAAACACAATTGCCACATCCTGTGCAGAGGATTTTGCTAGCTATGGAAGAAGGTAAGATAAGGATAGATGAACTCAAAGATGAGCAGCTGCAATTGGATGAAATAATCAAAAAATTGCAGCCATTATTGCCTATCAAAAGAAAAGACAAAGAAAACGAATAAGGTGAAAATATGACAACTCATAAATCAGCATTACTAATAAAAGAAAAAGATGTTGTAGTTCCAGGTGATGAATTAGCACAGGGAATGGATTATCTTCCAGGTCAATGGACATATAGAAAAGGAGATTATATTTTAGCAGAAAGGCTTGGACTTATTAATATTGAGGGCCGTGCGATTAAAGTGATTCCATTGTCTGGAAAATATGTGCCAAAAGTTAATGATATTATCATAGGAAAAGTAATTGATGTAACATTGAATGGATGGAGAATTGAAACTAATTCTGCATACTCTGCATTTTTATCAATCAAAGATGCAACGTCTGAATTTATCAATAGAGGAGCAGATCTTACAAAGATATTTGATTTAGACGATAATGTAGTTGCAAAAATAATCAATGTCACTTCACAAAAACTGATTGACTTAACTACAAAAGCCCCAGGACTAAAGAAAATGATAGGTGGAAGAGTAATTATAGTGAATCCTAATAAAGTACCAAGGGTTATTGGAAAACAAGGGTCAATGATTTCAATGATCAAAGATGCAACTAATTGTAAGATCGTTGTTGGACAGAATGGAATTGTTTGGATGGAAGGAGAACCAAAAAATGAAGTAGTAGCAATTAAAGCAATAAGAAAAATTGAAAATGAAGCTCATATCTCAGGATTAACTGATAAGATAAAAATGTATCTTGAAGAGCAAAAAAAACAATATGCATTGTAGAGAATTTTGCTTTGCAAAATTCTCTAGTTTAGGCAATTCTGGCAGAAATTTTTGTCAAAAAATAATATAAGCAACAGGGTGAAAAAATGGGATATTCGCAAAGATTGGATGGAAGAAAATTGGATGAATTGCGTCCAATAGAAGCAAAAGCTGGCGTTATAAAAAATGCAGATGGCTCTGCTTTTTTTCGCATAGGAAAAACATCAGCGTATGCTGCTGTATATGGACCAAGAGAATTATATCCTAAATTTATGCAAGATCCAAGCAAAGGAATTTTACGATGTAATTATAGTATGATGCCATTTTCAGGCATTGGTGAAAGAGTAAGACCAGGACCAAACAGAAGAGCAAGAGAAATATCCCTTGTAACTGAAAAAGCATTAGCACCAGTTGTTGAACTAGGTGAATTTCCTAATGCAGTTATTGATGTTTTTATTGAACTGCCGCAGACAGATGCAGGTTCTAGATGTGCTGGAATCTGTGCAGCTTCTATGGCTTTAGCAGATGCTGGAATTCCAATGAAAGATCTTGTAGCGGCTGTATCAGTTGGAAAAGTCCATGATAAAATATTAGTAGATCTTGATTATAATGAAGAAGCCTATGAAGATGGGCCTGTTGCAGATATTCCAATTGCGCTTGTTCCAAGTACACAGGAAATTTCGTTATTGCAAATGGATGGAGAAATCTCAAAAGAGGAGCTAATGCAAGCATTAGAGCTTGGAAGAACTGTTATTCCGCAAATTATTGAAATACAAAAAAAAGCTCTTAAAGAGAAATATGCAATAAAAGATGATCAATAAATAATTATGCAGGTGAAAATAATGCAAAATACTACTATTAAACAACATTTAATGAAAGCATTTCAGCAAAATATGAGATTAGATGGCAGAGGATTAGAAGAATTTAGAAAAATTGAAGTTGAACTTGATATCTCTAAAACAGCAGAAGGTTCTGCACGAGTAAAGATAGGAGATACTGAAGTTTTAGCTGGAGTAAAGATGATTATTTCAAATCCATTTCCAGATACACCAGAAGATGGCGCAATAATGATTAATGCTGAATTTTTGCCAATGGCATCTGCGCGATTTGAATCAGGACCTCCAGGAATTGAATCAATTGAGCTTGCTCGTATTGTTGATAGAGGATTAAGAGAAAGTAAAGCAATTGATGTTAAGAAATTATGCATAAAAAAAGGAGAAAAAGTTTGGGCAGTGTCTGTTGATATAATTACTATGAACGATGATGGTAATTTATTAGATGCAGCTGCATTAGCAACAATCTTAGCAGTAAAACATACACGATACCCAAGTTTTGATGGCATTGAAGTTGATTATAAAGAATTAACAGATACTCCTCTTGAGATTACAAAGATTCCAATTACTGTAACTGTATGTAAAACTGGCAGCTATATCTTTGTTGATCCTGTTTCTGAAGAAGAAAGCAATATTGATGCGCGATTAACAGTTACTACAATGCAAGATGGAAATATCTGCGCATTGCAAAAAGGTGGAAGTATGCCATTATCTTTGAAAGATATCTCTACAATGGTAGATTTAGCTGCAAAAAAAGCTGAAGAATTGAGGGAATTGGTTAAGTAATCAAATTTTCGTAGGTAATCTCTCTCGTAATTTTGAATTATAGTATTTACTGAACGAATGAAGTGAGTTCGCAAATACTAAACATTTATTAATTCCTTTCTTTATTATTTTATTTTATGGGTCTATTTGGAACTTTGCTTGCTAAAAAGGTTGGATATATGCGTTCGTCTTTGTCAAACAGAGATCTCAATAGGATGATTGCTGAGAAATTAGGAGATTTAGATAAAGATGAGGGTAATTATTCAAATGCGTATAATCAAAGAGTCTATCATAGTACAGTGCATCAAGCAAATCTTCAGATACAATCAATTGAATCTATAGATTTCTATCTTAAAGTAAAATTAGTTCGTCTGATTGAAAATAATAAATCTATTATTAATGAATTGGAAAAAGAATTACATAAACTGCATTCTGAAAGAAAGAAGATACTATCAAATGCTAAACATGCTGTATTGAAAACAGACAGCAAAGATGTAAAACAACTGAAGTATCTATTGCAGCAGAAAGAACAAGATCAAATTAATAGAAAAATAAATGAGATTAAATCGACGATAAAACGCTGTCATGAACTTAAAGGGGAATTTGTAAAAGTAGGCAATAAAAATGTTCATGATTTTCATATCATTAGGAGTATAATCTAAATAATCGTTGTTAATAAAATAGATGAGATGATTTTATGACTGTTCCAATTAAACCAGTAATTGCGCGATTAGATTTGAGTGACTTATCATCTCAAGAATTATATTATTCCAAGTTTAAATAGGAAACTGACAGATATTGGCTGCAAAGTAGTTAGCGATGTGTTTGGTGATACATTCGATCAGCAATCCAATATTGAAGCTATTGTTAATTATGTTTGTCAATTAATGCTTATATGTTTATGAAGATATCAAAAAAAAATCTTAGTTTTGGAAAATGAGACAACAATGCCAAGTTGAGAAATTTATACACTAGCAGCTATTCGTGTTTTAAGAAAAGCAGAAGAATTAGGTATGTTAGAGGTAAATCCTAAGGAATTGTTTGAACTAAGTCATGAAGATGCTCCAAAAAATCAATGTTATGTTAAATATTGTAAAGATTGATTTGAAATTATAGAGAGAAATCATTAATAATATAAAAATTCGGCACATTTATATATTAATTAATAGATGATTATTAAAAAAGGTGATGTTAATGTTTAACAAAAAAGCGCAAGGAATGTTATTTTTTAATCTGCAATATTATGTAATTGGTTTTATCTTAGGATTTATTGTAGCAGGTGTAGTTGTTTTCTTAAGTATGAAAGGAGTAATACCATTTAATATTTGCGGATAATTTGTTAAAAATAGCAATTTTTAACAAATTATAGATTAGAACTAAATGAGTTTACGAACTCAGAAATATTCTATATTTCTTGTCTTTAGTGTCGGCATTACGTAAGTTTTCTAAGCTGTAATTGTTTAAACCTTGTTCTTTTGCATAAGCATGTGCAGCAACTTCATTCTTAAAGGTTTTTGGTCTTGCTTTTCTGTTTCTTCCACCAGTATAGCTTTTCCATTTATCATTCTTATTTGTTCGTTTTCTCATGTACATCACTCTGGTTAATCCTATTATAAGTATTATTATGGATTAAGTTGTCCTATATAAAGCTTTGCTCATCTACCCGCCAATACTGCAGCAACACCTATATAATGTTCTGGAGTCAATGCTTTCAGTTTTTCTTTTGCTGCTTGAGGAATTGATAAACTATCAACAAATGCATGTAATAATTGAAGCGTGACTTGTTTTCCCTGAGTGAATTGTTTCATAAGAATATATGGATCTGCTATTTTATATTCAGGTTTTCTTAACTCAGTTTGATATGCTTCAGCTAATACTTCTGGATGTTCATGCAATGCTGTACTAATCTTTGTTTCATTTACTGCTGTTTTTTCTAGACCTTTTAATACGCTTTTTGCAGCCAATAGACTGTATCCTAATGCTTCTTTCCAGCCAGATTCATCATAGCTTGCAATTCCATATAATAATGCATTTGCAACACATACATTGCCTTCTGCATTTTCGAAATAGATTGGATTAATCTTATGCGGCATTGTAGATGAGCCAACTGTACCTGTATTTTTCTGCATGATCCATTCATCTTTGATGTAAATCCAAAAGTCAACAGCAAGGTCTTTTATAATTGTATTAATGCATGCAATTATATGAACTATTTCAGCAATCTTCAATGAAGAACCTGCTGAAGAAGCTGGAAAAATGATTTTATTTAATTCTTCAATCTTTGCTTGTAATCGTTCAACAAAAACACGATATTCTTTTCCAATAGTTGTTGGTGTTGCAGCTTGTCCATGAGTTCTAGCTAACATTGGCAGTAATGCATATTCTTTTGCTTTTGCATCGAGATGGCTAATGACTAAAGCAATTGCTGGGATATAAGCAGCTGTAACTGCAGAGATTATATCAGAAAATTGCTCTAAATCTTTTACATCTTTGTAATATCGTCCTGCTAATGGTGAGATTGTATCGTATGTGGAAGACTGCTTGGAGTAAGAAAATTCTTCTCCACGCAATGCTTTTAATGCAAGCAATGTATAACTAAATGCAACACCAATGTTTCTTTGTACAGTTGAATCACTTAAATCCCGCTGCAATCTTGAAACAGGCAGCTTATCAGCAAAAGCATAAAACAATGAGTTTGCCTTGCGAAAATAGGTGTTTGCTTTTCTATTATTGCTTATCAGAGATTCATTCATTAAAGCAGTTAACATAAATAATCGTGCAAGACTATCTTTTGGCTCAACTTGTGTCACATGGTAATTTGCCTTGAAGCCAAAGCTTTCAACAAACTTTTTGCTGAATTCGAGCCAATCAACTTTTGGAAAAGCAAAATAATGTGCAGCTAATGTTCCAGTTGCCCCCATTAATTTTGCAGTAAGCTGAAAGTTCGCAATCTTATCCCTTAATTCAACTAATTGCGTATTTTCGTCTGAGATTAATGATGAGATAATGCTTGTTTTAAGGCTTTTATCAATAGCAGCTACAAATACTTCGTCTAAAAATAGTTTGATATTTTTGTTGTTAAAGCAATCCTCTAGAGATGTTCCTGTCAATTGATAGCGCAGGAAATATTCCATTGCTTTAACATCATGGTCTGTTCTTTCAAATGTTATTGACTTTCCTCTTTTTTCTCCAGCAAATCCTTTTGTCTCAATTGTTTTGATTATTGCATAATCCTCAGTTGAGATATCATGCAAAGATCTGATCAATTCTTTTTCGTTGTTTGTTAATTTTCTGAAACCAATCCCATGAACTTGCGATAAAGCAAGCAGATATTTGGTTTCAACAAATATACGAGAAGACATTAATGCTTTCTCACTGAAATAATTTGATAATATTTTAGTAGTATCAACTGAGTCAATTATGCTTATCATACTATCCACCTCAACTTAAGAGAATAGAAAGTTTGTGTTATTTAAAAAGATTCTTAAGAGAAAACAAAAAATAGTACATTTTTTATATTAGTAAGTATTACCTTTATTTATTCT
>JAGVYW010000002.1 GCA_018303075.1 Candidatus Woesearchaeota archaeon | reverse complement strand
ATGTTGCAGAAGGATTAAAGAATGCTGTCAATATTGCAACTGCGCCGTTTAGAGCAGAAGTTGAAAGAGTTGTTGGTTCTTATGTGAATAATCTGTTAGATCTTATGTGGATAGGCAGCAATAGAAACTTTCTGATGGCAATGTGCGGAGCAAAGTATTATGAAAAAGAAGGTGAATCAGTTGGAGCATTAGGTGGAGCGATTGACAGCTGGAAAACACCTGTTGGATATGGTATGCAGGATCCTGTTGATGCAATCTATGATGGATTATTGAGCGGCAAAAGTAATATTATCAAGATGTCAGGAACAAAAGAAGAAGTTACTCCAGAAATGTATAGGTATACTGCCAGAGTGTTGCTGATAGGCAACTTTGAGTATACCATTTATCTTAAAAATTCATGCACTGGAGAAACATCAGCATTTGAAGGAGGATTTGTAAAACAAGGAGCAGTGCAGGCGCATGGCGCTCCTGATTATAATATTGATCAATACAGTGATTATTATTCAGGTTCATTGACAACATTTGACTGCAATAATGGTCCATGCAGGTTTAATCAAATCTGTGTAAAAATAAATCAGGAAGATTCATGCAATACATTAACAAAAGGCAAGTTCAGGACAAAATTCAAAGACGGCAAAGCTGATGAAACTGGAAGTGTAGAGTGCTGATTAATCTACAGATAATCTTTTAGCATTTTCATAAGAAATAGGATACATAATCGGTAAAGAGAAATATTCTATTGACTGATTTCCAAAAAATTCTTTAATCTCATCAGCATAAGAAACAGGAGTTAATATGCATTGATCTGAGAATTTAATACTTTTTGTTGTTTCTAATACACCCTTTGAGTTTCTTCCGTATAATGCGTAATAGAATTGCATCCTTTGTGTTTTATTCTTATTCTTTAAAGAATAGCGAAATAAGTAAGCAGAAATAAAATGGTATAGTTCTGATATTCTTTTTTCGTAAACTAAACTATATCCTTCATGAAATATACTTTCAGTTGGAAAATCTGCAATAAATGATGAATAGGTCTTTGCAATGGCATTAAACTCATGAAGAATTGTCCTGTCAATAGTTCTATTAAAAATTACCAAGACATCAATATCTTTCGGATTAGCCTTCCCTTTTACAAAAGAGCCATAAATAATTATATCAACAATTTCTGTATTTATTGCATAAGAATTTTTAGCTGCTTTTTTGAGCTTGTTCAACAAAATATCGCGCTTCATTTCTTATTTCCTCACATGTTTCTTTATCTATTTTCTTAGTGTAAGTATCTCTGTATATCTGAAAAAGGATATCCAATCGTTTATAGTATTCAGGAAATTCTTTTTTTAAAATAGTGAATCGTTCGGTATGATCTTTAGGTGTTCTTCCTATGCGAGAAAGAATCATTGAATCAAGAGAGACAAAAATAGCTTTAAAATAAAGTATTGTCGCTGAAGTATAGTCTTCCTTCAAGTAAATAAATTCAGCTGATGAATATATTTGTTTATATTGTGTCATGTTTGTATTGACAACAATAAGTAACTATTTAAATCTTATTGTTTATATTGCCAGATTGTAGTTCTTACCAACATAACAACCCATCTAACTAACTAATGTTTGTAGTACCAACAAAAATCCATTTACAACAATTAATCTATGGTTTCTCTATGTAAGAGGAAAGTTCAGAACAAAGTTTAAAGACGGCAAAGCTGATGAAACTGTAAGTGTTGAGTGCTGAAACATAATATTAAACCATTTTTTCAAGCAGCCATTTCCAAATTGGAACAACAGAAATCTTTCCATGGCTTTCTTCTTGATTAAGAAAAATATTAACTTTTATATACTACAACAGACCATACAATTCAATGCATATAAAAAACTCAGCTTTCATCCAAAGCTTTAAACAGGGAAAAGATTTCATATTCTATGTATTTCTTGATATAATCTATTATGTCTTATTGTTAGGAATAATTGCATTTATCGGAAGGGTAGTATATCCAAAACTTGTTTTTCTGCGCGGAGTAAAAGAAATGCTTAATGGCATGCAAAGCGCTTCTTTTCATGAGATTCAGGCAACATTTACATTTATAAGAGAGACTTATTATGGATTCTTTATCTATGCAGCGATTGTGATAATCAGTTTGTTCTTACTCTATACTTTCTTGAAAAGTTATTTCTGGTATAAAGTAAGAGGGGAAAGTTATTCAATAAAAGTACTTCTCAAATTTTCAGTATTGAACATCACAATATTATGTTTGTTTGTTTTACTTGGATATGCTATCATAAAAGTGATCAATCAGCAGAATCAGGTGACAGTGCTGCTGTTAATTTTATATCCAGCAACATTGTATAGCATCAATCTATTGCATCCACTGTTAGCAATACATAAGTCATTGCGAAAAACAGTGAAATGTTTTTTTTCAGTTGGCATTGCAAGGTTATATAAGCTTTTAATATCTTATATATTAATGATTGCAATCCTGATAATACTGCTCAATCTTATGCTGCTGCTTCAGTTCTTCCTGCCTGATTATGTTTATTATATTATCTATCTCATACTTTTTGTAATATTCACTACGTGGTGTAAACTTTATCTCTATACTGTTATTCAAAAGTCGTAGTTGTTTCTTTTCGTATTGATGTTATAGTATTTGCTGAACGAACAAAGTGAGTACGCAAATACTAAAAATTTATAAATAATAAATCTCCAAAAAGTAGTATAATGAAAAAAAGGGGTATGGTGACGTTATTTATTATTATAGGGCTAGTTCTTTTGATAGTTATAGGGCTTTTTTATTATCTTAAAGAAAGTTTGATACTAAAAGATATATTCATACCAAAAGAAATCATTCCTCTTCAAAAATATGCTGAAAAATGTATAAGAGATGCAGCTTCACAAGCGATATTCTTAGCAAGTATGCAGGGAGGATATATTGAATTGCCTAAAAAGATTACAAAAGATCCTGAAGCATATATTTTAACTGGATTTAAAGTTCCGATGTGGTATTACAAAACAGAGGATAGGACTCCAAGCATTCAATCATTTGTTTTTTACATCGAGAGCTACATCAATGAACAATCGTTGCAGTGCATTAATAATTTTGAACCATTTAAAGAACAATATGATATAAATGATATTAAAAAAATAACAACGAAAGTGAAACTAAATAACCAAGAGATGATAATTGATTCAGAATTAGATACAACTGTGAAAGCTAAAAACAAAAATACAGTCATAAAATTCCCAAAGATAACAACTAAACAGCCTACAAAAATAAAAAAATTATTTTTGCTGGCAAAAGAGATTATGCTTAGAGAAAATACAGACAATTTTCTAGAAATCTTAACAGATGATATGATTGCAAGCTCTGACTATCTGCCATATGCTGGTATTGAGATGACTTGCGACGATAGAACATGGACGGTGAACAGTATGATTCCTTATGTTAAGAATATGCTAGTACATAATTTTAAATTCTTGACATTTGAAGATACTGCATATCAACCAACAGGTTATGATTATTATGAAAAGCAGTATAGGGTTTCATTGAAAGGAAATGATTATAAGGATTTGCAAGTCAATACAATATATAATCCAAAATGGAATCTTCAACTTGAAGTATCTCCTAACAAAAAAGGAATAGTTAAGCCATTAGAGTTTACAATGTCTAATTTTGTGTTCGCTTGTGTAAAACTATACAATCACAAATATTCAGTAGAATATCCTTTGTTATTCCAGATTATTGATAAAGATAATTCAAATAATGTGTTTTACTTTGCAACGCCTGTCTTAATCAAAAGAAATGAGCCAGATAGGTATAATGAAGTTCCATCATGGCCAAGCGAAGATGATGCTGAAACAAATACAGAATATTGCAATGATAATGAGCCAATTACACAGATGATTGTTGGAGAAAATAATCAGATATTTGCAAAAACTGCAGTAAAACAAAATAAGAAAAATGCATTAATCATCTATGCATATGATGCATCACAAAATATCTTTACTGGGCTGTTAAACAATGTTACAATCTCCTATCAATGTGTCAAATTTAGATGTGAAATTGGCAAAACAAATTATCCTAAAGATATAAATGATGTTTATACTGGTTCAGACCCTTATCTAAAGGCATTATTTCCAGATTGCGAAAATGGAATTATTACAGCTGAAAAGCAAGGATATCTTCCTGCGAAACTGCATCAGACAGTAAGTGCAGAAACAAATGGTTATGCTGTGAATATTCCAATGACTAAATTAAAGGAATTCAAATTAAGAGTACATGTATTTGAAGAAAATAAATATGGCGCAGAAGAAACTGTTGAAAGAGAGCTATTGCCGACAGAATCTGTATTGATAACTTTGAAAAACAAACAGCGTTTATATGATAAAGTAATTTATTTCCCTAATGATGAGAATAAAGTCGAGTTGATGCTTGCAAATGAACCATATGATGTTGATATTAAATTAGTAGAAAATGATGAGATAGTAGGCAAAGCTTCATATACATGGCAGCCTGAACTTGAGCAAGTGCAATTCAGGAATGGTGTGTTATTTTTTGTTGGAAAGATTCCACAATCATCAAGCAATTTAGTAGAGCAATATAAAAAACTGCAGCAAACAGAGGATAAAAATAAAGATAATGTTGAACCAAGATTGACATTAGGTTAGTAGTTGGTAGAAAAGAGATGTGAATAAACAATGAAATATAAAAGATTCATAAGTTGCTGGCTTATTAGTTTGATAGTCTTATTTCCAGTAGCTTTTGCACTTACAATCAATCCAGATTCAATTTCAGCAGCACCAACAGATAAAACTAGCCAGATCAATTGGACAACAGATGTATTATCTGACGGTAAAGTGCATTTTGGAGAAACTGTTGACAAGCTTAAAACAATTCCAGATACATCAGGTTTTCAATTACAGCACAGTGTAAATCTTAATTCTCTTGAGCAAGGTACAAAGTATTTTTATAAAGTTGAATCAGGTGATGGAACTATAACAACTGCATTAGAAACATTCAAAGAGTTTTCAACGCTTTTATCACCACCTAAAGAATTAACTGCAAAAAAAATCAATTTTAATGAAATACAAATAACATGGCAATTGAATCCAAAGGCAGCAAAATATAAAATTTATGTCAATGTTGCTGTTGATGCAGATAATAATGAGAATACAAATAATAATGATGATGATAAAACTATTGCTGAATCCTCAACAAATGAATATACAATCAAAGAGCTTGCAGCTGATACTGAATATGAAATACAAGTAAGCTGTATTGACAATCAAAACAAAGAGTCTGCATATTCAGAAGTATTGCTTGTAAAAACAATTAAGAAGCCATTAGAAATAAAGTTTGTGCAAGTACAAGATATCTCAAAAACATCTGCAATTATCAATTGGATAACAACAGAAGATGCAAACAGTACTGTGCTTTATGGAAAAACTAATTCATTGAATTTAATTCAAGCAGATTCTGAATTAACTAAGAATCATTCAGTTATTCTTATAAATCTTGATGAGAATACAAAATATAATTATAAAATAAAATCAAATAATCTTGAAAGTCAATTGCAGAGCTTTACAACATTAAGCAATGAAAGTATTGAGATAACAAACATAAGGGTATCTTCAGCAAGCAAAAACTCTGCAATAATTGAATGGGAAACTAATCTCGATAATGCTGGAGAGGTTGTATACAGTATTGATGATTTATTCTCAAGTTCTGTTAAAGAAGTACAGCAGACAAAACAGCATACTGTAAATCTGCAAAACTTGCTTTCTGGAACAATGTATTATTTCAAGGTAAAAGCAGCTGAAACAGTTTCTTCTTATTCTACATTTACAACAAATGATTCACTTGGCTCATTCTTGACATTGATTGATGCGCCTAAAATAGCAAATAGTTATACTATAAATATCAGTGGTAAATCAAAGCCACTAGCAAAATTGTATATCTTTGTCAATGAACAGAAAACTGCTCAAGTGATCACAACACTTACTGAATCAGGAGAGTTCAAAAAAGAGATTAAATTAAATCAATATGCTAATTATAATAATATTCAAGGCAATAATTTTGTGCAAGTTATGTCATGGGATAAAGCAGGCAAGAAAGACAAAGCTGAGTTTTTTGTACTTCTTGATGTTGTAAAACCTGAGCTTCAGGTAAATCAATTTACAAAATATACTAGCAATTCTAATCTTAATATATCTGGAATATCAGAGCCAAATGCAATTGTTGAATTATTTATCAATAATGCCAGCAAAGGTTTTGCTTTAATCAATGAATCAGGATTCTTTTCAAAAGTTATTGGATTAAGCCAGAATAATCAGACAGTGAAAGTGCAGGCAAAAGATGTAGCTGGGAACATTAACTTTTTTGAACAGCTTGTAACATTGGATAAAAAAGCGCCAACAATCACTTTTGAGACACAGTTTGCTTCTGAGACACACTTTAAATTTTTGACAGTTACAGGACAGACAGAGCCATTTACAAAATTGTATGTCACGAATTATGGAGAGTTTACAGGTTGTAATGATATACAATTTACAAATCGAGTCGGCAAGTGCACAACATTTGTCTCTAATAAATATATGCTGCCATCAACTGTTGTTTCAGCTAATCTTGACCCATTTGGCATTATTTTTGGAACAGTACAAGAGGTTGATACTGAAGAAGATGGAACATTTATAGTAAGAGTGCCGATGTTCCAAGGATTGCAGAAAGCAGCAGGAGTAAATAAAATACAGTTCCTTGCAGTTGATGATGCTGGAAATACACATGAAGTGATAAAAACAATCAAATATAATCCTGGCTGCAGTGATTGGGTAATTAATTTCGGTGAAGTACAAGCATATCCGTTTAATATTTATACTAAAGAATTAACTGCACAAAGTTTACAAGCAAGCGCATTTATTCCAATACAATATATTGGTTCAGGTTCGCCAAAAATAGGAAATATCATTGTAACTGAAGATGATATTAGTGTAAGAGAGGGGTTGCTTGGCAAAACTGGAGAAGTAATCTCGCAGGAAGATGGCAACAAATATGTTTCAATTCAGAGTTATAAAGTAAGTCAATATGATCCAATAAATGGAAAGGCATATATTTATATACCTTTGACTTTTTCAAAATATAATGGAAAGATTGATGATTTAAAAGATCAAATTAATGTT
Organism: Candidatus Woesearchaeota archaeon; assembly: GCA_018303075.1. Lineage (GTDB taxonomy): Archaea > Nanobdellota > Nanobdellia > Woesearchaeales > DSVV01 > JACRKF01. Next base: position 102,072 of record JAGVYW010000002.1, on the reverse strand, counting down.
TATCTAAACGCAAAAATTAATTATAATGTTAATTCTGTCTCTAATCCAAGCAATCTGCAAGCACCATTACAAAGTCAATATACTCAAGCAGGTGCAGCAAGCTGCGAAGTATTTCCAATGATCTCATTTAGTATTCAAAAACCAATTGATTATAGTTTATGGCTAACGCCAAGTATGATAAATAAATCAATTGAAGTATTGGATAAAACAATAAGTACAACACAAGATATTGTTGATGTTGCTAAAAAAGCTTCAATGTATACATTGCTTGCATGCGGCGCAGCTGTTGCATTCCATTATCTGTCTGCTGCATTTGATAGTTCAAGTGACTCAAATGTTGCAGATGGAAGCAGCGGTGTTCCAAGCCAATGCAGAGAATCTGATGAAGGATTAGAAACAGTGTATTATATCTGCGATAGGGTGCTTTGTCCTGCAGCTCCTCCAGTTTGTGATGATTTCCAAGCACAAGGTAAGTGGAAGAATGGTGTAACAGGAAAGGATTTAGATGCTGCTGAACAAGCTACATTAACACAGAATAATAAACAGTATGAGGACAAATATCTTCAACTGAAGAATGATAAGAAATTACCAGAACCTAATGATTATTATATTTCAAAAGAACAGTTTATTGCAAAATACAAAGATGATCCAAAAGTATTTGGTGATGATAAAACTATATTCTCTACTGGATATACTCCATTGCAAGCTCCAAATTATTTTACAACAACAATTGGTGCAGATGGCACACAAGGCTATGAAGTTGAATATTATCCTATACAAAACGGTAGATTAGTTGATAAAAATACAATTCATGTTCCAGTTGGGCAGCAAGAGATTACTATTAATTTAGTAAATAGTCTTGAACAGCAAGTTAAAAGAAGCTGTAAGCCAGGAGATCAAACACTGATAAGATATACTAAGTTTAACAAAGATTCTCCTTCATTTAAAGCTGGAGGAGCAACAACAACTTATGAAGATCAATTTGAATGTTCACCAAAACCTGTGGAAGAGATTGGTGTGCCAAAAGCAGGAGAATTTGTAGGTTGTTATAATTCAGAATGCCCTCAGTTTGATGATACAAAATGTTTTGGAAGTTCTGCTGCGCCAATCAATCCACCTGAAGGATTATGGGCATCTGTAAGATGTGGCTGTTTGCCTGGCATAAAAGGTCATCTTGAAAATTTGCTGAGAATTATGCAAGGCGCTAGGAAATGTTTACAGCAAGCGCAGATTGGAGAAGTAAGAGGAGGATATTGTGAAAGATTATTAGCGCAATTTATCTGTGACATTTTTGTAGAGCTTGTATTAAAGTCACTTTTCCATTCTTCATCGCAGGGTGGAGGATTGATTGGTGGATTGTTTGGAGGGTCTGATGTAAAAGATTATAAGTCTAAATCTACCTCTGTTGAAGAAAGATTATCGCAACGTTATGGTGGAATCTTGAAAGATAGATTTGGTCTGTCATCTGATCAACTTATCAATAAGTTCTGTATATTCTCAATCACTTTAGATTGGTCATTGCTTGAAGATGTATTAAATCAAGTTGTTGAATCAATAGAAGTTGCTCCAATTGTGCACTTAGAAGGTGAATCTAGAGCATATGGTTATGATCCATTTACTGGTAAGATGAACATTGGCTATAATGTGTATTTAGGAATTGTTCCAGGCGGTTCAACTGACGTTAATATGTGGTTGGAATGCGACAGAAATTATGAAGGTGGGGAATTGTGCGGAACTGCTGTGCCAAGATATACAGAAATTCCAGGCTATAGAAGACATTTTGAGAAACAGGATATCTTTGATGAAAACTTGCCGTTTGTTGTTGCAAACAGCCAATGGTGGTACAATAAAGTTGTGCTTGAAGTTAATTATAGAATTGGTAATAAAATAGAGAAGAAAGTAATAGAAAGAGCTGTGAATAGAAAAGGTGATTTGGCAGCTGGTTGTATGTTTTCAATTACAGAAGGAATTAGCTGTCAAGGGTTAACATTCTTACAGGATCAAGGCGGCATTATTGAACTCTATAAAGAAAGCGCAGCAAATGGAGGAACAACATTGACGCCAAAAGCAGCTACATATTATATTGGCAATAATGTGAATGCATTAGTCAGATTAAGAAATGAGTTTAAAAAGGAGCTGTTTTTTATACGTGTTGATTATAGTGATGGCAGACAGTCAATTGAATATCCAATCCCGACAAATCAAAATACATATGGCAGTGAACAAACATATTTGCTTTGGATTGATACAATTGGAGGAACATCGCAAGCAATTGGTTCTCAAGGATTACGCTGGCCATCTTCTCATCAAACAGCTCAAGCATTTGATGTTCAGAAATTTGATTCAGTAGATTATAAGGATAATTATTTACTGCTTGAATTAGGCAATGGAGATGCAGCAGCTGTTGAAATAACTGCAGAAGTTATAGATAAAAATGGAAATAAGTTTGATGCTGATAATTTTAAATGTTATGTATTTAATAAAGCAAAACATCCTGATAAATCTGCAATATATAATAAATATAATGCATATAAAAAAGGAAAGATGAAAGGTGATTCTATTAAGGAAGATAATGATGATAGTGAAAGAATTACAGATGATGGTAAAACTATTTGTTTGCGTGAAGGGGATATCTTCAAATTTCAAGGAAAAGAGATTCCTTTAGATAGTGTTAAAAATATCAAAATAACACAAGTACAAATAGTACCATTCCAAATGCAATCAACTATTCAATTGAACACACAAGAGATTCCACAATTGAAACTAATCACTAATAAAAATGAATTGCTTGTACCATTTGAGGTTCAGCAATTAACACTTGTGACTACTGCTGGAAAAACTGTAACAATCAATGTGCTTCAGGATACTAATGGAGATGCAAAAGGAGATACACCAATACTCTATGATAATACACTGCAAAATAATCAACAACAGTCAATACAACTGCAATATTTAACAGCTGCTAATCCTGTACAGAATACAAAGCCAATGGTTGAATTCCTTGAACCTGTTGGCAAATTCTTTAATCCTGAAGGAGATATTCCATTGGGTGTTTCAATCATTGATGACAGCAATGCAGTTGCAACACTTGAATTTACAATACGAGGTTCTGGTACAAATCAGGGATTCAATTGTGCAGATACATTTGTCTTTGATAAAACAACAAAAGAATTTACAAGAAATGAAAATAAAACAGGAGAGAAAATATGTAATATCAAAATTGATGGCAACAGAAAGATTGAACATTCAAAGTTGAACTTTTATGCTTTTAAGATTGAAGCTGATGAACAAGCTCAGATGAAAAATAAAAAAGGACCAGATGATATCTATGATATAACAGTTACATTAACTGATGATAAAGGGCTTTCTGACAGCAAAAGCAAGCAAAGCATACGATTTGACCAGAGAAAAGGCGAGTATGAGCTGAAGAAAGAACATATTATTATTTGTTTAGGCAGTTATGATTGTTATTCATGGGGAAATCATGAGACAGCTTCAAATCTGATATCACAGCAGCCAAATGCTAATGAGAATAAAGTGATTGTGAATGCAGGGCAGGTTAATTGAGGATATAGATAGTGTATTTATCTTTTTTCTATAAAGATTCTTTGTTGAGGATTATATTCAAACAATCCTTTGAATTGTTTTAAAGGAACATAATCTTCCATAGAATCACCTTGATAACCATAATGATAACCATAATAACGGAAGAAAACTTTCATTTGATTATCTGATGGAAAAGTAATATTTACTATTTGTTGTAATGGTTTAGACTTTAAATCGTGTGTTCTTGCAGAAGAGAATACTTCATTATAAATTGGTTTAATATTTGTTCCAAAACATTTGTAAATAGTGATACTATGAGAATCTCCTCCTTCTTCTTGAGCATAGTCATTAAAATAACTGTATACAAATATCTCTTTTTGTTTGTCATTAGTAATAATGTTTGCAAGAGAATATGCAGACCAATTTGCTTCATTTGTGTTGTTAACTCTATCATTAACTCTAGAGATGATTATTCCTTTACTATCACGTATTTGTAACTCAAAATAAGTATTTGCATCGTGGATCCCCCCTGTGACAATTCTTTGTTCTCTAATACTTTCATCACCTGGATTGTCACAAATATCTGCGAAAAGCGGAGTTGCTGGTGTTAAAATCAGTTTTTCCTTTTTTCCATTAATAATAGAATATACAACCATTACTTTTACATCAAATATTTCAGTATTAGTAACATCAACAACACTTTCTTCATCTTCAAATCGCGGTAATGATTGTATTTTTACTTCTTCAACTTTTGCAATAATATCTTCAGATTTAATTGTGTCATCTATATGATTCACTGTATTTTTAGGCTCTTTATATCTTCCTTCTTTTTCATCATACAAAAATGTTCTTGTTAATTCAGGTGTATTTTTAAATCGTTCAATCCCAATTTTAGCATCAGGATTATCTATAATTTCTCTATATGTAAATTCTATTCTATAATATTTAGAACTATTATCTCTTTTAAATCTAAGTAAAGACTCTTTTTTATCTCTTATTGAATATTCCTGACTAAACTTAGATATTAATTTACTACTATCTATAGTAGCTATTGATATATAATTCGATCCTTCTGGTCCGCCAGGAGGACAATCGGAAAATATTTCCATAGGTTCACCTGGTAATAAGTCAGCAATTGAAAAAGTACAAAAGGAAACAAATTCACCTGAATAAAGTTCTTTATTTGTTGAACTATATATCTTGAGTATACCTGGGATAATTGGATCTGTGGTTCTTAAAAAAATTATTTTTTCTTTACCAGGAGAATGATGAACATCTGCATGAATTCCATCTTTACTAACAATTTGTAATGGAAATAATTGATCTTCTTTAGTAACATTCTGAACAACGAAATTTCTTTTTATGACAGATACTTTAACACTATGGTCACTATAATCACCTTCAAAACTTTTATGTACCTGCTGCCAATACCAAATAATTGCTCCAGCAGTATTCTGGATAGCTAGCGGAACTAATTCATCTGCTAATAATTCAGCTAATGATTTTCTTGTTGGGAATTTTGCAACAGTTGTATAATGTGATGGATTGTCTGTTTCTATTGCAGATTGAAATAATTGCTCTATCTCATCCATTGTATGCAATGGTGTAAATTTTTTTACCCAACCAATCTTAAATATTTCTGGAAATGCCTGCATTGGAGCTTCAATATAAAACCAGCCATCTTTCTCTTTATTGTTAGGTGGATGAGGAAAACTTTTTATTTGCCACCAATCATCTAATAATACATAACTGCCCCGCCACATACCTTCAAAATATGGATTTAAATCATGTTTCCAATAATTGCCATCAATTCTCCAACCAGAATTAAATATGTCAACTAATTGGCCTTGATAATGTAATGAAGGAAACATTTTTCCAAGTACTCCAAGTTCTGCTCCTTTCTTTTTTATCTCTGTATCTTTAAGATTTGCAGAAAAACGATTGATCGTGTAACCAATAAAAGAGCCAAGTTCAAAATAATCTTTAATTGAACGTATATGAAATTGTTCATCTTTATTTGGTAAAGGTAATCTTTTATCCTTCTTTAATATAATATCACAATAATGTTCAAAACCAAATTGGTTGATAGTGATAATCCCATATGGAGCTACAAATGCATGAGCTTCTAAATTAGTGTGTTCAGGTAATGTAACATCTTGTACAAGATGAAGAACATGAGCTAATGCAAAATAAGATCGTTTTTTATCTAATTGATATAATGTAATAGAATCTTGAAAATCGCATAAATTATTCTTATTGTCCAACCCCCATATTATTACATTTTCAAACTGGTGTGAAGCAATTGGTGTCCAATTAAAATAACCTTTGCCATCAATTGGACGGAGAAAATGATAAAAGAATCTTGTTCTTGTGTCTCCTGGAACATTACAACTTCCATTGTAACCCGTGGATTTATTCATTGAAGGAAATAATGCATCTTCATCTGCAACACCTTCTTTTAAGATTGCAAGCATTGGTTTTACTTCGTCACATATCTCTTTATAATCTGGTTTTTGGCAGATATATTCAACAGCTTGTTCAGTAATCCATTCATGTACAAGAATTTCATGAGCTTTTGCTGAACTTATATTAATAGCAAAAGTTGCAGCTAAAGCAGCTATACTATATTTTAGAGTTTTCCAACAGTTGTTGATTATGTCTGTAAGCATGGATGGAAAGAATGTGATAATAATATTTAATTGTTCTCATTTGTTATTGTGTGGTTGTTATATAAAAACAATTATATATAAGCTATTGCTTATATAGTTATATACCAACAACAATTCAAGTAAACAAACATACATTGCTTTTATTAAAGAAAATAAAGGAAGAAACAGCATCTTTGTCCTATGATGAAACTATCAGAAAAATTGCGAATGAACGAGTAAATTTTTCATCAATGGCTGGTATCTTAGGAAAAAGAACACGAAAGTGGATAATGAGTGATCTGAGGGATAAAAGTGACAGGTTCTAAGTTAATAGATTCTTCCATCTGGTTAGAATTCTTAGCAAATACTAATTATAAAGATTTGATAGAATCTGTGTTCAAGTATTAAACAAACCTTAATCTATTTTCTTTGAGAAGATATATTATATTGTTGTTTGTTTGCAGCAGTTTTATTGCTGTAACTTCTATTATTATATCTTTGATTTGCTGCTTTTGCCATCTTCCAGTATTTCTGTCTTTCAGCTGGATTCTTAGCTTGCTGTATCATATCTAAGAAATAGCGAGACAATTGTTTTTCACAGTCTGCTTCTGTATATCTTCTTCCATTCTTTTTAACATAATTATTTTGTACATTATGCATCAATTCATGTGTAATGACCATCTCAATTGCTTCTTCTTTTGATAATCCATAATTAGATGCGAATTCTCGCAGTTTTGATTCAAGATATTTGTTAACTCCAATTACTGTGTTGTTCTTATTGCCATTTGTCCAGGCAACTGCTTCACTTGGCTGTTCAGATGCAGCATATAATTTTGGGTGCTGTGGTGTGTCATAGCCATTTTTTCTGCACCACTCTGAAAACTGCTCATGTTTTCCTGAAGAAACATAGTTGCTGTACAGCTGGATGAAATAATCAATACTGTCATTGTTTTGTTTAATATCTCCTCTTGCTGATTGTGGAATTCCTGCTTTTTCTAATTGTCTTTCTAAGTCATTGATTTTCCCATAATCAGATTTCTCTTTAGCTAAAATGCCGTTTTGAGGATCGTATTGTACTTGAAAATATTCTGGCAAGAGATGAGGATTGTTTACTTGTGCTATTCTTGTTTCTAGTGCTATTGCTGGCATAAGAAAGTGATGGTATTATTCTGTTTTATATAGATAATTGTGTAGGAATAGATAGAAGTGGGACAGAAATGTCATTTTGAATTGAAATTGCAAATAAAAAGAAAAAATTAATTAAAGATTTTATCATCAATGATTTGTATGCTCTTCCTTCTTTATATAATAAGGCTTATCTTTTATCAGTTTCTCAGGAAGAGAGTTATCATATGATTTATATGTTAACAACAATTGTTTTGCTTCATCTAATTCAATCAATAATGGATTTATTTTCTCTTCAAATTTCATATATTTAATTATTTTGCTTATATCATCTTTTACAAAATGTTCTACTGTTGAAGGCTGCAATCTTTTTTGCATATCATCGTGAATGTTCTTACCTAAACCATTATGTGTATAAGTTGTATAATTTGCTCCGTATTGACTAATTGTTGAGATTATTTTATCAGGAGTAATACCAAATGTTCCTGAAAATGCCATACTTCTTTTAATAGGATCATAACTAACACCATCAGCAGTATCTAAATATTTTTTTGCTAAACTTTCAAGTGAACCTACTATACTTTTGCTGAATAAAGAATTAATACTTGAATCATCTAAACGAGAATAATCATGGTTGCCTAAATCATTTTTCAAATGTGCATCTGCAGCAGAAACATATGCTCTCATGAACTCAACATCAAAAGTGGTTAAATGAGATTTTAATTTATTATGCGTATCTTCAAATATTCTTATACAATCTTGAACATTATTTCCATTAGGTGATTCAACTGTGTGCTCCAAAGGACTTGCTATTGGTGGAGGATTAGCTGGTTCTGTAGTAGGATTACTAGAACTACGTCTGTCTATTGCTGTAAAATTATTTCCTTGTGTACTTGTCATATTTAATTACCCCCTTCTTATTGAAGACTTACTATATAGTGGTGAATGATTAGTACTGGTTTATAAATATTTAGTTACTTGATTACATATATTAGAAAATAGAGTGGAAAATAAAAAATTAGTGGTGTGCAGCATCATGTGCTTCATGACCACCATGTTCTGGTTCTGCTTTCTTGAAATAATGCTGTTTCTTGAGGTATTTTGGTGGAACAATTCCTTCATTTTGTTTGTGGTATAATAATAATTCTTTTGCATGATCTAATGTCATTCTATCTTTATGTACTTTATCTTCAACACCAACATGTTTAATGATGGCGTCTAAATCATGTTCTGTAAGATGTGTTAAAGCAACTGGACGTAGATTTTTTTCATGTGATTTTCGTAGTTCTGCTGCTAAACTGCTATGATAATGAGCAGTATAATCTTCACCTTTATCTTGTACTTGATGTAATAATTTATCTTTAGTTATACCTAAATATGCCTGCATCAGCATATTCTTTTCAACTTCACTATATTTAGCATCATCTTTTACTTTGAATACTTGTCTAGCACCTGTTTCATAATGTTTCATCATAGTATCTACAAATTTCATTGCTAGTTCTTTATCTTCTAGTTTGCCATAATCATGGCCGTCATCTGTTTTTAGATGTTCGTCTGCTGCTTTTACATATGCAGCCATGTGGTCAATGTCAATTCTTGCAAGAAGATTATCAATTCCTTTATCTAGTTTCTTCCATTTGTCAATTGGACTTTCTTCATGTTTTGCATGTCCGCCATGTGCTGCATGTCCGTGAGCATCAAAGTTTAATAAAAGAATAATTATTCCTAAAAATAAACTTATTCCAAAAAAAGTAATTAATAACATTTCCATAATATCAACCTCGTTTTATTAATGAATACTCTTTGTTATTTTAAATCTTTCTAAATACTATGCTATTTCTATTATTTTTCTTGTCATAATTACATGGTTTATTTTTTTACATGGTTCAATAAAATATTTATACTAGTTGATCTTAACATTGTTTATGCTAACTACAAATAACTTGTTTAAAACAGTAAAAATAACTTCAAAGAATATGATTGTATTGCCAAAGCTTGTTAGGGAAAGGTTTCATTTACAAGAAGGTGAAAGGCTAAAAGTTACAATTAATGAAGACAAAATAATTCTTTCTCCTTTTTTGAGTATTTGTAAACTAGAGGGAATATTAAAAGGGAAGAGATCAGCAAAAGAATTGCTTGAGGAGTCAAGAAAGAATATCAGCAGGTTTGATTAAAATGACTGTTGTGTTTGATACGTATGCGCTTGTTAAGTTTCTAAAGAAAGAAGAAGGTTATCTTACAATTAGAAAAGCACTTGAAGAAGGAGGATATGTTTCAGATGCAACATTATATGAACTTTTTTATGTTGTCAGCAGAGATTTTATTCAGCTGGGATTCTTGCTTGAAGAAACTCTATTGAAAGCACAAGAGATTATTGATTCTCTTTCTTATCATCTTAAGAAAGAAGCAATAACAATTTCAATAATGAAGAAATCAACTTATTTCAGAATAAAATATTCTAAATTGAATCTATCTCATTTTGATTGCATTGCGTTGGCAACAGCTTCAGAGTTCAATTTACCTTTATTATCTGGTGATAAAGGATTAGCAAAGGTACAGGAAGTTACTGTATTATAAATTTAATAATCTCGATGAAGTCGAAATCAACCATAAACTTCCTTCTTAATCTTTTCTTTGTTAACTTTCAGCTCTAACAATAAAGTTTGCATTGATTTTACAAAATCAGAAGAACCGCAGAGAAAGAAGTATGGAATTTTTATATCTTTAACACATTGCTGCAGAAATGCTGTATCTATCCTGCCAGTATGTCCTGTCCATTGCCTAAAATTTTCCATCTCTTCTGGACGTGTGATTGTGAGAAATAAATTAAAGTTAGGCATATCATCATTCATCTCTAACAGTTCTTTTTTGTAGATTATATCATCTGGAGTCTTGTTTGAATAGATTAGTGTTGCTCTTGTGTCAAGCTCTTTATCCTGTATATATTGAATGATGCTGTGCAGTGCAGATATTCCAGAGCCAGAGCCAATCAGCACTATTTTCTGCATCTTTTTCTCGTTGAATACAAAATTACCATAAGGACCAGAGAACTCAAATTCTTCTCCAACTTCTGTGTTCTGCAGCTGTTTTGAAGTGAATCCATCAGGAACCTCTTTAATAGTTAGATCTAAGTAATCTTTTGTAGGAGAAGATGCAACTGAATATGATCTGTTGACAATTGTTTTTTTGCCATCTTTTTCAGTTGGTATAGCAAGCATTATAAATTGTCCAGGGATAAAATCTATTCTTTTATCTTTTGAAAATCCAAAACGCAATGTTTTTGTATCATGTGTTTCTGTGATGACTTCTGTAACAGTTAAGAGCATGGAGAAATAGATGAAGAGGTTGTATAAAAAAGTTACTAGAATAGCGAAAACTATATAAACAATCGCTTCTTTTTGATGATAGAGAAAGAGGTAAATTCTCTCTACTTTTAAGACGGTAATATGGTGGAAAATACAAATCAGAATTCAGCTGTGATTCCTGAGAATAATCCTGAGAAAAATCAAACACAAAATAGCGAAAGCTCAGCTGCAAACTTAGTAATAAATCAGCAAGAAAATAAACATGACCCAACTAAGAAATTAGCAGCAATTCAAGAAGCTACTTCCCATAACCATCAGGATAATAATTATGGCGCTGAAAGCATACAGGTTCTTGAAGGATTAGAAGCAGTAAGAAAAAGACCTAGTATGTACATAGGTACTACAGGTTTACCTGGGCTGCATCACTTAGTATATGAAGTTGTGGATAATTCTATTGATGAGGCATTGGCTGGATTCTGTAAAGAGATAGTTGTTATCATCAATGAAGATAATTCAGTCACTGTTGTTGATGACGGCAGAGGAATTCCAATTGCAATACATTCGCAGTACAAGATGTCTGCATTAGAAGTAGTTATGTGCAAACTGCATGCAGGTGGAAAGTTTGATAAAAAAACATACAAGGTTTCTGGTGGATTACATGGGGTTGGTATTTCTGTAGTAAATGCTTTATCAACATGGCTGCAAGTTGAAGTTAGAAGAGATGGCAGGCATGTTGCAATGATCTTTGAAAGAGGACATTCAAAATCAGGAATAATTGAAAAAGGCGCAGCAGATACAACTGGGACAACAATAACATTTATGCCAGATAAAGAAATATTTGAATCTATTGAGTTTAGTTTTGACACAGTTTCTGCAAGGATGAGGGAGTTAGCATTTCTTAATAAAGGAATAAAAATAATTGTGCGCGATGAAAGAACAGAAAAAGAAAATATTTTTCAGTATGAAGGTGGAATAGTTTCATTTATTGAATATCTTAACAGGAATAAAACTCCATTGCATCCAACGATATATTTTGATACTGAGAAAAACGGCAATGAAATAGAAGTTGCAATGCAGTACAATGCAGGATACATTGAAAATATTTTCTCGTTTGTAAATAATATCAATACAATTGATGGAGGAACACATTTAACTGGATTAAAGACAGCATTGACACGAGCGTTTAACAATTATGCTGAGTCAAATAAATTAATTGATGAAAAAGATTTAAAATTAACAAGCGATGATGTCAAAGAAGGGATGTGCTGTGTTATCTCTGTAAAAGTTCAGGAGCCGCAGTTTGAAGGCCAGACAAAAACAAAGTTAGGCAATAGCGATGTTAAAGGAATTGTTGATTCTATTGTATTTTCAAGCCTGACAACTTATCTGGAGGAGAATCCAAAGATAGCAAAGTTAATTGTTGAAAAGATTGTAACATCTGCAAAAGCAAGAGAAGCTGCAAAGAAAGCAAGAGACTTGACACGAAGAAAGTCTGCGCTTGATTCTAGTTCATTACCTGGAAAATTAGCAGACTGCCAAGAAAGAGATCCAGCAAAATGCGAGTTGTTTATCGTCGAGGGGGATAGTGCGGGTGGAAGTGCAAAGATGGGTCGTGACAGGAAGTTCCAGGCAATTCTGCCATTAAAAGGTAAGATCCTTAATGTAGAAAAAGCAAGAATCAATAAAGTTGTTGATAATGATGAAATCATCACTTTAGTTACTGCAATTGGTACAAATATTGCAGAAGAATTTGATATCAAAAAACTGCGATATCATAAACTAATTCTTATGACTGATGCAGATGTAGACGGCAGCCACATACAATGTTTGCTGTTAACTTTCTTGTATAGATTTATGACGCCATTGATTGAACAAGGTCATGTGTATGTTGCAATGCCGCCTTTGTATAAAGTCAAAAAAGGCAAAACTGAGAATTATGTCTACAAAGAAGAAGAATTGTTTAGATTATTGAAAGAGATTGGCAAAGACAATGTAAACATTCAGCGGTACAAAGGTTTGGGAGAAATGAATCCTGAACAGTTATGGGAGACAACAAGGGATACTGAAAAAAGAATGCTGAAACAGATTAAGATTGAAGATGCTGTAATTGCAGATGAAATATTTACATTGTTGATGGGTGATCAAGTTGAGCCTAGAAGAAAGTTTATTCAGGATCATGCGAAAGAAGTAAAGAATTTGGATTTGTGAATTGTTTTAGATTTTGTTTTATAATTAACTTCTATACCATAGTTCCATAAGTGATTTATATACAGTTCTGAGTACTTACTATTAGTTTAGGTTATATCCATCGTCAAAAGAGAGGTGATTTTTATTTTTAAATAACAAAGTTTTTATATTTGATTGATTCTAATATATTTAGTGATTAAAATGCGGCAAGATATGATTATGATTTCAAGAAAAGAGTATGAAGGTATGAAAGAAACTATTGAAATACTGCAAGATTCAGATATAATGCAACAAATCATCCAAAGTGAGAGAAATATTAAAGAAGGAAAGACAAAGAAATTGAATCTTTAGTAAATCTTATGTGTACCAATTGCTTCTATATATATTATTTTATTTGTGTCGTTGATGGTATAGATCATTCTAATGTTAGAACCTAACCAGCAGCTCCATCTTTTAGCAAGTTTTCCATGCAATGGATGTGCACCACATTCTGTTCGTGGTGATTGTTTTAATCTCTTCAATTTTTCGATTATATCTGTTCTTACTTTTATATATGATTCGAGTATTTTTTCTGTTCTTGAATTGGCAATATGAATTTCGTACATTTATTATTATTAATATAGACTATAAGTTATATTTATATTATACAGTTTAGTAATATTAATAAATAACTGAGATTATTAATCATTACATGAATAAACTCCTCTTTGGAACATCAGGGATTCCTTTATCAACTAATCCAAGAAATACTATTGAAGGGATTAAACAAGTAAAAAAGCTTGGATTAGATAATATGGAGATTGAATTTGTCAGAAATGTGAATATTTCTTTGGAAAAAGCTCCAGAAGTTAGAAAAATAAAAACAGAACAGGAGATTAATTTAACATGTCATGGACAATATTGGGTTAATCTTAATTCTCAGGATAAAGCAATTGTTGAAGCAAGCAAAAAAAGGATAATTGATGCTTGCACAATTGCAGATGCAGCAGGTGTTTGGAGTATTTGTTATCACATGGCATATTATATGAAGCTTGAGAAAGAAGTTGTTTTTTTGAATATTAAGAATGCATTGAAAGATGTATTCAAAGAACTGCGTGATAGAAGTATAAATAAATTATGGCTTCGGCCAGAGACAGGCGGTAAAATAAATCAGTTTGGTGATGTTGATGAATTAGTAAAGCTCAGTCAGGAATTCGAGCAAGTTCAGCCATGCATTGATTTTGCTCATCATTTTGCGCGAACACAGGGGAAGTGCAACACTCACAATGATTGGAGCAAGATTCTAGAAACAATTGAAAAAGGTTTGGGTAAAGAAGGTTTAAATAATATGCATTGTCATATGGAAGGAATTGAATATGGAACTTCTGGAGAAAAGAGTCATGTCAATCTAAAGGAATGTAAAATTAATTATCAAGAGCTGATTAAAGCTTGGAGAGATTTCAAAATTAAAGGAGTTATTACGTGTGAAAGTCCTAATATTGAAGAAGATGCGTTGCTGCTAAAAAATACTTATAAGAGTCAGTTTTAACTCTAATTATTTTTTATATTCTTTGAATATTCTCTAAAATTCATTATAATCTGCTTTTCGATTAAATACACACAGTATTGTAATATGTTGTGCATCTGGCATAAAGACAGCATACATTAAACGAGAATAATTATCTTCAATAGTTAATTTTACTTTAAAGACAAGTTTGTATCCTTCATGTTTTGGATAGCGAAATTGGGTTTGTTTTATTAACTTTAACTTATCTTCTATTATCTGTTTGCTTTTTTCATTGTAGCTTTCCCATGATTCGTACGTCCATTATACATCTCCAATATGTATAATATCTGTATTAATATCTAAATGTTTTGTTATCCTAAAATTCTATCCAAACACTTTCTTAACAGCCATATTATGCGCTTCAATGTAATAGTCGATAAATATGTTCCAGTCAGCTAAGTTAGATAATTCTTTTGCGATTATTTTTTGGGCTACACGTCCTTTTTCGTCAAGTGAACAATAATTTTCTAATACACTTGTAAAATCTTTTATTATCTCTTCATCAGTTCTTTGCATTCTTTTCAGAACAAATATTCCACCATCTGTTTTTTTTGTTTTGTTTATGAATCTTCCAAAACCTCCAAGATCTGTTGTCAAAGAAGGAACACCTAATGCAGCTGATTCTAATGGTGTATAACCCCATGGTTCATAATAAGAAGGAAATAGTCCTAGATGACAGCCAGTAATAGTTTCATAATATGGAAGATCAATCAATCCATCTACTCCAGAGAGATAGACTGGGTAGAAAATTACTTTTACTTTATCATCTGCCTTGTTATCTAGACCTTGTTCTGTGAAACTTCTGAGGATTATATCATTTTGTTCTCCTGCTAAATTATGAGTTGTTAATAATGGATTTCCTTTCTGCATAAAATGCAGTCTCATTCTTTTAGCCTCAACTAAGAATTCATTATTGAATATGTTTTCTGTCTTAAATAATTCAGGTTCATAACATTTTATATCACAAGATAAAAGATGATTCAACATATTTTTTATGATAATATTATCATTTTTATGCACAAAATCCTTTAAACGCAGATAATTTATCTTATTCTGAGATAGTTCTTGTTTTGCACTAAGTACATCTCTTGGAATCCAGAAAAAAGCAATGACTGTTTTTTTTGAATCTTGTTTCTTTAGACTTTCATTTAATTGAGCAAGTGATCTTATAAATAAATCAATGCCTTTATTCTTGAACTCATATCTTCCAACAATAAAGAAAAGCAATGTCTGTTCAAGATCAAAATAATAATAAGGAAAAAAGTAATATGCAATAAATCTTCTGATCTTTTCTCTATTTATCCTGTGCTGCACAGAAGTCTCTTCAAATGATGGAAATTTCTCTGAATCTAAACCATTCAGTACAAGTATTTCTGGCTTTCTTCCATAAAACTTTTCTGCTTCTAATGCAGTAATTTCTGAAACTGTTGTAAATATATCACATGCATTTGCAGCTGCAGCTTCTGTTAGATGTTTGTCTTGTATGCCATAATTGTATGCTTCTTTTAATATGTCAATATTCTGAAGTATGTCATACAGTGGATTATTTGCAGCACTAATCATCCTGCCAAGCATTGTTGCATGGGTTGTGAAGATAGTTGCAACTTTACATTTTGCAGATTTTAGCAGTAAAATACTAAATGCAGAGAGCCATTCGTGCGCATGCAGCACTATTTTTTTGTTTGTATTGTTCTTCTGGTATAATTCAACCAATTTTCCAGCAGCTGTTGAAAATAATAAAGGTTCATCAAATTCATCATTGCTGTTTAGAGAATCTATCTTGTAATCATCCCAATACTTTTTCTTAAGGTCATCTTTTGCATAGCTAAAATTACTGTAATCAATTAAAATCACACTTGGTAAACCTTTAATCTGCCAGCTGCCGAAATAGCATTGAATTCCCTCTTTTTTTAATTGATCAAAAATCTGTAAGAATTCTTTTGGCACTTGTTCTGCAATAAACTCGTCTTCTGCATTTTTAGCAATATATGGTCCAATTAAAAAATAATTTTTGTATCTCTTTTTCATAAGATCTGCTTTTGAAGAAACAACTGTATAGATTCCACCAACTTTATTACACACTTCCCAAGAAACTTCAAAGAGAGTATCAGCATTTGCAGTAAGCATAAGAAAATGATTGTTTTGGCTTATTTAATGGTTTAGGAGTACTCTTAAGTGGATGTAACATTTGTAAAACTAACTTATTGTGTACTAATCTCCTTTTGCTAACATTCCTGATTGTTTTGCTTTTGCATATGAACGATAAAGAAAAAAACCAACAATGATCATTAAGAATAATGTTAATATAAATGAATATAGCAATTCTCCATAATTGATTGCTCTGCCTTCTAAAAAGAATGCCCGCATGTTTTCAAATACATAGGTAGTTGGTAAAAATATTGCAATTGGTTTTGCCCAGCTTGGGATTGAGGATAATGGATAAAATACACAGCTAAATGGCTGCACTACCCAGACAATACTCCATGCAAGAATCTGGATCCTTTGACCAAAACGTAAGATAAGAGAAACAACAAATAAGCCAATTACCCAGCCAAATAATGATAAAATAAAGACTGCAGCTGCTATAAACAAAATAGGTAAGGCAAATATATTAAAAGAATATAATAGGAATGCTAGTAATATTAGAAAACAGAAACTGATAAGTCCTCGTATAAATGCAAAGAGTACGATTGATGTGACATGTTCACTTATTCTCATCGGAGATGAAAATAAGTTATACAAATTTCTTGCCCAGAAATCTTCTAATACAAATGTGGCAATATCCTGCGATGATTTCCAGACAAATATCCAGAGGATTACACCACCCATAAGAACACTGAGAAGATTGAAATTAGATAATTCTTTGATATAAAAGCTTGCAAATCCCCAAACAAAGATATCTATAACTGGCCAATAAAATATGTCAAACCACCTGTCAACACTATTTATTGAGATGTAAAAATATTTTAGCAGCAATGCTTTGATTCTGTACCATTTCATATTTGTTCACTTTTTTGGTTATATTATCTTACTCTTTGTTTCTTTCGTGCAAATTGGATAAAAATATCTTCTAATGTAGGTTTGTTCATGTGCATGTCACTTATCTTAACTCCTGCTTTAAATATCATGTTCATAAGCTTGTATAGTTGATCTGTAGATGAGCTCACTTCAAATACAACTGTATTTGTTCCAGTTGATAAAATATCAATATTTCTTTCTTTCATTATTTTCATAAGAGCTGGGTAATTTTCTTTGATTGTCAATTCTATGCTTGTTTTCTTGATTAATTTCTTAAAATTGCCAGCTGTATCTATCTTGATTATTCTGCCATTGTTCATAAAAGCAATTCTATTACACAATTCTTCAACTTCATACATATAATGAGAAGTAAAGATAATTGTTGTTCCTTTTTGTTCTTGGTAATCTCTTATTATCTCTCTTGTTTTTTCTGCAATATCTGGATCTAAACCAACAGTGCATTCATCAAGAAATAATACTTCTGGATCATTTATAAAACCTTTACAAAGAGAAACACGAGTCTTTTCTCCTGAGCTAAGCTGAACTACTTTTCTATTATCAAGGCTTTTTAGTTCAAACATCTGTAATAATTGATCAATCTTCTCTTGGATGTTTTTTATATTGTATAGCATTGCATACACTTTAAGATTCTGTCTTATAGTCAATTGCTCTGAAAGAGAATAATATGCAGTTGAAACATTAATCTTATTCTTAACAGATTCCCAATTCAGTTCATTTTGTTCAGGATCAAGTCCAAGAATCTTAATCTCTCCTGAATCTTTTGAGATCAATCCATTAAGAATATTCAATGTTGTTGTCTTTCCTGCGCCATTTGGGCCAAGCAGTCCAAAGATCTCTCCTTTCTTGACTGAAAATGAGATATTATCTACTGCTTTGATCAATTTGTTTTTTTCTCTGAATGATTTTACTAAATTATTTACTTCGATTGCATCCATAGAATAATTACTGAGATGGTTGTTTATATATTTTATTGAATTAAAAAGCAACAAGATTTAAAAACAACAACTGCTTAGATAACATATATGGGTATACGTATAACAATTACAAGGATTCATAAGCCTGTAACAAAAAATATCAATGAAGAGCTGCAATGGTTTGGGAATAGTCTTGGATTATTTAATCTCAGAGATAAGGATAAGAGCTGCTTTCGTGTATTTATTGAGCTGATGAAAAGCACAAAACAAGGCAAAGCAATAACAAGTGATGATCTTGCAGAGAGATTAAGTCTTACAAGAGGAACTGTTGTCCATCATATCCATAAACTAAATGAATCAGGCATTGTTGTGCAGGAAAAATCAGGATATAGACTTCGTGTTGAAAACTTAAGCAGATTGATTGATGAGATAGAGAATGATCTTACAGATGCATGCAAAGAACTGCGTGAGATTGCTGATGAGATTGATAGAAAGTTGAAGTGATTCTGTGATAAGATAATTATTGATTATTAAACTACTTTATTCTTGCACTTTTTCTTTCTGACAAAAGATTTGATATTATCAAGTGTTGTGTCTATTATTCTCTGCAGAGCTTCTTGTGAATTGAATGCATTATGTGGAGTAATAATAACATTTTCCATGTGCAGCAGCATTTGATCCTCTATAACTGTCTTTAAGTCACAGTTTGGATATTTCTTATGTTTTAATAATTCTTTTTCTTCTCGAATATAACATTCTCCTTCAAGCACATCTAAAGCAGCACCTGCAATCTTTTTTTGCTGCAATGCTTTTACTAATGCATCTGTTTCGATTAATGCTCCTCTTGCTGTATTGATTAGATAAGCTCCTTTTTTAATCATGTGGAAGTTCTTTGAATTTAATAAGTGGTGTGTATCTTTGTTGTAAGGGGCATGTAGTGTGATTATATCAGAGCTTTTGAGCAGATTGTTAAGTGATATATATCTAAATCCAAGAGTTTCTGCAAGCTTTTTATCTTGGTAAACATCAAAAGCTAATATTTTCATCTCAAACCCTTTTGCAATCCTTGCAACATGCTGGCCAATGTGTCCTGTACCGATGATTCCGATTGTTTTTCCTTTCAGATCAAAGCCTCTAAGATTCTCTAATGAAAAATTGCCAACTCTTGTTCTGTCATAAGATAAATGAATCTTTCTTGATAATGCTAGAATTAATGCAAATGTATGTTCTGCAACTGTATTTTCTCCATAAAATGGGACATTGTATACAGCAATGTTTCTTTTCTTGCATTCTTCAATATCTATATGGTCATATCCTGTTGACATTGTTGCAATAAATTTTAATTTTGGAAGTTTACTAAGAATGTCTTTATTAATCTTTGAATAAATAAATACTACCAAGCCATTGCTGTTTCTGATTGCATCAATATTTCTTTTCTTCAAATTGTGTTTTGAGAACAATAACTCATGATTCTTAAGATTATTTCTAAAGAATTCTTTTTCCCAATCCTCTATTTCGAAAAAAGCTAGCTGCATATGATTTATTTGATTAGTAGGTTTATAAATATTTGTTTTTCTTAAAGAATAGATTTATATAGTTTAATTGTTCAACAGTTTGACAGGGTGATATTATGCCAGCAGAAATGGTTAAGATGAGTGCAAAAGGACAATTGGTTGTACCTCAACAAATAAGACAAGAAGAAGATTTGAATGAGGGGGATATATTTATTCCTTTTGCTATAAAAGAAGGTGTTTTATTCAAAAGAATAGAAAAACCTGATTTTAAATCTGAATTTCAGAAAATTAGTAAAGATGTGCAGAAAAGATTCAAGCAAATAGAAATAAAAGAAGATGTCATTAAAGAGGCAATTCTATGGGCGAGAAAAAAGTAGTTGTTGACACAAATGTATTCATTTCTGCATTTGGTTGGGATGGTATTCCTGAAAAAGTATTGAATATAATCGACGAAAAAGGATATATTATTTACTTATCAGAGAATCAATTAAAAGAAATTCAAAGAGTAATTAATTATCCAAGACTAAATTTATCTGAAAAGGAAAAAGCTGTTTTTCTTAAAGAATTACTATCTTCAGTAGTATTGGTAAAGATAAAGACAATGATAAACATAATCAAAGAAGATTCAGATGATAATATAATCATTTCAACAGCAATTGAGAATAATTGTGATTATATTATTAGTGGAGATAATCATCTTCTACAGTTAAAACAATATAAGCATATTAGAATCCTAACACCAGCTCAATTTTTTTCTTTATTAGAGAATAAAGTCTAGTCTTTAAACATATTCCAAAATGTAAGCCTCTTTTTTCTTTTCAAATACAATGCTCTTGAGTAAAATGAATAAAGTCTTGCATCTATTCCATGCTTGTAATGAATATATTCATAAATTAAATCACAGATTATATGAAAATATATACCAAGTGTAAATGCAAAAATTGCAGTATGATAGTAAGGAGAAAAAAGAACTGCAAGCAAAAGGAGTATCCAGAATTCTGCTGTGTGAAAAACATCTATTATTTTTTTTCCAGATAAATCGTTCTTTAGATGAAAATAATAAGCATTTTTTAAACTAAAATCTTTTTTTGTAAAAATATACCATAGATAATGATCACTATCAATAAAAAAGCTGCCAACAAATAAGAAAATGCTATGCCAGCCAAAAAATGGATAAGTTATTGCTGCTAATATCAATGAAATTATAAAATGTCGTGATAAATGCATATGAATCACCTTCTTGGATTATTTTAATCTTATATCTATGACATATCAGCATCTTATAAACTGATAATAATAACTCCAACTATTGTTATAATTATGCCAATTACTTGCTTTGTTGATAATCTTTCGTTTATAAAGATTCTTGCAACTATTGCAGTGACTAATGGCGCCATATTTATGAGTGTTATTGCAATTGAAACATAAATCAATGAGATTGCAAATGAATAAAACAGACTGCCGAGTGTTGTCAGCAATCCTATGAAAAAAATAATTATCAATAACTTCTTTTGATTTAAAACAGTAACTAATGACTGCTTAAACAGGATAAGATTATTTTTTTTGAATAGTAATAATGCAATGAAGAAAAACACAAAAAACTCAAGATAAAATGCAGTATAGATGCTGCCGACTGCATTTACGCTGTATTTCATCAGAAAATACATAATGCCCCATAAGAATGTTACAAACAATGAAATAAATAATGCTTTTTTTTCCTGTAGAAGCTGTTCTGATTTTAGTTTTCTTATATCAATTGTCAGGAAAATTATACCAAACAATACACAAAGTATGGCAATATACTGCAAGATATTTAATTTTTCATCAAGAAAGAATATTGAAAGTAGAATTGTGATAATTGTGCTTGTTCTTGTTATTGTTGAGATTACAGAAACATTTGATAATTCAATTGCTTTTATAAAATAATAATATGCAACTGCGCCGATTAAGCCAATTGCAACAATAATAATACTTTCTTTGAAAGAAGGTAGAATAAAATCAGCAAAAAAAAGCAATGGTATGATTGTAATTAATGTAAACATTGAGCGTATGATCATCAAAGAAAGTTTATTTATTTTGAAAGTCATATGTTTCATAATTACATTGCTGATTGCAAAAACAACTGCTGAAAGTATGGCATAGAGTATTCCGAGTAACATAAGATTCTGATAATTATTTAGTTTAAAAATGCTTTGGTAAGGACAGTATTTTCGAATTCGTTCCATTCACAAAGAAATACAGCTAATACCAATAATTTTTTATAGTTAATATTATCTTAAATAATCCTATGAAAAAAAGAGAAACATTATTTGGGAGTATGATATTCCTAAAGAGATGAAAATGTATACGAATCCAGGTTTTGATGCTGAACCTTTGCCAAATAATAATATCCTTTTTGTGTTGCCAGGTAATGGAGTTTATGAGATTAATAGAAATAAAGAGATAGTTTGGTTTTACAAAACAACAAAGGTATCTCATGATGCAGACAGACTGCCAAATGGAAATACTTTAATCACAACTGCAATAAGTCTAGTTGAAATAACACAAAAAAAAGAAGTTGTTTGGATGCTAAGCATAAAAGATACAAGTAGATTCACAAAAGAAACATCATCACAGCTTGGTTTCTATAAAGCTGAAAGGATTGTAGGATAAAATATCCTTCTGAATTCTTCCATAACCTATTAATATGACTTGTTTATCCTTTGTATAATGGGGGTAGTGACAGATAAATCTTATTTTGATGCAATTCTTTTGTTAGCTGCAGCTTTGATTCTTTTTTCATTCTTGCCGTATGTTTCAGCTGATCCTTTTTCTGCAGCTGGGCATATTACTCTGCTTGCAGTTTCAGAGAATAGCAATAATTATATTGAATCAGGCAATACTGCTGATTTATATCTAGAAATCAAAGATGGCAATGGCAAGGTCTATCTTGATACATTTCCATTATCTAAAATAGATACACAACTTTCTACAAGATTTGCAAGAGATTATGCATGCCATTATCTTGATAAAGATTGCAGCAAACTTGATTTTTTTTATACAATAAGATCAGATTCGTTGATTATTGGCGGACCTAGTGCTGGTGCTGCTGCTGCTGTTTTGACAATTGCTTTGTTAGATAATCAGAAAATTGACCAAAGCATTGCAGTCACTGGAACAATCAACAGCGGCGGAATTATTGGTCCAGTTGGCAGTATCAAGGCAAAGATAGCGATTGCTTCTGCTAATAATATTAAGAAAGTATTGATTCCAAAAGGCAAAAGATATTATTTAGAAAAAGAATCTTTATTGCTTGCAGAACATATAGCAAAGAATAATGAAAACATAAATGAAAGTAGAAATAAAACAATAAATAAACCTATTAATTATACAGATCTCAACTTGAATATTTCCACTGATCTATATGAATATGGCAAAGAAAAAGGAATTGAAGTAAAAGAAGTGCTTACAATAGATGAAGCAATGCGTGAGTATACTGGCATTGATTATTCTATCAATCTTGATGAGATTACATTAGATCCTTTGTATGTAATCACAATGAACAAGATTGCAAAAGATCTCTGCGAAAGATATGTAAAGCTGCAGCAAAATTGGAAGTCTCAACATGAATCAGAAGGATCAAAAGAGAATATTAGTTTATATGATGAATCAATTCTTCTAATCAATCGAAGCAATATTGCGATGAGTAAAGGTCAATCTTACGCAGCTGCAAGTTTCTGTTTTGGAGCAAATGTTAATCTAAATACATTATTGTTTAATGCAACTTTGCAGACAGCTGAACGACAAAATCATCAGCTTGAGCAGCTGTTTGCAGCTGTAATCAAAGCAAAAAATGATCTAAATAAGCAAGAGCTTGAAACAATAACTGATCTACAGGCATACCTAGTTGTAAAAGAACGTTTGGATGAAGCAGAAGATATCATTAAGAAAACTCTTGATGCAGTTAAAGCTATTTGGACAATTGATACGGCAAATAAGATAAATATAACAAATAGCTTAGAGATGGAAAGTATTTACTATAATATTGCATTTTCTGCAGAACGGTTGTATAGTGCTTATCTCTGGAGCTCTTTTATTAATCATCAAGGGAGAAGATTTGATCTTAATGAAGATGTAATCAAGGAAGGCTGCATTAAAAAAATAGCTGAAACAGAAGAAAGACTGCAGTATCTGCATCTTACTTATCCATATGAAGTTACAGATATAACTATAGGAATAAAAAAGGCATATGATAATTTACATAATGATAATTATAAGCAATGTCTTTCTCAAGCATTAAAGACAAAAGCAGAAATTGATGTAATTCTTAGTGTTTCAGGAATTGATGATCAGAATCTGCAGGAGCTTTTAGCTGTGAAATCAAATGTCATAAACCAGATCATTGCAAAACAGCAGAAGAAAGATATCTTTCCGATACTTGGTTACAGCTATTATGAATATTCTCAAAGTCTTGCTGATAAAGATATAAGTTCTGCTTTGATTTATGCTGAATATGCAATAGAGTTCAGTAATATTGAGATTTATCTAGATGATAAAACAATCACAAACCAAAGAAATATATTCAATGAGATTCGAGATTATCTTTCAATTGATATTGAGATGGTCTTAGTGTTTATTATAGGTATTCTTGCAGGTGTTTTTTTGGCAAGCAGAAATAATCAACAGTATTGAGATGTATTGATATTGAATTATTGGCAACTGATTATTATTTTATTTATTCTCATAATCTGCCATGATATTCAATTCTTTGCACTTAGAATGCAATTGTTCAGTAATTCTGAGGTCAGCAGATAGATAGTTCTTAATCTCTTCATACTTTTTCATCTTCCATAATAAAGGGATGCTTGCTCCTGTTAAACCAAGATATTTTCCTTCTATACCAGATAATTTTGCATATTCTTTGAGTGTTCCTTTTTTTCCATGCTGTTTAAAGATGCAAAGATGCTGACGTAAATCAATGAAAGAAGTAGGATTTTGGCGTATTATCTTTATGTTATTTGCTAAGCTCCTTGTGACAATAAAATAATAGTCAAAATCAACAATATTAAAACCAACAAAGCGTAAAGTGCTGAATCTTTTCTGTAATTCTCCGATCTTATTCCAGAATTGCTCGATTATTATCTTTTCGTTTTGTTCAATGATAATCAATTCTTCCTTTAAGTATTTCAGGCCAATGCCAACAATTCTGCCAGTTATTGGAGATAATGCATCTTCTGGAGCAGCTTCATCTGTCAAGGGTGCTGTTTCTATATCAAGGATGATGTCCATGATTTATGGTAATTGTTAGGAATATAAAAATGTTTCACAATAATTTTATAAATATGGAATAATCATAGAAACTAATTATGAAAATAATAAAAACATTAATTGCAGAAGGAGCAGAGGCCAGAATCTATATTGATGGCAGTAATATAATTAAACATCGCATAAAGAAGGATTATAGAAATTCTATATTAGACGAGAAACTGCGCGGATCAAGAACAAAAAGAGAGGCAAAGATACTGCAGAAACTGTTTGTATATGGATTTACTCCTAATGTCTTTGCAGTTGAAGGAAATGATACATTAGTCATTGAAAAAATAGATGGAAAAAAACTGCGGGATGTTTTATCTAAGGAAAATTATAAGCATTATGCTGTAATGCTTGCAGAGATTATAAAAAAGATGCATGCAAATAGGATTATTCACGGAGATTTAACAACATCGAATATGATTGTCAGCAATAATAAAAATCTTTATCTTATTGATTTTGGATTAAGTTTCTTCTCTGAAAAAGCAGAGGATAAAGCAGTTGATCTGCATCTTTTAAAGCAAGCTCTTGAAAGCAAGCATTATACAATAGCTGAAAAATGCTTTGCGTTGATTCTGAAAGAATATGGTGATACTGAGGTTGCTAATAGATTAAGAAAAGTTGAACAGCGAGGGAAGAATAAGGGCTGCTGATAGGCTTTTCAATTACTAATTTCTGATACTTTTCGATTTTGTATCACTACAAACTTATATTTATCTTTTTGTTTTATTCAGAACATCATATTTTTAAATAAAAATGATTATATTCTCATCTTTAATCTACAACCCATTAATGCGTTGCATAACATTTATAAGTAGATTGTAAGTTCTTGTTATTGATATTTATGTTTGAAGAAGAACTTCCATTATTATTGCATATTGCAGAGATAACACTGCTGCATAAGCCTGTGAAGATACAGACAAATGATATTGCAGTTATCTTTGGTTTTTCTCAGCAGACAGCATCAAGAAAATTGATGGAATTAGAGGGAAAAGGGTTTATATCTAGAGCTGTTTTTGTTGATGGTATTGAATTAAAACTGACAGCAAAAGCAAAGAAATGTCTGGATGAACATTATCTTCTGCTAAAGTCATTGTATGAGCCAGATGGCCTGCAAAAAAGTTTGCACGGTATTGTAAAAACAGGTCTTGGCGAGGGTAAATTCTATATACAGATTAAGCAGTACAAAGAAGCATTTGAACAAAAACTCCAATTTACACCTTATTCTGGAACTCTTAATCTGCAAGTTGATGCATTTGCTAGAAAAGAATTCTTATCTCATAAAAAGATGATAAAAATTGATGGGTTTTCAACACCTGAAAGAACTTATGGTGGAATATTCTGCTATCCTGTTAATATTAAGAAACAAAATACGAATAAACAGAAAAAATCTGTTGCTGGTGCGTTAATCATTCCTGAGAGAACAAATCATCCAGAAAATATTGCGGAATTGATTGCGCCAGTTTATTTGCGAAGTGTTTTATCAATTAAAGATGATGATATCATTGAAGTGGAATGAGGCATGATAATTATGAGAAATATCTTTAACAACAATGAAACAACTAACAAAGAGATGGTGATTGGTGTAGCTGATACAACATTCAGCAGGGTAAATATGTTTCCTTTTGTTGAAGAAGCTGTGAAAGATGCAATCAATGAAGGTTCTGTTGATTTTAATATCAAGATTGAGAGGTATACTGTTCCAGGTATAAAAGATCTGCCTGTTGCCTGCAAACTATTGTTTGAGAAATATTTTGCGGATATTGTTATAGCTCTTGGAATGGTCGGTGGAGAGAAGATAGACAAACAGTGCAGTCATGAAGCATCAATCTCAATACAACAAGTTATGCTGCTGAAAAATAAGCATATACTTGAGGTGTTTATTCATATGGATGAAGCATATGAAAAGATGCATGATAAATCAGCATACTCACGAAATAGGTTAAACAGAAACAAGTTAAATGAAAGAAAGTTATTTTCAATCTGCAAGGACAGAGCATATAAACATGCTCAAAATGTCTTGGCATTATTGAAAGGAAAAAATGAGCTGACAAGATTTGCAGGCCAAGGTAGAAGGCAAGGTGCAAATCATGTTGGTGAGATTAAGCTTTAGTTATAATTTTGCGAACTGCTTTCAGCAAAATTATTTATTATGTATTGGGGGTTTTGTCATGGATAAGAAAAAAATAGTAATTGTTTGTGCTGATTTTAATGATGAAATAACATCTGTGATGCTGGAGACTGCTTTGCAAAGAGCAAAAGAAAAGCAATTAGATGTCATAGAAGTTGTAAAGGTTCCAGGAAGTTATGATATCCCTTATGCAGTAAAGAAAGTTCTTATGGAAAGTGTTGAGAAAAAAATAGACGGGATAATTACGCTAGGTGCTGTTATACAGGGAGATACTGAGCATGATGTGATTGTTGCTGAAAACTGTGCAAGAAAATGCACTGATTTAAGTGTTGAATTTAATATTCCTATTGCGCTAGGTGTTATTGGTCCTAGAGTAACATGGGAAAACGCTGACAAAAGAAAAGAAGAATATGCAGTTCGGGCAGTTGATGCTGTTAAGATGCTGATTGATATATAAACAGATAGAGAAAAAAGAAGAGTAATTAAAAAGAAACTTAATGATCTCAATAGTTTAATATTAAAGAGGGAAGAAGAACTTTTTGCTCTTCTATATAGAAAGAAAGTAAATAGAAAAACATATACTGGGGTTAGCTGGAGAGATGAATTTTTAGAAGTTGTAATAAATCCGCAAGAATATAAGCCAAGTTTTGTAAGATTACCCGCTAATTGGTCATATGTGATTGTAGGTCAAGAAGATTTTTAAATCTAACTAAATCTCTTTTTACATAGATGAATCACACAAAACCTTTACTGATTATTGGTATTGATCCTGGCACAACAGCAGCATATGCGCTGCTTGATATTAATGAAAATGTTGTAAAGATATCATCTTCTAAAGAACTTAATCTTTCTGCAATGATATCTGAAGTTACATTTTCTGGATTTCCTATCCTTGTCGGTACTGATAAGAAGAATATACCTAATTTTGTCAATGAGTTTGCAACAAAAATCGGGGCAAGGATAATTAATCCTGCTGAAGATTTACTCGTTGATGAAAAGAAAAAAATTATTCATGAAAGAGATAAAGATTTATATTGTGAGAATGATCATGAGCGAGATGCATTAGCATCAGCATTGTTTGCATATAAAAAAGTCAGGCAGCTTATTGCAAAGATCAAACATAATCTATCTGAAATAGATAAGAATGAATTGCTTGAGGATGTATGCAAGCTTGTCATCCTTCAAGAAGGGCTTCCTATAAAAGTTGCAGTTGATATCTTGTTAAAGCCTGATGATGAAGATGTTGCTTTGATAAGAAAAGAGATTGAGTCGAATAAGCTTTCTAAGAATGAAATTAAGCTTTATGAAAATATGAAATTGTTTGAGGCAGAGAATGAACTGCTGCGAAATTTTGTCAGAAAGCTGCGGCTGGAGAATCAACAGCAGAAAAAGGAATTTGATTATATACTTTCTAAGATCAAGCAGCAGGTTGCTGATAAAAAACAGGTTGTACAATTGCAGCAGAAAGAGAATGTTATTGTTCAGAAAGAAAATCTGCTAAGGCAGAAAGATGATGCAATGAAATCATTGGCTGAAGAAAATAAGAGATTGTTATCATTTATAAAAAAAGCTGAGCATTATAAGATTATTAAGAAATTAAACGATTTAAGCAGAGATTATGATATTAAAAAAAATCAGATAGAATTAAAAGAGAAAGATATTCTTTTTGTCGGCGATGGTTCTGTATATAGTGAGAAAAATTATAAGGAAATCAATCAATTGGTGAAAATAATTATTACTAGAAATCCTAATCGATTAATGAAAGAATTCTTTTTAGTTGTTTCTCCTGATAATCTGCAGATGCAGGATTTTGGAGAGTTTATGCTTGTTGAAAGAAAAGAGCTTGATAAGAATGTTGATAAGAAAGAGCTGCTTGCAAAAGTTATTGGAGAATATAAGCAATCGAGGGGGGGTTGATTAAGGTATAAGTCTAATAATCTATTCACATCTGACTAGCATATTTATGCTGTATGAATATAATTTTTCCTGCTCTTTCTGCTGGAGGCAACTTCTCAAATTCGTTTTGTTCAAGCTTAAGCCTTTTATCATCTCGCGGATTTGGCCTAATAAGTCCTTCTTTTAACAAGACTCGTTTGATCTGCCATGCTTGATTTGAAATAAAATTAAAAAATTTTCCTTCTGGATTAAGTATTTTAGCAATATGCACGCCAAATGTTCTGCCATTACCATCCCAAAATGGATGAATTATTCTTGTACCAGCAACTTGCAAAAATGCTTCTGCCAAGAGAATGCCATATTATACTTATGATGATTATAGAAATAATTTCAAACCATATAAACTATATCATCAACAATAATCACTTTAACTTTATTTCCAATTGTCTTATGAAAGTCTGGATTTGCAACAAGCGTTGACTGATAATCATAAGGATGCAGCACTTCTAAAGGCTTTTTTTTTGTGACAATCACTTCGTGAATATCTTTGTTTCTTGCTTTTATCTCAAAACCTTTGTCAATATTTTCGCTGATGCTTTTGTTTTCCTTTAGTGTAATACCAACAATCTTTTTTTCATGCATTGCAGTCACTTTTATTAATTTATGGTTGATAAATATGATATCGCCAATATTGAACTCAGGCAATCTTAGCAGAACATCAACTCTGAACAAATCTTTTGATGTTTGTTTGTTTCTTGAAAATAACTTAGATGTTACTGTTAATTCCCCTCCAAATTTTTTATATAACTCAGCGCCTATGTTTTGGACGTATTTCTGCGATGAAATAAAAAAGTCAATACCATTGTCTAAAGGTTCTTCTTTTGTGATAAATACATCATTTCTTGGCTTTATGAGATCTCTGACAAGCTGTTTTGCAGCTGAAAATTGTTCGTTACCTACATGTCTTATCTGAATTCTTCCCTCAAAGTATTCTGTTTTTTTCTTGTTGCACATATCACATAATGTGTATGAAACTTTTAGTGGTATAGTGTATTCTTCTTCTTTTAGAGAATTTTGCATTTCTGCAAAATTCTCTTTATTAGGCAATTCGAGCAATGAACGATTTTTGAATACTCTTGTCTTTACAATTACATCAATCTCGCCGATTGCTTTGCTGCCAATCTTCATTTTGTGTTCTGGCAAGTTGATTGTTATGATAACTTCTTCAGGCTTTGCTTTGAATCTCATATTATACAATAATGACTTTTTGATTGCTTCGTGTAGCTCTAATTTTCCCTGCCATTGAACACTATGCCTGTATGCTCCGCAGTTTGCGCAGTAGCTGAATGGAAATTTCTTTATATCTTCAACAGAAAAATAGTTCTCACTATAGCAAGAGCTGCACATGCCATCATGATATTGTTTTTCAGTTTTTCCGCAAAGGATGCATTTCATTGTTTTTCAGCTGTGTTGTTAACTATTGTATTGTTTGTTATTCTTATAAAATTCTATTTATCATATAAAAGTATATAAAAGTTATTAAGGCAATTGTTCTTGTTCCTGTTTTTGTTTTAATTTCTCAATATGCAATAAAAATAATGGCTTATAGATGTGACTTAGAGAAGATTGTCCTTCTGTCTTATCTTTGTATGCTGAAATAAGTTCTTCTGCAGATTCTAATTTATTATCTTCTAAATAATATAGCATTAATTCAAATATAGTTACTTTAGAATCCTTAAATCTATAATAATCATATAATAACCCTACACTTACTCCTGCACTGTTGTAATCTCCTGCTAATATATATGCTGTTATTTCTGTTTCCAGCATATGAAATAGTATATTTAATCTGTTTTTCGATTCAAGAGAATGAGTATTAACTTCTATATCTCTTATCAATGAAAAAGCTTCTTCTCTATATTCTGGTTCATCTTGTAATACACTCAAATATAATTTTCTCTTAATTAAACTTAATGATTCATATTGAACAAACAATGCATCTCCTTTTTTTTTGGCAATATCTATTGCTTCCTTGCTTGCATCATTTGCTCTGTGAAGAAAATCAATTCTTTGGGAGATATCATCTGTTGTTAATGCGATGATTTCAGCTAATTCTCCAATCTGTTCATAAAGTTCGTGATAAAAAACTCTGTAAAAATTAAATATGTTTCTTTCAAGTAATTCTCCTTCTTCAATTGCTTTCTCTATAAACTTAATAACACTATCTTTTCTTTCATATGCTTTAAGAGCGTATTCTAATCTTTCTTTATCATTTGTTGATTTTTTAGCTATGAATGAAATATTATTAGCTGCTTGGTTTATTCTTAAATACATATTCTTTAAATTATTGATTTGTCCAGATAATTCTGCTGCTTCTATTCCAAATTCATAACTCATTTTTGCATATGATATTGCTGTTTCAGTATTATCTATATTTCTTGAGATATATCCAAGGCTTTCTGCTGCATAACTTAAAGATTCAGCTGCTTTTTCTTTATTCCCTAATCTCTTGAATCCATCTATAGCATGAATGTTGCATTGTACTGATCTGTAAATATATTCTATCTTTTTTTCAAGATCATCTGTCTTATTAGATAAGAACCTCTGAGCCATACTGGCAAATGAAGATTGTAATGCAGATTCAAATAGAGCAATATCTTTTTCCATCCTACTTCCTACAATGCCGTCTGCAATTTGTTCAAAAAGTTCTGCTGATTTTATCTTATAAACAAACCATTGTTCTGCAAACTCTCCTGCTTCTTCTCTATTTTTTATTATTTCTGCAAGAACTTTGTATACATTTGCTAAATCTGAGTATTTTCTTGCAATCTTTTCTATCGGAAAGATCTTCTCTGCTATTGTTATTGCTTTCTTTGATATATCTACTGTTCTAAGTGCATATTCATATTTAGTTTTTAGATTATCTGTATTATAGATAATAAATCTTGCAATTTTTGCTATCATTTCATATGCAATACATTCATGATCAAGACTTCTAATATTCTTTCCAAATTCTGCGCTTTTGATTGTAGCTTCATAAAATATTTCTGCAAATGCAAGCTTTTTTCTAACTGATGCATTATTAAATGCATATTCAAATAACTGTGAAAGTCTAATGCTTATAGTTTCTGCTAATTTTCTATTCTCAATTCTACCAAAGTTGTTTATTGGTTCTGAAATTACACTAACTAGTTCCTCTAAACTGTCATCATCAACTGTAGTATTATAATCAAATTCTTCACAAAGATAACTCAATCTTCTATATCTATTTTTATCTGTCATTATAATCTCAGGATCAAAACTATTTCTAATTCCTTCAATTAGTTTATCAAGAGAGATTAATCCATCACTACCATTACCCATTATCTCAAGAAGGCAGCAACTATATATAAATATTTCGCTACTGTATAGTAATCTCTCATAAATTTTATTTTTACTTTTTTCTTTATTCTATCCATTTATCTTAATGATATTCATCAATTTTTCTCTTTCAACTATTCCTAAAACTTTTGTTTTATCGACGACTAAGATGTATTCTAAATTCCGAAAGAGCATGTATCCAAGTATCCTGTGAAGAGGAGTGCCTAATTGTATCTTGATGAAATCAATATTTACTGCAATCTCCTCTGCTCGTGCAACATCCCATTTATATTCAGGAATTCTTTTGAGAAACTCTGACTGTACAAAGCCAACTAATCTGTCATTTTTGTTTACTAAAAAGCATCGCTGTGCTGAGGATGTAAATTTCGCAGCTAATTCCCGCAGTGAAAGTTCATAGTTAATTGGTGTAATCTCTTTTGTGATAATCTCTTCAATATTTACTTTGCTGAGTATGTCGCGCAGAACAACTTGCTGGTAACTTGCATTTGCCAAATAAACTAAAAACAAACCAAGTACGATATACCATAGTCCAGAAAAGTTGTTTGTTGAGATAATGATAAAAACACCTAGAAAAATCAATGTCCAAGCAAATAGTTTTCCAGCAGTTGCTGCATATTTTGTTGCTTTCCGCATGTCTTTTGTGATCTTCCAGACAATTGCTCGAAATATTCTTCCACCATCAAGAGGATAGCCTGGAACAAGATTAAATAATGCAATCATTAGATTTAATCGAGTCAGATAAAATGAGATGGCATATACATATTTGTTTGTGAAATAAATACTGATTCCATAAAATAAAACTGCGAGAATAAAGCTGAACAATGGTCCAGCAACTGCAATCTTAAATTCTTTGTTTGGAGTTATATTAGAATCATCCATAGAGGAAACTCCGCCAAAGAAAAATAATGTTATTTTATCAATAGGAATCTTGTTTTTTAATGCAGTCAATGAATGGCTGAGCTCATGCAAAAAGATTGAGAGAAACAACAGCAGTGCTGCAATCACTGAGATAATCCAGTATTCTGCTTTTGTAAAATTCTGGAAGTATAGTGGAAAAAAAGCAGTTGCAAGAGAATATGTAAGAAGAATGACAACAAAAAACCAGCTAAAATGAACTTCAATGTTTATATTCTTATAATGGCCTAAGGAAAATGATTCTTTCTTGTTGTTTAGTTCATCTATTTTTTCATTCATTTTCTCGTCAATTGGTGAATCCATGAAATATTTGGTAGAGAGTGAAGTTTAAATTAGTTTCGATAGTTGATGGAAGAAATTGTGTTCATCCATGTTATTATCTTTTCTTAATCCACCCTTTATCTTTGCAGCATACTTATGTGCTAGATACACAGGTTCTGGTAATTTATGTCCAAGCAAAAATGATTTTGTTTTTTCAATTGCAGTTGATAAAGATATTTTATGGCCTTGAGAAACATAAATTGGTCGAGCATTTTCTTTTGTTATTAGAATTTTTGCAAGTATTTCTTTGTTATAGTATACTGCATCACCTTCTTGCATGCCAAAATTCTTTGTTGAGCTGACGCCAATTGTTGGAATATCTGCAAATAACCCAAAATAGCTTGCAATACCCATCTTTTGTGGATGAAGAATGCCGACACCCTCAATGAAAACAAGCGATGGTTTGTTTTTAAGTGCGTGAAATGTTTTAATCAATGAAGAGCATTCTCTGTAACAGATAAAGTCTTTATGAAAAGGCATTGCTTCTTTTTCAACAGTAAACTTTTTCTCAATAACTTTGTTTTCTTTAATATCATAAACAATGATAACACTGATAATTGTATCATGCGTATAAACAGAAGAAGCACCTGCAATTATAGCTGATTCTTCAATTGCATCAGTTAGTATCAGTTTCTGAGCTAATGCTTTTTGCTCTTGGATTAATCTAGATTTATCCATTGTATCGCTCTTTATTGTTCTTAATATTCTTATTATTCTTAATAGCTTCCTTATTATTCTAAAGATCTCTATAAAGTCCAAGCACTTTTTCATTGCTTGCTATGCCATCGCTGTAATAAGCACGTTTTCCTTGTTCTTTAGCTTTATATAAATTTATATCTGCTCTCCTGAATAGTTGATCCAAACCTTTGCAATCTCCCCATAATGTAGCTAATCCGCCGCTAATTCCGATCCTGAAGGTTTTATTGTTATAGCTGAAGTTGTGTCTTATAATCCTCTCATAAACTCTTCGTGCAGCAACATTAAATGCTTTTTTAGCATCAGCACCCAAAAAGAAAATTGTAAATTCATCTCCACCAATCCTGCATAATTTTGCTTCACCTCCCACTGTATCATCTGTTAATTTTTTTCCATTTTTTTGGATATATTCTTCGTTGCCTAATCTATAAAGAGAATCAATTGGTCTTATACATTCATGAATGATGTCAGTTAAAGTTCTTAATACTTGATCTCCACAATCATGACCTTTTTCTTTATCGTCATTTATTCCTTTGAAATTATCAACATCAAAAACCATAAGGGTTAAAGGAACAGAATAAGTTAAACAATCTCTTACTAAATTATTTCCGAGTATATCATAAGCTCTTCTATTAAATGCTAGTGTTAATGGATCCTTAAATGCAAGCTCAGTAGTTTCGTCTAATTGTCTTTTATATATTTCAAGTTGCCTCTTATAATCTTCAATCTCAAGAAAAGGTCTTACAATTGCTCTAATTATTGCTGATGCTTGTTCTTTTCTAAAGGAACCAGGCAGTTCTGCAATTGCAGAAAATAGATCATTTTCAATAGGTATATCTAAAACTCTGGTTTCTGAATCTATGCTTTTTCCAGCAGTTGCTCCGTTTGAAAATAAGACCTTTTCTAATAATCCAACATCTAATTGTGTATCTTTAGGTCTTTCAATGATTAATCTAAGTTCACCAGTAGCCATACTTTGTACAAATTTTAAAAAATAGTTAAGTTCAATTGTCATGAATAAATTGGAAATATTTCTGTTTTATAAATGTTTCGTTACTTGTGAGCGATGACATCAAGAGGGAATTACTCTAATCTTTACTTGGAAGTGATAAAAATAGAAAGAGTTAAATAGTACCTATTTTACATATTTTAAATAAGGTGGTTAATAATGGAAACAAAATATAAAGTTGGAGTAGGAGCTGGATTTGTGGGATTAACTGGAGTTATTCTTGCTGCAAATGTACCAGTTGCAACAGTTGAAGATAAACACACATTTGAAGAATGTGATGGAGCAACAACTCATTTAGTATATAGGGCATTTTTGTTAGGGAAGGATTCAATTGATGTTACAGTACGTCATCCTGCTTTTCCTGAGGATGCAAGAGTTTCTCTTAGAAAAATAGGTGATCAATATGATATTCCAGTAGGTGATAATCCATGGTTAAGAAGATTGTTAAAGAATGAGGGTGCACAAAATAGCTGGAAAGATGCAGCAATAGGTATTTACAATAAATTGAGGAATGGTTCTCTTAAAGATGCTGCAGATAGTGCTACTCGAACATTAAAGCAAACAGATGCATGTTATGTAGGAATTAACGCAAGAATCAGTGATATTGCTAAGAATCCTGGAAAATATCTGCGTTAGGTTTATTCCAATAACCATTTCCAAACAGGTTTAACTATTATTCTCTTTTTGTTTATTTCAATTTCTTCTTCTTGATCATCAGTTAAAATCAAACCTGTTTTAAGCTTAAATTTATCCATTGCTTCAAGCAAACCATTAAGCTCTCTCTCTCTATTTGTT
This sequence comes from Candidatus Woesearchaeota archaeon, assembly GCA_018303075.1. Taxonomy (GTDB): domain Archaea; phylum Nanobdellota; class Nanobdellia; order Woesearchaeales; family DSVV01; genus JACRKF01. The sequence continues at coordinate 65,815 of JAGVYW010000002.1, read as the reverse complement.
TGAGTTAAGTTCCAGCATACCTGAACAGCTTCTTTTACTATCTTATTTTCAACTGCTACAAAATCGCATTCAGATTTCCCTGAAAAATAAAAAACTTCTTTACTGTTTTTTAGTTTTGTAAATACCAAATTCTCTAACAACCATCCATTATCCTTAGTAAGATTTGTAGAAATCATTGAGATAAAACCATTATCTACAACATATATTTTCTTGTCATTTATTATTTGCCTTTTCAAGCTGTAATCAAACTTACTAACTTGGCTCACAAAATAAGTTTCTTCCAAATAATCAATATATTTCTTAATTGTGTTGGCGCTGTTTATTTTAATAAACTTCTTGAGTGAATTATAGCTGAATCTTTGTGATATTGTTGTTATTAAATACTGATAAAGTTCTTTCAGTTCTTTAACATTATCAACTTTATATCTAACAACAATATCTTTTATTACTATGTCCCCATATACTCTTGTTAAAATCTCTGTATCATTGTATTGAATATATTCAGGCATTCCTCCGCTTATTAAAAATTCAGCAAAGTATTTTTTAATCTCTACACGAATATTCGTCATAAAAAGTGCTTGTTTATCCAGCTTAAAGTTTCTAAAGATTAAAAACTCTTCAAATGAAAATGGTTTTACAACTATATCAACATGTCTGCCTGTGAGTTTAGTTCCTATCTCTTTGCTTAATAGCTTGGCGCTAGAACCAGTTATGAAAAATTTGAATCCCATATCATAAAATCTTCTGACAAAACTTTCAAAATTAGTTATATTCTGAATCTCGTCAATAAAGAAAGTTTTCTTCTCACCAAATAATTCTACCAACGTTTCATATATTATATTAAAGTCTTCTGCTTTAAAATTAAATAATCTTTCATCCTCAAAGTTTACATAGTAAAAATCTTTATCATTATATTGTTTTTTTATCAATTGCCTTAGAAGAGTTGATTTTCCACTGCGTCTTAAGCCAGTTAAAACTACAACGTGAGGCAACTTTGCTTTTTTTTCTATATATTTCAAAATTGTTCTTTCTATTCCAATTTGTTTTTGCAAAATTGTTTCTCTTTGCTCAATTAGCGTCTGTTTTAGTTTGTCTTTCATAATCATTTTTATAAGAAGGTTTAACTATTATTTAAATGTTCTCATTGCCATTGAGAAAAGTAATCATTATCTCTCATTACCATTGAGGATATCAAAATACAAACAGATAAAGCTGATGATAACTACTTCGTATCTATCGCAGCATTGGATAAATATGTACTTCTAATACTGCTGCTAAGAACACAATTACTAATCCAAATGCAAGCAGAATCAATGCATCAGTTATTATGTGGTGAAATTTTGGAGAAAACATATCTTCTCTGATAACTGCTTTTGAAATAACACCTCCTGTGATTGATGCTGATAAATAGCTTAATGCTTCTGTAACCATGTGCGGCAGTACTGGCAAAATTGTTAATCCAAAAAAGTATAATGGGTTTCCTGACTGTGATTGTGCAGCTTCTCGAGCAACAAATCCAAACACAACTCCCCATACTGAAGCATTCCAGATCAAGAAAATGATTGAACCAGAACCGTAAAAAAATGATAGTAATAAACAGACAAGCATGATAATTAAGTTGTTTGTTAAAATTTTAATAAATGAATCTGTGAAGAATGTTGCATGTCCAGATAAGCCTGCAACTCTTAATTGATTAGAAAACATATCTTGTGCAGTTTCAGTTGGAATAAATACAGTAATTAATGCAAATGTTAAAAATATTCCTAAAAATAAATACATGTAAATCTCAAAGATATCTTTGTGATCAGCCAACAACATTCTGAATGATAATTTATCTTCTCTGATCTCTACGTTTTCTTCATCTGATAATAATCTATTTAATGAAGGAATCAATAAAATAGAAGTAAAACCAACTGCCATCATTGCAGTGCTTCCAGGGAATACCAATCTAGCACTAATTATACCAATCAAAGCATAAACTAAACCCATAAAGAATGCATAAAATGGTCTCTTTTCTAACCATTGTGCTTTAATTGCTTGTTCTAATACCATATAAAAAACTCCTAATAAAAAGCTCACTTCGTTCGCTTTTTATTATACATAGTTAGCATTACTAATAGCAATGACTAGAGATTAACAATTATATAAATGTTTTGTTGTAACCTGAAAGGTGTAATATTATAAAATCGTAGGCAGAATACCCACAAATTTATTTGTGGGATGAATGCCGTGCCTCTTTCCAGTATTTGTGCAAGAGGCAGAAACAGTAAAAACGTTAAGAGAACTTTGCAAAATTCTTTGCAAAGTTCTCCATTAATTTAATTAAAAAAGCAAAAGTATAAATACTCTTTCTCGTCTAAAGATGTATATTTTAGAGGTGATAAATATGAATAACTTAGTTGATTTTGCTTTGAAAGAAAAATATTCTAAAGTAAGTGCTTTACGTTCTAAGCTTGATGATATGAATAAACTTATTGATTGGGATGCATTCATTAAGACGACCTGAGTATAATAAAACTCTAATGATTAAGATTTTATGTTTACAAAGCTGGTATACTATCAGTGATGAAGAGGTTGAATTTCAAATTACTGATATATTAAGTTTCCAAAAATTTTTAGGTTATCCTAAAAATGTTCCAGACTATTCAACAATTTGGAGATTTAGAGAAGAACTAACAGAAGATGATTTAATTGATAAGATTTGGAATGAGTTACATAGGCAGATTAATACTCTTAATCTTGTTGTTCTTGAATGTATCTCTTGACTTGCTCTTGAGAAACGTGTCCAGCAGAGCCACAATAATAACCTCTTGCCAAGAGGTTATCAAAACCTTTGCCGAAGTGCTGTTTATATCCAAGATACCTTAACTCTGGAAAGCATCGCCTTAATTGTATGCTTGTGTTTCCTTTTAACTTGTGGATTATCTTAAAAGGTGTTACTGTTGGTTTTGCACCTACGAATAAATGCAGTGATGAGACGTTCTCACCGTTGCGATTTTACTCTCAATCTTGTGCACTTCTGGATTAAAGTGCTGATATATGTTTTTAGTCATTGCGACCACCTCACTCTGAAGGTGGTTGCTTGTATTGTTAGGGGTTCTCGTTTAGCGAACCATACATTAAACTTTCAGCTGATAAGCGACCTCACAAGAGGGAAAAGTTTAAGTTAAATGGTTTGCGCGAGAAACCCCCAGCTTTAGCTGGATTTATTTTGGGAGTATGTCATTTGAAAAGAAATTGTTTAGGTTAGATTTCGTATCTTTATAAAGGGGTTATCTTTTTTAGTTTATTGTGATTTATATGATTAGTGAAGCAGAGATACAACATGGTGGAAGTAAACTTGAAATTACAAGAGCATTGTTAGAAGCAGGTTATGGTTCTCAAAAAAGTGGTATACCTATTCAACGTTCAACATTTTGGTATAATGGAAGTGATGTCGAGCCACTGCTTAAAAAATTTCGAAGAATGAAAAAACCAATAATTGTTCGTGGTTCTCATCCAACTGATTATCATTGGGGAATTGATGTTTTTACAACAGTTAAAGGAATTTCAACTGAGGCAGAACTTGAAAATGCAGTAAGAAAAATATGTGGAAACATTTATATAATACTTCTTACAATTATGTAATATATGTTACAAAAAAGTAGTATTGGTAGAACAGCTGAAGTTTTCTTTATCAATCCAATTAAAGAAAATTATCTTATGGATATAAGTAGAAGTGTTGGATTAGCGCATACATCAGTTAAAAAGAATTTAGATAAATTATTAAAATTAGGATTAATAATAGAATATGTGGAGAAAAAAGGGGAACGGAAATTTCCACTTTATAAAGCGAATTTAGATAATAAAATTTTCAAAAAATACAAGATCATTTACAACATTTCATCCATTTTAGAGTCGAAACTAATTGAATCTATTGAAGAGAAGTTAATGCCAAGATCAATTGTGTTATTTGGAAGTTATCTAAGAGGGGAAGATATTGAAAAAAGTGATATTGATATATTTATTGAATGTAAAAAAGAGGAATTGGATATAAGTTTATTTGAAAAAAAGCTTGGACGGAAAATTGAATTGCATTTTAATGATAATTTTAATTCATACTCAAAAGAATTAAAGAATAATATTACTAACGGGATGGTATTAAGTGGTTTTTTAGAGGTGTATAAATGATTACAAAAGTTAAACCAGATAGGCAAAAGTCCGAATCGTTAAAGAAGATGGCAGAAATTACTTTAGAACGGCTTGATAATACTGATATGGAAAAATATCCCAGCAATACTCTGTTGGATTATTATGATGTGGTCCATAAATTGATAGAGGCTATTACTGTAAGTGACGGAATTAAAATAAAAGGAGAAGGTGCACATCAAGAACTTATTGATTATGTTGCTAAACAAAAAAAAATTGATGAGCATATGAGACAATTTTTGCAACAAATGAGAGATTACAGAAATCGTATTTCATATGACGGATTTATAGTTCATAAAAATTATGTCAGCTTGAATAAAGTAACAATCAGAAGGATTATTAAGCATCTTTTTGAACAATTAGAACTAAATGAGCTTCGCTATAGATGAATAATTATTTTAGCTGTAATCTCTCCATGTATGCTTGCATTTCTCACATTTATAGAATTTAGTCAAACTTTTTAAGAAAAAGTTTGATCAAAAACATGTTAAGTAAGGCATTCACTTTGTTCAGCCTTACGAACAAAAGGAACTTCGTTCTTGCTAGCTGTAATCTCTCCATGTATGCTTGCATTTCTCACACTTATAGAATTTTGTTTCAGGTTCGTCTGATGCTCTTGTTTGGATTGTCCAGAAATATGCTTTGTTATGATTACACTTATTGCATTGAATCTCAATTAAAGGATATGCTTCAACTTCTTTGTCGATAATCTCTATTTTTTGCTCTTGCTTTATCTTTTCTTTAAATGTTGTATCTTTTAAATCATTGTTCTTATAGCCGCATTTGCATTCTAATATTGTTTTATCTTTCTCTTTTTTTGGAAGCATAATTGACTTGCATTTTGGGCAAAACATCATAATCTACTCACCAAGAAGTTGTTTTTTCTATCTATTTATATTTTTATTGAAATTGGTATCTTTGTTTGTATTTTTTTGCAGTTTTATCTAATTTTTTTCTTCTATATCCCATATCATTGATATTTTATATTGAAAAATAATCAACATGCTCAACTAGTTTTTCTGCAATTCTGCTTTTTATTTCATTTGAATTTCGTTTATTGCTTATTACTAAATCACTTAAATCAACATCATTATCGCTGCATGCATGCAAAGAATGTATCTTGCGTAAGAATGCCTCTATAACCACAGAATGCTGTAATCTTTAGCCAGCCGAATAGTGGCAGTCTTACAACTGCTTTGCCGATCAATCGTGATTCATCTATGTCATCTTCAAAGATATCTTTTTTTATCGCTGGGTTATAATCTCCTTTTGTTATGTAAGAATGTCTGCCATTTTTTTCAGATACAGCAATAACTCGATGAATGATTGGATCAGGTGTGATTGATTTGAATACAATCACATCTCCTACTGCTACTTTATCTGGAGCAATTCCTTTGAGTATCATGATATCTCCTTTATTGAATCCATTTGTGTAGCGAAATGTTTGAAAATTCTCTTTTGTGATATTGTACTTTTCTTGTGCATAAAATTCTTCCTGAGTACATTGTTGGCTGCAGATTGCTGGTTTTTGCCACCATGCATCAAAGTTTCCTTGATGCTCCATGCTTCGTGAAACAACAGCAACAATTGGATAGTTTGTATCAAGCGCAAAGCCAATTGCAGGATATATTATGAATTTGATAAGAATAATAGCTAATACAACATTTGCCAGCCATGACCAGATGCTGTCATCTTCCCAGATAAAATGCCAAAATCTTTTCCAATAATGTTTTAGTTTTTCCATCTTCTTGTCCTTGTTTTCTTTAGTGCCTCAATATTTTATAGAAAACATCAAAAATATCTTCATCTGTAGTGACTTGATTAAAGCTTGCATTCATTGTTGTGCAAATCTCATTAATTGCAGCGCTGTGACTGTTGAGTTTTTCTTGATATTTCTCTCTCATTCTTCTACTTATGAATGTTCTCAAAACTTGTTTTGATTCTGAATCGTATAATTTCAAGTCGCCTTCAAGTTTTAGTTCTTTTTCAGTTCTGTCTAGCACTTGTATAACATGAATCTGATGTTTTCCTAGCCTTAGCAATCCTGATTTTATCTCTTCTTGTTCAAACAAAAAATCACTGATAACAATGACTAATGATCTTCCTTTAAGATTCTTTCTATATTTTGTCATTGATTCATCAAAACGGGAGATACCTTTTATCTGCAGATTATTTATCTTGTCAACAATAGAGGCCATCTGCGAAATTCCTCTTCTTGGCTTTATTGCATTCAAATCAGAGGAAAATGTGTTAAAAGCAAATTTGTCGTTTTCTGACAGCGCTAAGTAGGAGAATCCTGTGCCTATCATTGCGCCATAATCAAATTTAGATATCTTATCGCCATAATTCATACTTGCACTATAATCCAGAATAATATGCACAGTCAATGTTCTGTCTTCTTCAAATTGTCTGATGTATAATTTATTAGTCCGCGCATATATTTTCCAATCAAGAAGACGTAAATCATCTCCTCTTACATAATCTCTGTAATCTTTAATTGTCAAACCATGACCAAAAGCAATACTTCTTCGAGATCCAGAATAATTAGAGGTAACTCTTTTCTTGATTATCAAACTAAATCTATTCAATAACTTAAGGAATTTTGTGTCAATTGCCATAGTTTCTCTCTCTTTTTTAATATATAATCATGTATTATTATAGCATAGATTCATATTTCTTTTTAAAACTGATTATTTCTTTGTCATAACAAAGGAGTTCTTCATCTTTTGCAATCGTTAAATATGCAACACAATAATCAATAAAACTTATTCTTATTTTTAGTTTATTAATTAATGCGATTATTGCTTCTTGTTCGGAAGCGCTAAGATGGTAGATAACGCATTTCTTATTAAGTCTTATTCTTTCTAATACTCCTATGGTATAAAGAATCCCTTTTTTATAAGTAACAACAGTAAATGTTTCTTCTAATACTCTATCAGGTATTAGAATAATATTATCTCCAACATTGCTAAAATCAATAATTGCATTCTCATGGTTACCATCTTCTTCTATAAATAAAGCAATAAGAAAAGAACTATCAGCAATCATCTTCCTACACCGTACGCAATTAAATCATGGTTTATTCTCTCTTTTTTCTTAGTTCCTTTTTCGTGTAATCTAATCCAATTGATTAAATCATCAATATCCTCAGTCTTTTGCTTAAAAATATCATCACCCATGTGTGTAATTACAATATCGCTAAAGCTCATACTTGGTTTTTTGTTTCTCTTTAATATTTGATATGCTTTTTCAGATAAGCTTATTACTTTTACAATAAGTTTCACCTTTACTGTATGCATATAGCATGTGCAGGTATATAAATCTTTTTATATCTCCGATTTATTTTGATTAAAAATGCAGAAAAAAAAGCTATCTCTTGTAACAACAAACTTAGAAAAGTATAATGAAATAAAAGTGTTGATGCAGGATGTTGCAGATCTTGACAGAATTGACGACAATAAAGTAGAGCTAAAGGAAGACAGCATTGAGCAAACTGCATTAGGCAATGCGCAATTCTTTGCAAATAAATACAAAACAACGATTATTATTGATGATTCAGGATTATTTTTTGAAGCATATCCAAAATTTCCTGGACCTCACCCTAAATTAATGTATCAATTGCTTGGCTATAAAGGATTGTCTAAGTTGCTTGAAGGTGAATCAAGAAAAGCAGTTTTTCGTTGTGCACTTGGCTATTGCGAGCCTGGAAAAAAACCACAGTTGTTTGTTGGTGAGATGGCAGGAACAATTGCAGACAAACCTTCTGATAAAAGAAATGAATATATGCCTTATGAAAGAATATTTATTGCAGATGCCTGCAAAAAGTTAGTATGTGAGATGAGCAGAGAAGATAAGAATAAGATATCGCATCGAGCGATGGCAGTGAAGAAATTGAAAGAATTCTTGTTAGGATTCAAAACCTATACCATCATCTGTGTTTACTTGTTGTATAACTAGGAAGAAATTTAGCGAAGATTCTTGCTCTTTATTTAATGTGTGCTTCTATATATATACTTTTTGCATCAAAAACTGAAATATTTTCGGAAAGATTGGAAATATATGCGAGATATTTAGAAGAAAATAGCAATCTAATAAAAAAAGTGAAAATATTCAAATAAATTTGCAAGATTTTTTAAAGTAAAATCGTTTCCATAATGTATGCTCTTAGAAATAAATGAAAGTGAAAAAACGAACTATCAACAGATAATCCAAGAAATCTTCTCATACGAATCTAAAGGTATTGTTTTAGGTTTAGAAAGAATCAAAGAATTGCTTGCAAAACTAAGCAATCCTGAAAAGAATAAAAAGTATATTCATATTTCTGGTACAAATGGCAAGGGAAGCGTAACAGCATTGTGCACAGCAGTTCTAAAAGAAGCTGGGTATAAAGTTGGAATGTATACTTCACCTCATCTCTATGATGTTCGTGAAAGAATACAGATAAATTATCAACTTATTCCAGAAAAAGATTTTGTTGATTGTTATCTGAAGATAAAGTCATTTATTACAAACCAAACATTCTTTGAGGTGATTACAGCGATTGCGTTTCTCTACTTTCATCAGCAAGATGTTGATTTTATTGTGCTTGAAGTTGGTTTAGGCGGTGAGTATGATGCAACTAATGTTATTGAAAATACGCTTGTCAGTGTCATTACAAATATTGAGCTTGATCATATGCAATATCTCGGGGAAACAAGAGAAAAGATTGCAAAAGAAAAAGCTGGGATTATCAAGCAAAATTCTGTGTTTGTTTCAGGAATAAGCAAAGAAGATGAAATTTTTCCAGTTTTTGAAAAAAAAGCGAAAATAGAAATGAGTATTATTGTATTTCCAAATATCCAGCAAAATGAGATGATGAAAACAGCTTTATTTGGAAAATTTCAGAAAGGAAATGCATTGCTTGCAAGAACAGCAATACTTGAACTGCAAAGATATGGTTTTATGATAGATAATGATATAATTAATGCTGGATTGATGAAAGTGCAATGGCCAGGAAGAATGCAATTTATTGCAGATAATATCATAATTGATTGTGCACATAATCCTGCTGGCATTGCTTGTTTAGTGAATGAAATCAATCTCTTGAAAGAAGAAAAAAAATCTGAAAGAATTGTTGTAGTTTTTGGGGTTATGAAAGACAAGCAGTATGAACAGATGGTTGCAATAATCAATGATGTTGCTGATGTTCTAATATTAACACACATTCCTTTAGAAAGGTCAATATATCCAGAAGAATTAATTCCTTTTATTACAAAAGAGTATTACTTGTTTAATGAGCCAAATGAAGCATTTTCTTTTGGGGAAAAGCTTTTAGGCGAGTATGTACAAAAAAATCATAAAACACTGCTGCTTGTATGCGGAAGCTGTTATTTGATTGGAAGTTTAAGGGTTGATTTGTTTAAATTATAATTTTCTATTCTTCAACTTTTGCATTTTCCAGAAGGAAAAACAAAAGTTAAAATACAAAACATTTATATATTACCGAGTGCAAAGTATACTTTGAGGCATAAATTGCCTTCTAAAAAGGGTTGAGGTGATTCGTATCGCACAAAAAGTATGTAAAGTAGGAGCAAAGAGACAAGAAGGCTATCTATATTTTGTAGATAAAAATGGAAACGTAGCTCGAGCTAAAATGGCACGAGGAAAGAAAAAAGGAAAAGCAAAGATTGAAGTTGTTGCTAAATGCGGAGTAAAAAAAGAAAAAGGATACTTATACTTCGTTGACAAACAAGGAGATGTTTCCAGAGCAAAGATGGCTCGAGGAAGATAAGAAGATAATTCTTCTTATTTTTTTTATTTATTCGCTTCGCTCATAATATAAAAAAACAGAATTCTGAAATAGCAAAATATTTATAGTTCATTTTTCTAAGAATATTTATGTGGGTAGCAAAGCTTTTGTTAAAACATGACTGCATCATCGGAAAGAGATGCAGTAAGTTTAATTGCACTTCTGTTGGATATCCTTTAGATTTCTTTGAAGAGCATGGTTTTAACTATTTCTTTCACTTTGAAAAATTGTCTGGTGAATCTAAGAATATAGACAATTTCATAAAAGACCTAAAAAAAGATAAAAGAATCTATAATCTAGAAGCTGAAAATAATATTTTGTTTTTTACGTATAAGACAAAATCAAAAGGAGAGATGCCAACGCAATCATATCTTAAAAAAGTATTTCATCTTAAGCCAGTTTTTGTTGACATACATGGCGTTGAGCATTGGGAAGTTGGCTCATGGAAAAAAGAATCTTTAATTGAGTTTATTGAGCAGATTAAAAAACAAACAGAAGGATTAGAGATGTTTAAACTGCAAAAGATAGTGAAAACAAAATTGCGGGATGTTTATTTTCCACATATAATGCCATTGATGACTCCATTGCAGGAAAAAGCGCTGCGATTGGCGCAGAAAGAAGGATACTATGAGTTTCCAAGAAAGATTGAACTGCGAATGCTTGCAAAAATGTTTGGTGTTTCGCTTTCTACTTATAGGGAACATCTGAGGAAAGCTGAGAAGGTTGTGTTGAAGAATTTCTAAAATTCTTTTGTTTATCGTTTTGCACATACGAAAAAAGAATAAATTTATATATGTGCATATGCATATATAACTACATGACTAAAGTTATATCATTATCGGATAATGCATATGGTAGAATAAAATCAATAAAAGCAGAAAGTGAATCTTTTTCTGATGTAGTTATACGATTAACTGAAAAGAAGATCAAAAAGCCAATAACTGATTTCTTTGGAAAATGGCCTGGCGGAACAGAAGAATTAAATCGCATTGAAAGAATATTAAAAGAAGACAGGAAAAAATTTAAAACAAGGGATATACATGAATTATTGTCTTGATACGAATATTATCGCTGATATTTTTCGTGGAAATAGTGTTATTAAACTTAATCTTGAAAAAATTCAAAGTGATACATTATTTATTCCACCAATTGTTTTATGTGAATTATATAAAGGTGCCTTTCTTTCTAGTAGAATACAAGATTCTTTACAGTTTATTAATCAATTTAAAACAAGTGTGCATTTTATCCAATTTGATGAAAATGCTTGTCTGATTTATGGAAAGCTTTATGCATATCTGCAAAAAAAAGGAAAACAAACGCAAGAAGCTGATTTAATGATAGCAAGCATTGCAATTGCTCATGATTTAATTCTTATAACTAAAAATGGGAAAGATTTTATTAATATTCCAGAGCTCAAGCTAGAAGTTTGGTGATTAAATCTTTGTAAATGTAAACCTTCAAGCGAATTCTGAATAGTCGTACATGTGTGGTATAAATTAGTTATAATAAATGCTGATGTATTGTTAAACATGCCTGAAAAATTGAAAGACACTATGAGTAGATCTAGAATCCGCAGAGATATCACCGCGAGTTTTGAACTGATTGATTCAATAAGAAGAGAGCCAAGATTCTCTCCTGTTTCTCCTTATAAGATATTTTGTGAGGAGAAGAAATTATTTTCTCCGCCAGGCGGTGTTAGTCAGTATTCTGTTCAAGTAACATTTGAGGAGATTGCAATAAGAAACTTAAATTCTGAAAATAATGTAAATTTATTACCAAGAAATAAATCATCAGATAAATTGTTTCCATTATTAAATGATGTTAATCCATATGACTTTGAAAGATATCTTATCCTTAATTCTTTAGCAGGAAGAAATACCAGAACTATAAATGAAATAATTCAATCAATGGCAATAGATGATGGCATAGATAAAAATGAATTAGAACAGAGTTTAGCTAGATTTGATTCTGCAATTGGTGAATTCGGAATAAGAGATGAAAAGCAACTTGCAAAACTTTTACAGATCAGAGGATTGTTAATCTATGAATCAAGCTATGCTTCTTATGAAGGTACATTTGTCCTGCCTGATGAAATCTTAGAGAGACTGCCAGAAAATAAAGTTTATCTTGAGATAGGGGTAGGGCCAGGGGATAATTTAAGAAAGATAATAGAAGAAAAAACATCTGCGTATGCAATTGGATGCGACTTAAGTACAGGAATGATATATAGAGCGCAGAAAAATTTTCCTCAGGGAAAGTTTTTCGTTGGTGATGCTGAAGATCTTTCAATTCTCGATGGAACTGTTGATGTTGTAGTAATCTGCAATGCGTTGGATAGAATTTCAACTGCAAAAAGTACAATCAAAAGATTAGGTAGCTTGGTTAAGCCAGATGGCTATCTTGTTGTTGGGCAATGTGTGCCTTTTCAAAATGAATATATTGACAGGATATCTGGATTAAGATTTGGATATGTCTTAAAAGATGAACGGCTTAATTCAGTAGATGAAGCTCTGTATGCAGCTAAATTTAAAACTGTTTATAAGAATGAAAAGCCATTTGGATGGAATGTTAAAACGCTTCTTTATGGAGAGGAAAATCTAGAAGTAAATGTTGCAATTGGCAGAAAAATTATGTGAATAGAAGAATAAATATGAGAATGAATAGAAGAAGGTGAATAAAATGACTGCAATACCAATAAATGAGAAAATACCAATAATTAAAGGGTTGAATATAAACAATCAGCAATTAAATGAAGCAGAAAAAAATAATAAGATGCTTTTGATAGATATAGAAACAAGCAATATCTGCAATTTAAACTGCCAATATTGTTTTAGAGATGTCTATGGAGGGCACATTGCATTAAAACAAGAATTACCTCTTGAAAAAAGACTTGAGCTTATAAGACAAGCGAAAAGCATTGGCTGTGAAACAATCAAGATAACAGGTGCGGGAGAACCTTTTGCTGACAAAAATATATGGCCTATGATAGAATTATCAAATCAGCTTGGAATGTGGGTTTTAATATTTACAAATGGCTCTTTGATTACAAAAGAGGTTGCAGAAAGATTATATAAAATGAATGTCTCATTAATAGTTAAAGCAAACTCTTTTGACGAGCAGAAAGAGGATAAGATGGTTGGCAGAAAAGGATATGCTAAAATCAGAAATAATGTGTTTGATATTCTTTTTGAAATGGGATTTAACAAGACAATTCCAACAAGACTTGGCAGGGATTTGGTTATTGCATCAATCAACAAAGAAGAAGTGTATGATTCTTTAAGATGGTGCAGAAAAAATAATGTGTTTCCTTTATTCAGGCCATTAATGCCTATTGGAGCAGCAAAGAATCTTAAGGATTGGATGATTCCAAAAGAAGAGATAAAGCAGATGTATGAAAAAGTAAGAGAAATTGATTCAAAAGAATTTGGATTAAGTTATAATTTAACTTTGCCTTACATGGGCGGAATTTGGTGCAGACAACTGCACTATGCAATCTATGTAAATATCTTAGGAGAAGCATATGCATGCACTGGCTCAAAAAAACTGCTTGGAAATTTTAAAGAGCAGAGTTTAGCAGAAGTCTGGAGCTGCAAAGAAGCAAAGAGAATAAGAGATACACCTTATGAAAGCTGTCCATTAAGAGAATCTTATTGGAGAGGAGATAAAGAATATGATTGTATAATTTAATAGTATAACAAATTATATATAGGACAAATAGATATAGACAAAATATTATGAATTATAATCAGATGAATAAAAATATCTTTTTTAGGATAATATTAGATTCTGATTATTATTTAAGATTGAACAAATATATCTCTAAGCAATAGCATTCACAGAAGCTATTCCTGCACGAAATTGACATAACAGGAATCGCTAAAACAGTTTCTGAGCCAGAAACATCAACAATTGCTCTGAAAAATGCAAATGGAACCAAAAAAGAGATTTACAATGTCTGGCTTAACTTGAAAGAGGTTAAGTTAAAATGAGTGTTAAAGTGAGTATTAAAATGAAAAGAACTTTTATTAGAAGAAGTTCTTAATTGTCGTAGTTAAATTTAATAATATCAGCTAATTCTATCTTCTTATGTCACTCTTACCAATAAGTATAGAAGAAGCAAGACAATATTATAAGAATTTCCAGCAGTTTGACATAATTTTTATCTCAGGAGATCCATATTATGATCATCCATTAAATGGCACTGCATTGCTTGCAAGACTGCTTGATAAAAAAGGATATGCAGTTGGAATTGTTGCACAACCACAATCAGATGATGATTTTAAAAGATTAGGTGCGCCAAAATATCTGTTCTGTATCTCTTCTGGATTACTTGATTCAATGCTGGCAAATTATACGCCAATGCTGAAAAAACGTGAAAATGTTTATGTTCCAGAAAGAGCTGTCATCAAATATACGCAGACAATAAAGAGATTATTTAAGGATTCAATCACAGTGATTGGCGGTATTGAAGCAACTATCAGAAGATTCACCCATTTTGATTATGTTGAGAATAAATTACGAAAAGGAATTCTTAATGACAGCAAAGCTGACTTTTTATTATTTGGCAATGCTGAACGATCGTTATTAAATCTTCTTAATCAACTAAGACTTAATCAAGGGAAGTCTGTCGAAGAGTTAAAAAGAATTAAAGCAGTTACAGCAATCGATGGTATTTCCTTGCGTCTAAGAAAAGAAGATTTGCCTATAAATGTTCGGCATCTGCCAAGTTTTGAAGAATGTGTAGCAGATAAGAAACAATTCAATCTTTCAACTAGAATACAATATTTATTGCCTAACGATGCTTTTATTGAGCAAGCAGGCCTTGGTTTTATACTTCATAATAGGCCATCACATCCACTGATTGATGCAGAGATGGATTTTGTGTATAGTTTATCTTTTACTCGACAATTACATCCAGAATCAATTGATTTCTTTGAAACAAACAAGATGGTTGAACATCTGCAGTATTCTGTCATTTTAGGAAGAGGATGCTGGGGCGGCTGCAACTTCTGCATAATTCCATTAGTGCAAGGGAAGAATATTGCTAAAAGAAGTAAAGAAGCAATTATTAAAGAAATTGAACAGCTTACAAAAGAAGGAATGAAAAAAGTAAATGATTTAACAATACCGACATTAAATATGTATGGCAGTTTTTGTTCATTATACAATGTTCCAGAAGAGATTTATTCTCCAATTCTTGAAAAGAAGATTACCGTTTATAACAAAAAGCAATACTGCAATCAGCAGTGTGTTGGATGCAAGTATAGACAGCTGAGTGATGATCTCATTCCTTTGCTTGAA
Organism: Candidatus Woesearchaeota archaeon; assembly: GCA_018303075.1. GTDB lineage: Archaea > Nanobdellota > Nanobdellia > Woesearchaeales > DSVV01 > JACRKF01. The sequence goes on along the minus strand of JAGVYW010000002.1, from coordinate 50,538 downwards.
GAAGTTGAAAAATTGCAAATTGAACTGGAGTTACGAAGTGCAATCAGGCATGATATAATTCTTTCGCAAAAAAAATTATTTATGAAGATAATGCTGTTTACAAAAAGGCTGAAAATTGCTCCAGAACATATACAGGATTCTGTATTAAAGAACATGAACAAAGCAAACAAAAAAGCCTTTGAATTGTTTCTGAAAGAATTTGAACAAATAAATAAAGACCAGAAAACAAACAAAAAATTAGTTCCATATATTATTGCTGGCCATCCTGGTTGTACAATAGAGGATATGCAGCTGTTGAAAGAATATTGCGACAAGAATAAGATATTTGTTGAGCTGACACAAGTGTTTACACCAACACCTGGAACAATGTCAACTGCAATGTATTATACTGCAGAAAATCCAATCACTCACGAGAAGGTTTATGTTCCGAGAACATTCAGAGAAAAGAAAGATCAGAAAAATGTGTTGTTTGTTAGTTGTAATAGACAAGATAAAATCAAAGAAGAGCGTCAAGAGGATGATGAGAATGGATAAAACAAAACATAAAATTCAATTCATAGCGCATGGACATGAGAATCTTTTAGCAACGCATCCTCGTACATTTGAATTCACTAAAGATAAACATCTTACAAAACAAGGAGATTGCATCATTGGTGTTAGTGCAACTTTTGATATTGATGAAATAAAGAAATTAGGGCTTAAAGATAATCAGAAAATACTTATAGAAATCTCATGCAATGAAAAAAGTGATGAGATAACTGCATATTATAACGTTGGTTTTACAAATAATCATGAGATGGTAATACGGATAACAGATTATAAAGATCAGCGAACATTTGCTGTCAAAGCAGATAAATCTTCTTTGGAGATCAATAGAGAATTGGTTGAGATGATGAAGGATGATAAGAATAAGATAGATGTTCTAATAGAGAAATCATATTTGTAGCATAAGATTAATAAGCAAGTGTTCTTTCTATTTATCTAGGTGATTCAACATGAAACATGAAGCAAAAGATTTTAATCATTTATTGGGAAAATTAGCTGGGTTTAGCGAAAAGATGCTTAATGCACACTTTACTTTATATCAAGGATATGTAAAAAAATTAAATGAAATCGAAGAAAAGCTTGCAAAAACAGATAAATCATCAGCGAATTATTCTTTTGGAGAATTCTCTGAGTTGAAAAGAAGGGAAGCAGTTGCTTTCAATGGAACTTTTCTGCATGAATTATATTTTGAAGCAATGAATGCAAAAAAAACAGGAAAGACAGAAGCTTCTACAGTTCTAAAAAAGGCAGTTGATGAATCCTTTGAAAACTGGGAAGAGATGGTCAAAAACATGAAAGCAGCAGCAAATTCAACTCCAGGATGGGTGCTGTTGACATTCAGCAAGATTGATAGAAAACTACATACTTATATCATGTTTGAGCATCATGTTGGTTTGCCAGCTCATCAAGAAATAATATTAGTATTAGACTGCTGGGAGCATGCGTTTATGATTGATTATGGTATTGGAAAAGCAGATTATCTCAATGCGTACTTTAATGTAGTTGATTGGGATGTTGTTTCTAAGAGATTGGATAAAGCGATGGAGAATGAGAAAGTATAAAGAATCTAAAATATAGATGTTTTATTTCAAATTCCACAGATCAGAAGTAATATTTATAAGCATGAAGTGTTCTTTTCTCATTCACGATTAGGAACATATCAGCAATGTAAATATAAATATAAATTAAAGTATATTGAGAAAGTAAAGGTTGAGGCTATAAGTACAACATAAGAATTGACAGGCTAGCTTGTGATAAAGAGGGTAATTATTATATCTGTGATTATAAGACAAACAGCCAGCTGAAAGCTCAGGAAGAATTAGATGAAGACAGGCAGTTTGCATGTTGGTATGAAAGCAAAGATATAGATCAATTTCTAAATGCTTTAGTAAGAAATAATATTGAAGTTATAAAGAGCAAAAACCATGAGGTAATAAATTTATGACTGAATTGATTCTTCACTCAACAACCAACAGCTTATTCTCCCTATTGTTATCATAATCTGAAATTACTAGAAATAATCTTGAGCCTTGTTTTATTCCAGTTAATTGAATATTTGCTGAATAATAGCTTCCTGCAGGTGTTAATCTGTCAAATTTCAACAATTGGTTTGCTTTTGTTGTAGCTATTGAATTTAGTTTTTCTTTTCCATCTTCATCTTTTGTTGAATAAATAGCTACAATTTTATTGATGCCATTGTTATCAAATAACTGCAATAATAATAATTTATTTCCTTGCTCATCTTCAATCACTTGAGAACTGATCACTTTTGGCTTTTCTATATCCTTTACAGCATATCCTGTAATATTGTTGTTGCTTATAATCAAAATTGTTACACCAAATATAGCAAATAGTGAAATAATAGATATATAAATTAAATTGTTATTATTTTGTTTATTATGCTTTTTGTGTTTCATGATATCCTCTTTTTAATATCAATTGACTTTGTTATTAATAAAGTTTTTGCATGTTCAATTTACAATCTTAAGCCAATGAAAGTTTTTGAAATCAGTATCAAATGTGTAAATTTCTGCAATATCATTCTTTTTCATAAGTTATTTAAAGAAAAAATAATCCTTGCAGATAATGGACATAAAAGAGATATTAAGCAATGTGTGTGGAACTCAAGTACTAAACGAACATCTTATAGAAGTGAAGTATTCTGACAAATTTAATAAATTCAATGCAAATATTAAATATTATAAAGCTAATAAGCATATAGTGTTTCACTTATCTAGGAAATGGGAAGGTGTATCTGATGAGATAAAAGCTGGATTGTTGCAGTCATTAGCGGTCAAATTATTTAGAAGATCAAACTTTCTAATAACAACTGATACTGTAAATATACAGCTGTATAATCTTTTTATGAAAAATCTTTCTGCAGTTGCTGAAAGAAAAGAAAGTGATGATATATTGATTGCTATCTACAAAGAGCTTAATGAAAGATATTTCCAAGGCCTTATGGACATGCCAAATCTTGTGTTGGGCAGTAATACATTCAGAAAGCTTGGTTGTTATGAGTATGCAACTGATACTGTTACGATCAGTTCTGTGCTGCAAAATGCACCTAAAGAATTGATTGCATCTGTTGTCTATCATGAACTCCTGCATAAAAAGCATAAGTTCAATGTAAAGAATGGAAAAAGCTTTCACCATACACCTGAATTCAAGAAAGATGAAACTTTGTTTGAGAACTATCAACAAGTAGAAAATCAACTCAAAAAATATTTATCGACGAAGAAAAGAAGGTTTTCATGGTTTCACTTCTGAATGACTATAGAATCTTTAGTTTTTTCAGCGAAAAGTATTTAAATAAAATTGTTAATTAAAAATATAGGGGGTGTAGTGAGATGTTTCTTAAAAAAGGGGAAACTCTGTCTACAAAGATGCAGAGTCAACTAAAGTCAGCGTTTAATAAGATAAAGCAGGAGATTGATGATCATAGGCAGTCAATTAATGAAAATACAAATGAAATCCAAACAAATCATGAATATCTTAATGTAATTGATGCAAAGGTTGATAGGTTATCGCAGAAAATTGAAGAGTTTGCATTATTGCTGCAGCAGATAACTCAATCAGAATCATTAAAGCAGATAGCTTCTGCTCAGTATACTTTGAACTCACATATGTCTTATCCTCAGCTAACTGAGATTGAATATAATCTGTTGTCATTGCTTTTTAATGCAAGTCAAAATGATTATATGACTTATGCATTCATTGCTGTAGAGCTTGAAATCACTGAGCAAAAGGCTGTTGAAAGCGTTAATGGACTGCTTGCAAAAGGAATTCCTGTATTAAGAAGGTTTGTTGCACCTGAGATAGTTGCAGTGTACTTATCACCTGAATTTAAACTACAGAGAGATCTTGCATTTTCACAGCAGCATTTTTCAACACAGCATTTTGCAGCTTTGAGAAATCAAGTGTCATTGCAATCGTTTTTTTAATTAAGAGAATTTTGCTGAAAAGCAAAATTCTCTTAAGCTAGGCAATTCGGACAAAGATGACTTGAGATGATTTTATATTTTTTCGTTTTTTGAAGTGTGGGGGTTTATACACAGATACCATAGCTGTAATGAGAACAACAATATGGCTACAGTTGTTCTCAATATGGTTATGGCATTATATTCACTTACTGAATATTCAGTAACTGAGTACATAAACAATTTCTAATCAAACGAATCTGTAAACTCTTTCATCTTTCTGAAGTTCTGCAAAAATTCATGACCTTTGTCTGTGATGATAAGATATTTGTAATTATTTTTTGTAAGCTCTTCTTTTACAAATTCTTTGTCTATAAGTTCCTCTAAGTAACTCTTCAACAGCTTATGTGATAAATTTGATTCAAAAAAAATGGGTTTGATATCACATAGCTCTGCTACAACCCATTTTTAAGAGTAAAAATCCCTTGCTTCTTTGTTATTAAATATTCCTCAGTTCTGCTGTGAATGGGATTTTTACTTATACATAAGGTGTGTTGGTTTGATTCTCTCTTTTTGCTGGATGGCAATGTATTCAATAACTGAATACAATCTACAATCCAAACGAATCAGTAAACTCTTTCATTTTTCTGAAGTTCTGCAAGAATTCATGGCCTTTGTCTGTGATAAAAAGATATTTATAATTATTTTTTGTGACTTCTTCTTTTACAAATTCTTTGTCTATAAGTTCCTCTAAGTAACTCTTCAACAGCTTATGTGATAAATTTGATTTATACATAAGGTGTGTTGGTTTGATTCTCTCTTTTTGCTGGATGGCAATGAGCATGTCATTGATGATTTCCATCCGATTTCGTCGTTCAGTCACTTTTTACTCACTTTTTCAACACCATAAAATAGCTGATTAGTAATATGATGAATCCTATAAGCTGGACAATCTCACCAAGAACATAATAGTTTGGATTAAAAAGTATCATGATGAAAAATATCTGCGAAATAAGAACTAAGAAAAATGCGCTAGTGATAAGTTTTGTTGCTTTTGTGCATTTTTTTCTGCAATTATTATAAAATATCATTGTTATAAAGGATAATACCAATATATTTGTAATGTGAAAGATGATAAAATAAAAATGACTTAATATTGCGCTGAGAAATGCTAAAAAAGTGAGTAATATTACTATTTTTTTATTTGCCTGTTCTTTTGCTTGCTTGTCAATCACTAAATAGATCCCAATCAATCCGATAATCATAAAAAAATGAAATAGGAGATAGCCCCAAACAAGAAATAATTCTGTTTTTTGTACAGTGAGAAAAGTAAATGTTAAATTTCCTATTGTCTTCTCAATAATATTCTGCTTGTATAAAGTAAGGTTTGTTAATATTTTGAAAATATACGCTATTGCAATCAGTAAAAATGCCCAGCTGAAGAATTTGTACTTGTTTACTTTTGAAAATTTGTAGATCTTATATGCATACAAAGCTATCAATAAAGCTACAATAATAGAAACAATCTCAAATATTGAATCAATACCATGAAACCATTCTGGACTAAAATAAAACTTTAACATAATTATTATTAAATGATTGTTTTCATTTAAATAACTTATGGAAAAGAATTCTTTACTGCTGCTTCATCATCTATATATAAACATTTGACTGGTTATAAATTTAGAAGAGGTAATCAAATCATAAATAAGTGAGGTGATAGTATGACAACAACAACTAAAAAATATAATTTAGGAAGCAATCATCTAGAAAATAATATGGAATATTATTTCCTTCCATTTGTTCGTATGAAAGAACATAACAAAAAACATTGGAATAATCAAAAGCGCCAGACTCTTAAAGAAAGTTCTAAAAAGTCTAAAGATGAAACTTTTGATTTAGGTGATGAAGGGTTTGTTTATTTTTGATTTTCTCTCAATTATAATCATAATAACGAAAAAAAAGCTTAACTACTAATTTTTCAGAAATCACTTGATCTTTTAACTTCTTTTTAAACAAGACGAATTCTACTTGTCTATTGACAGGTGGCTCTTGACATATTTCGTTTTTAATATCTAACAATTACTAAAAAACAGAATATTTAAATAATGAGAAAATATTCTCATTATTATGGAAGAGCTAAAAATTGAAAGATATAAACCTAAAATCAGCAAAAAGATTGTTTAATCATTCAAAGAGGAGAATATGGATTGATTCCAAAAGAGTATTATCCAACATTAAAAGGAAAGCATGATATAACTGGAAGAGGAAGAACATTTGCAGCTCGTAAATTTATTAAACATGGTCCAAATGTTGACTTAGAAAAAATAACTGATATTATATTAATGGATTATACACGACAAAAAAAAGGGTTGCATGTTGCATTTCGCCAAAAAGCTTTTGATGCATTAAAAGAGAGTAAACAATATTACTTTTCAGGCTACACATTCACACCAATAATTGATTGTAAAACAGGAGCATTAATTGTTGGAGAAAATGCAGAACGAAGGCATGTTCCATTAGTTGAATGTGTTCAAGCTGCATTAATGCAATATTATTGGAGGCATTCAAATGCAAAAGTAGCTATTGAACCAATAGAATTCCATCATTATAAAGATGTTAGGAACAAATGAAAAAGGAAAGAAACAATTATATCCTTTGAATAAAGCAGAGCAAGAAATCTTGACATGGGGCAGAGTAATTAAACATGGCCATGAGGCAACATTCTTTGCAACTAAACCATTATGGAAATATAATCTGGATGCGTTTATTCGATAATTTTTAGTTATTTATGTGATGAATTTATGGGAAGGACATTAACTGGTGTAATAGTAGCAGCAGCATTGTTTGTTTCAGCTAGTGTTGGCTACTTTTTAGGTAAGGATGAAGTAAGAACTAAATTTCATAAACAATTAGATTATATTAATTCAGTAAATGCTCAAAGAACAGCTGAAACAAAACCAGATTCTCTTCAATTAGATTCTTATATAACTAAAAAATGTCCTGAAGCTAAACCAATTGAAACAATTGTTGAGAAGATTGTTGAAACAGAATGTGTAAAAGATACATCAAATCTTTTTCCTAATCTTGAAACAACGTTTGAGTATAAAGACTCATACTTTACAATCTACGCTTCTAATATTAAAGGACATGAATGGAAGTTTTATGTTCCATTAAAATTATTTCATTATTATAAAATGAAAAGGCATGATCGTGTTTCAGATACTGATATTACTCATTATGTAACATATGATGATGCTACAATAAAACATATTGCAACATCTATCTCAAATGGTTGCAAAACAAACGAATGCACTGTAAATACAATCATGAAATTTGTTCACCAGCAACTTTATGATCAAACAGCTACTGAAGAAGAAGACAATAAAGATTATATAAAATATCCAATTGAAACACTTGTTGAACGAAGCGGTGATTGTGAAGACTTAGCAATATTAGCAGCTGCATTGATGAAAGCAAAAGGAATTGATGTTGCACTGCTTAATTTTTATTCACCACCTGGTGAGAAATCTGGACATATGGCTGTTGGTGTTGTTGGGAAATTCAATGGAACCTATTTTCCATTTGATGGAAGAAAGTATTATTATACTGAAGCAACAGGTACTAATTGGTTAGATAATCAAGCAAAATGGAAAGTTGGCACTTTTCCTGATTCAGATAAATATAAAACAGCTCATGTGTATGTGATTGAATAAAGAATGAGAAAATAAATCAAGAAGATATCTTCTAGAAATCTATTGATAGCTTTGCAAAATTCTCCTACGCTTCAACAATAATTGTTGCTTTTCCCATTCCCATTGCGCATTGCATTGTAAATTTCCCTGTTTTTTCAGGAGTAAATGTTAGTACATTATTTCCTTGAGTCATAACTTTGTTTGCTATTCCTAATCCATAAATATTAACTGATTTGTAGCAGCCAGTTACTGTTTTTAAATCAAAGATCATTGATACTGGAACTCCTTTCTTTAATTTAATTACATTTGGATAATAATTGTAATCTTTAATTGAAACAGATATTTGTTTTAGATTATCAATCTGTTTCTCTGTTTCTTTTTCTGGTAATTCTAATCCTTTTGATGTCTGAACTTCTTTTATGCTATTCCATGTGATAAGAGATTTAATTGTTGGATTTTGCGTTAAAATAAATGTTACTGCTAAAACTATTACTATAGTTACTGCACTATATTTAATTATATTGTTCCAATTCATTCTTTTTCACCACTTTTTTGTTCTTAGTTTTATTCTACAACAATAGTTGCTTTTCCCATCCCCATTGAACAAACCATTGTAAATGTTCCTGTTTTCTTTGGTGTAAATGTTACAACATTGTCTCCTTCTTTGAGATATTTGTTGACACCTAATGCTTTTATCTGTACAGCGCGCATACAGCCTTGAACTGTGTTTAAATCAAAAATCATCTTTACTGGAACATCTTTCTTTAGTTTGATTATATTTGGATAGTATCCATTGTTTTGAAATGAGATTGCTATCTCTTGCGCTCCATTATTTTCTGATGCTGTTGCTTCATTTATATTAATTGGTTGAGCAACTTGTACATTATTCGCTGAAGCTCCTCCGCCACACCCGCAACCTCCACCACTTGCACCACAACTTCCACCTTGAACTTGTGGTAGTTTATTATTATTAGCTATTCCATTATTCTGTAAGTTATTTTGTTGCTGATATTGTTTATTAAAAACACCTGTCTGCGCAAGTATTACTGCGCTTAATAAAACAACCAATAAAACAGCTGCGATAATCTTAATAATTATGTTTCCATTCATTTTAATCACCTTTATCATTTAAATAACCATCAAATAATTTATAATGCAACAAATGCAGATTTATATCCATATATAATAATTAATCCAAGCAAAAATAAAACAACAAAACAATAACTAAAAAATGCTGCAAAATCTGCTGGTATTTTTTTGACATTTTCATTGTTTTCAACTACTTCTTCGTAAAGCATATAGGATAATCCAAGCAATACAAAAATATTTACAATAATAAAAACAGGCATAAACAGCAAGAGATTATCAGAGAGCATCATAACTGAAATCATTGCTCCCATTGTACCCCCCATTATTCCTGCCATTGTTCCTTCCATTACACCCATGACACCGCAGCATTTTCCGTTCATCCAGCCAACAAATACTCCAAACAGCATACCAACAATTGAACCTATAAACATGCCATTTGTTGCTCCGATGATTGAACCTATCAATAATCCTGTTTGCATTCCAAATGTCATGCCAATCATCATACCAACCATGTGTGTAACATTTGCTTTGTACGCATTAATATGCCACACAGCTGCAGAAAGAAATACTGTTGAAATTGTTGCATATAAAAACCAGACCCCATATTTTGTCAAAAATACAGGATCATCTCTAAACAGTAAAAAGTAAGTAAAATATTCGATGATCATCAGCAAGACAAATGTAATTGCAGTAAATATTATCATTCGATGCTCTAGTTCATATTTATGTTTGTTTGCAAAAAAATCTCTGGAACGTTCTTTGAATGTTTTTCTTGTAAATGGTTGTAATGCAGCTCTGTAGCCTTTTTCTTTGATCATCTGCACTATACTTTCAGGTTTGATCATTGCTTCTTCATATTCAACATCCAAGTGTTCTTTTTTTATGTTGAGATTATTTATGCCCTGCATCCCATCAAAAGTTTTTTTTAAGACTTTTACACAGCTGTCACATTCGATGTCTGGACAATAGATTGTAGTTTTCACTTTCTCACCTTATACCCTTCATTTCTGATTGCATTGATTATATCAATCTTATCTTTATCATTATATTCTAATGATAATTGCGCAACTTGTTTCTTTTCGTCTAAATCTATCTTGATGTTTTTTGCACCCAAATTAATTAATGCATCTGTCACAAGCATCTTGCAGCTTTTACAATGCATGCCATCTATTGTTAATTGTATTTTCATAAAATAATCGCCATGTTAGTTTGTAGAGATTATATTATATATACCTTATGTAACAGAAATATATGCTAAAAAAGGCTAAAGAGGATGTATAATTGTTTATGACTGTTTATAATCGTTTAGACTATTATGTACTTTATTATATATTATAATTTTCCCATCCTATCTAATGCTGCTGTAAGAAATAGCTCTTCAGTAGAGGAAGCAGGAGACTTTGCACTTCTTTTAATTCTTTCTCTAAGTTCTCCGACCATCTCAAAACAATCAATCCTTAATTCTTCTTTGAATAGAAGTTCTTTTATTTTACTTTCATCTCCACTCTTTTCCCCTAAAAGATATTCAAATGGCAAACCTTTTGCATGCTGCAATAAATGTCTTGCTTCATGGCTAATTGTTGCTTTGTAATCACTATCAATCTGATATGTATTTCGATCTCATAAATAATTCCATTGCAAAAAGGTATTTTTGTATCTGCAACTAATCCATCAATATATGCTTGTCTTTTTGTTGGATCTGCTTTTGCAATTGCAAGTGTAATCTTTTCTTTTTCTGGAGATAATTGGACATAATGTGTCTGAACATCAACTGTTCTTTCTTCATAAATCTTATTTGTAGTAATACAAATTACTGCTAAGCTTGAAAGGATAGCTATTAGTGGTATTCTTGATTTCATATAGTGATGGAATTGCTAATGATTTAAAAGAGTTCTCATCGGTTACAACACTTTTTTCAAATATACTTTCTTAGTTTTGCCAGAATCTTCGCGTGTAATTATTTTTTTATCTTCTAAATCTTTCAAAAGCAGAGAAAGTTCAGTCTTTGACATTCCTGTCCTGTATTTTAATGTTGATTGCTGGATTCCTTCTTGTTCGTGGATTGCTTTTAGAATTAATCTTTTCTTTTCATCAAAGCCTTGCAGAAATGCATCAAATCTTTCTCTTTTCTGATTACTTTCTTTTAATTCTTTTGCTTTTCTTAATACATCTGCTGCTTGTTTGTTCTGTTCTACAAGTAATCGTTGAGTCTTGTCAAGAAAGATAAGATAGATGCTTAATCCAAGCAAAAAAAGAGCTACAGCAAATCCACCAAATGCAATATAATCCGGTTTGGCATGCAAACATTCTCCTTGTTCATTGAAACAAGTGCCATTGCTTAAACGCATAAATTCTACAATATTATTAATATTATTGAGATAATGGAAAAAAAACAGAATTCCTAACAGTAAAGAAAATATCAAAACAATTATTCCTAGTTGTTTTTGGTTCATACACGCTAAGAATAATTGGTGTTAATAAAGATTTTCAATTATTTTGGAATTCTAGTTATCATTAACCAACCTCAGCAATTCTCTTCCATATCTCTTTATCTTGTTTGGTCCAAGCCCGTAGATATCTTCTAGATCACGCAGTTCTGCTGGCATCTTTTCAAGCAGATCAAGGATTGTCCTATCATTTATTACCATATACGCAGGAATCCCATTTGTTCTTGCGATTTCTGATCTCCATTGTTTTAATCTTGCGTATCCAGCATTGTTCTTATTTGTTTTATAAGCTGTGTTATAACTAGTATCTAATTCTCTTATAATATCTTTGTCTTTTTTGTCTTCAGTTTTTGTTGTTGTTCTCTTATCAAGCAATTGCAGCATTTCTGGAGTAATAAAATAGCTCATTGTTCCGCTATATGTAAGAATCAATTGTTCTTTTGCCCTGCTTAATGCAACATAGAATAATCTTCTTTCTTCCTCTTCTTTATCATATTCATCAACTTTGATCATTTCCATTACAGGATGATCTGTTGTTCTGCAAGGGAAGTTATTTGTTGTGCAGCCAATCACAAAGACAGTGTGTGCTTCTAATCCTTTGATTGCATGGATTGTTGCAAGCGTTATCTCGTCTCCTTTTGCAGCTGCTGGATTTCTTATCTCGTCAGTTCTTAAGATATGTTTTATGCCCTGCAATTGCAATCGCTGGCTTAATTCCTTAAGTATCCTGTTTGTGCGTGCAAGCACGAAGATCTCATACGGTGCAATCTCTGCTTTTTCAAGCAGGCTTTGTAATGAATGCTGAATAAACAGGTATTCTTCATCTATGGAGGCAAACTCAAGCAGCACAATTGGTCTTTGTGTTTTCTGCTGCAGTTCTTGTTTGTCTGCAATATATATTTTTCCGCTTGTTAAGTTTGGTAATTGCATGCTTTTGATTGTTTTGTTAATAATAGAGACAATCGCTGAACTTGAACGATAATTCTCTGTCAATGTAATTATTTCTGCCTGTTGATATCTGTTGTAAAACTCAAGAATATATTTGATCTTGCTTCCGCGCCAGCCAAAGATTGCTTGTCGGGGATCGCCAACACAAAATATATTATCAGGGTGAAGAAGCTCAACTAATTCCATCTGGATCTTGTTTATGTCTTGGAACTCATCTATCAATATATGTTCAAATTGCGGAATACATTCTTTATTATGCTGCAGAAAATTAATACATTCCATTATCTGGTCAGCAAAATCCCGCAGTCCTTCTTCATGTATCTTTGTTTCTATAATCTTACAGATGTCATACATCATTCTTGCATTGTTTATCTCTTTCAGCGAATATTCAGTATATTCTCCTCTGATTGATTCTTTAGAAAAGTCCTCCAGATGCTTATTTTCATTTTTGTAATGATCTAAGATAAAAAAACAGTCATTTACAAAAATTGCAGCCAGTTCTTCTCCTGATTTTCCTCGTTGCTGTGCTGTGCTGAAATACATTGCTATTGCTTTTTCTAAGATCAGATTCTTCTTTGAGAGAGCATATTTTACAAGTCTAATCCTATCGCCATATGTGATTACCCGTACTTGTTTGGAATAAATCCTATCATTATACTGCTTTAATATCTTCTCACAGAATGAATTAAATGTCTCAATCTGCACTCCATTTGTTATCTGGTTCTGGCTTAATCTTTTCTCTAGCTCTTGCTTTGCTTTTCGTGTAAATGTAACTGCAAGAATCTTTTGCGGCTGTACTGATCTATATGTTGTAAGAAAAGCAATTCTTTGAGTAATTGTTGTAGTTTTCCCAGAGCCAGCTGCAGCAATGCACAGTATCTCTTTTGCGGGAGAAAGTATTGCTTTTTTCTGAAAATCATTATATCTATTAAGGAAGAAATCAAATTGTTCAAAAAGAAACTTGTCTTGTTCAGTTATCTCTGTCTGCTGTATTGCAGCATGTATGCTTTTCTTCATCTTTGACAAAGTAGGATTGTTGATCTCTTTTCTTCCTTGAGCTGTCAATGTCAATACTTTGATAAATCTGTTTGACTGCAATGGCGTCCACTCAATAAAATTATTGATTATGTTTGTTTGCAATGCATTCTCAAGTTCATTTATCTTAATGTTATTTAATGCGCTAAAAGAGCCTAAATTATAGAGCTTATGCTTTTCAATTGATTCATTTGTCCTATTGCCATGCAGAAAATCAAACAATAATTTTTTACCGACAGAAAAAGGAAGCTCATGCAGTGAGCTTAGTAAGATATGATATGTTAAGGATTCTTGCATTGGAGATTCTTTTACAAGAGATCCTTTTGCATTAGATTCTTGTAAAGAATATCCATTATGTTTGTTTTTCTCAGCAATTGTTTCGGTGATTGTATTTCTCTGCATATATGCAGAAATCAGACTATCTCCTCTATCCTCTTTTTCCATATGCTGCTGAAAACTGCAGTGATTTATGTAGTTTTTGGTCAAGAAAATATTTTTATTCTTTCTCTTGTTTTTGATAACATAAAATTGCATCGCATCTATCAACAATAAAAGGGATAATTTCTATCTTAACATGTCTTAATTCATCGCCGATCTTAACATCATCATGGTTGCAATCGAAATAAAGACAGCTGCCATAACCAGCTATAAATATCTCTTTCCTTTTATAAGAATTACCAGTGTACTCGTCAAAAACAGATATCTCTCTTTCTCTTTTTGCAACAACTGTGCTGCTATTTAATGTTACAGTCCCACAGCTACAGCCAGGTTGATAATAAAGAACATACCATGTTACACCTAACATTGCTCCAATCGCTAATAATTCCTTTGCTGTGTTCTTTACTTTTTCAAAAAACATAATTATATACCCCGCAGCTCTGCTGCGACCCATTTTTAAGAGTAAAAATCCCTTTTTTGTTATTGAATGCCCCGCAGCTTGCTGCGATTGGGATTTTTACTTTTTGATAGATTTTTCTATATCAAGAAGATCTATACAAACTACTTTGTTTCCTTTAAAAAAATCAATTTTCCTTGAGAAAGATTTTGCAAATACAGCATATATTTCTTTTCTATCTGAATTATGCCATGCTACAGAATCTGCTTTTTCATTTAATAAAGAGATTATTTTATATGCATCCACTTTTTCCTGCCATTTACATTCACCAAGCAATAGTTGGTTTGTTTCTTCATTAAAAGCAACGATATCAATCTCTTTTTCTTCATGCCACCACTTGCCTATTTTTGTGAATGAATAGTTTTTTAGTAAAATCTTTTCTCTGATAAGTTCTTCAATAAGCTTTTCAAACATAAATCCAGAGTATTCACTAAAATTTCTTTTAATTTTTGCTACAATCTCATCTTTTCGATATGCTTCTAAATCAATTTTATTAGAATAAACATATCGAAACCAAAATGTAAAGTAATGATCACTTAATGAATACAATCGTCTTTTGAATTTTGGTGAAGCTGTGATAGGAATCTCTTCTTTAATTAAATGAAGTGTTTTAAGTACATCTATGTATTTTGAAACCATACTTTTATCCATTCCAGTAAATGAACAAATTTCACCGAGAGTTGTTTTACCAAATGCAATTGCTTTGAAGATAATCATATAGTTTCTTGGTTCTCTGAATTCTGTTCTCATAAGCACCTCTGCTTCATCATAAAGATATTCTCCTTTGCTTAATATCTTATCTTTAACATTTCCCCAAAAACTCGCAGAATTATCAAAGTGCAGCAAATACTCAGGGATACCGCCAAGTACTGACCATACATTTATACTCTCCTCAATTTTGTAATCAAAAAAATCTTTAATATGAGCAAATGATAAAGGCTTTAACAGCCATTGCCCTGTTCTTCTTCCATACAATGGACTCTTCTCTCCTAAAACATTTTCTTCCATCATCATAATAGAAGATCCAGTTAAAATAAGCATACAATTATTATTTTTCAGTATTAAATCATATGCTTTCTGAAATAGGGATGTTATTGCTGGGTTTGTGCTAATGAGATAAGGAAACTCATCAATACAAATTATAATCTTATTTTTTTTTGCAGCATTAATAAAATTTATATTTTTTGAAGCAGTATCAAATAGTGAAAACCAATCTTTGAAATTAATTTCAGCAATAGAAGCATCATTAATAAATTCAGAAAGTTTTGTCTTAAAATTGTTTATATTCTGCTGGTCGCTTTCAGTTGAAGCAAGGAAATAAAATCCACTTTTTTTTTCTAAAAATTTTATCAATAATTCAGTCTTTCCAATCCTCCTTCTACCATAAAGTATAATCATTTCAGATTTTTTTGATGCATAAGCTCTTTCAAGAAATGCAAGCTCTTCTTTTCGATTAATGAACTTTTGTTGAGTCATAAGTATACTACTTTACTCTCAACATATATTTAAATGTTGTTATTTATTTCATATCTAATTTGTTTTCTAGCATTTTAACATCACCATTGTTATAATTAAGCATACTAAATATAAGAAATATATTGTTTGGTTTTCTACAAAAAACATAATTATTATATATTTAATGTCATTTCTGTAGAAATATGATTAAGAATAAATTTATTGGTCAAGTTAAAGAGTATAATAGATATGGGAATATTGAATCTGGTGATTTTAAGATGGATTTGATCGACAGAAAAATATTGTATCTATTATCTTTGAATGCAAGGCTTTCAAATACATTTATAGCAAAAAGATTGAGGATAAAACGAGAGACAGTAAGCTACAGGATAAAAAGGATGAATGATGAAGATTTCTTGCATGGAACTTTGGCTCTGCTAGATCACAGAAAGCTTGGATTTAAGAATTATCTTGTGTACATAAAACTAAAGACTGTTCTTAATGAGAAAAAACTGCTGAATTTCTTACTTAATCTTGAGAAGGTTTCAAGGATCAAGAATTGCTCAGGCAGCTATGACATCCAGATAGTCCTCACAGTAAGAAAAGAGGATGAGTTTATTGATTGTTTTGAAACAATTATAAATAAATATCATAATAATATCAACAGTTATGATATTCTTGAGATTTTAGAGGAAGATTTTCTTGGATTAGGTATTGTTCTAGATAATGAAGATACAAAGAAATTATTCTTATGCGAACACAAAGGCTCAACATTTGAAAAAGAGTTTGCAAGCACGCAGATTATTGAGAATGTTTCTCTAGATGATAAAGATAAAAAAATATTAGATATACTAAGGCTTGATGGTTCAATAAGCATCAAAGAGGTCTCAGATAAGATAGGGATTGCGCAGATTGCTGTAAAGAACAGAATAAAGAGATTAGTAGCAAATGGGATTATCAAGAGGTTCATGCCTTTGGCTTCTCTGAATAAATTAGGCTACCAATGGTGGAAGGTTTTCTTTAAGTTCAGAGGTCTGAACAAATCAAAGTTTCTGGCATTTTTAAAATACCATCCAAATATTCTGTGGTACATGAGATTATTAGGCAAATGGGATTATCAATTCAGTATATTTGCAAAAGACAATGCAGAGTTCCATAAGATACTTGATGAGATAAGAGTAGAATTTGCAGATAACATAATCAGTTATGATACAATTATTGTGTTTAATCAGTTTAAGTATGTGCAGAGAGTTGATTAGGATTTAAGTTGGTTTGAAACATTTATAAATGAGTAATATTCTACACAATTGAGTAATATGTTACACAATAAATATTTTGAAATAATCAGAGAATTCTTAGGTGATTATAATAAAAGTATTTATGGCAAGATAAAAAATATATTGTCTAAATTAAGACAAACTGAAATTGAGGAGATTAGAAAAAAGATAAAGATGTTGTGAGTTTAATGATCTTCTTATTTACAATGCCTTATTCAATCTCTTTCTGGAAAACATTTTGCTATTGCATCTAATTGATGGCTAATTCTCGGAAATATATTTGTAATGAGAGCTGGATTAAGTGATATATCTCCTATTGTGTAATGTCTGATTACAGTATCAATTGATTCAAGTAAAACACTTCCTTTAACTTCTTTATCTTGAGTACATCCATATTCACCTTTATCTAATGCATATTCAACTAAATCAGAATATTCTTTAAGCATTGCTGGACATTTATTATAAAATATATCTAAACAACGAAAAAAATTATTAAGTGCAGATTGTTTATTACTCTCAGGAATTTGTATTCTTTTATAGTATCTCTCTAAAAGATTAAGGATAAAAACAATATCTTGTTTATAAAAATTCATATGATATTGATTACTAATGGTAGAATAATTATCTAAAGCTCCAACTAAACCTTCAATATAAGGTATTTTCTGTATTTTACTAACAATTTCTTCATTATATAGGAATAAGCTGAAAAATCTTTCTGCTTCAACTGAATCATGACTAATAAATCGTCCTCTTCTTACTATTTCTACTAAATTTGGTATATAATTAGTTGAACTATATTTATCTACTAATAATGATAATTTATCTAAAAATGGAATATCAAAAATATCTTCAACTATTGATTGGGTGTGCCTTAATAAATCTCTTGACTCTATTTCTTGATGTTGTTTGGCATATTGCTTTACTCTTTCGGCGAAGTTATTTCTTGCTTCTTTTGACTGCAGAAACATCTCGTCTCTATGTACAAGTAATGTTCTTAGCAAATCTAATGTTTCTATTATAATCGCTTTTGAATTATCTTTATTATATATTTGTCTTCTACCTTGTAAAAGATATGTTTTTTTACTTTTTTCCCATTTTAATAATTTACCGATTTCTCTAAAATAAATACTATCTTTCTGGATAGTTTCATGGAATAATTTCATAAAATGACTGTTTTCTTCATTTAATGGAATAATAATTGTTTTTCCAGATTTAGTAGTTATGCTAATCTTGAATTGATTTTCTGATGTTTGATAAGGGTATGGTTCAGAAATGAAACTCTCTTGTTTTCTTGATAAATTATCATTACTAACACTAACTATATATTGTTGTATTTCTTCATTTAGTAATTCAGGTATCAATGGGAAAAAATGTCGTATGGTAAATGCAGTCTCTGGTCTAAAAGAAAACTCAATCAAACTATCAATATTATCAAAGATTAAATAATCTGCATCAGGTGCTAAATGTCTAATGCCATAATTGAGTATAATCCATTTGATAAGTTTTATTCTAGAAACAATCTCTCCCTCATAACTCTCTATTAAGATAGTTGGTTTACCATTTATGATATACCCACTTATATCAGTAATCTCTTTATTTATTTTGTATCCTTTTTCTGCAACTAATATAGTTCTTTCTCTTTCAATATTTCTTTCTATTGTTAAATCTAACTCTCTACTATCGACATTCTCACATATACCATTACTATTAATTGATAAGCAAGTTAATGCTTTACATTTATCAAGAGAAGATGAATCTATTTCACATAATTCCTCTAACAAATGTTTAACCTTTTTTACTATTTCTTCATGATTATGATATTTGGCTTGCTCAGATATTATGTCAATAAGTTTTCCTTTATAGGGTGTATTCTCTGTAGTTGGTTGTTCTGATTTTAAGTTTGAAGTATCAAGACGAAATCTGAATTGAGCTAATTTGTGTGATATATAATACTTTTGTGATATATAATACTCATCATTATCTATCTTATAATTATCTATTATAGAAGTTATCCTAGCTGCTAAAAATATCATAAAAAGACCTAAAATACCGTTACTAACAGTTGTCAAACATTTCAATGTATTTTCTCTTCTAGTTTTATTATACTTCATCTCATATCCTCTGATCAATCCATCTAAACTAACAAATGCTCCTGTTGTGTTCTTGTCTCTGTTTACCTCGAATGTTTCAGAATATTGCTCGCCGTTGTATTTTGGATTGCCTTCATCATCAAATGTTGATATTGCAGCTAATATCTGCAGTTCTTTCTCTGGAACATAATCATATCTTACTTTTAATCTATGGGTGCAGCTTTTATTATTAACCTCACCAATCTTTTTTAGTTTTTCTTCATCAATTGAATATCTTCTTTTTATATAATCAATAAATTGGTTGTAAGGCTTATCTTCATTTGCAATATGATTAAAATTATATAATAAAAAGTCATTCTTTGAATAATTTCTTCTGAAGAATTCTTGAATTACTTTATTTATCTGCTCTTCTATGCATGTTCCTCTTATTGTTTTTATCCTTCTAAAATTTTCTCCTAATATACCTCCAACAATCAAATATTTCCTGTTATGTTCATCAACAGATTCCATGAATTTTATCCTGTACATAGGCTGCGGTGTTTTTGAGTTTTGTGTCCTAAAATTTAGATAAAATATTTTTGGATGATAAGAATGCAGAAGTGATGCAAACCAGTATTTCTCAAATACTATCTTATCTTCTTTATGCTTTTTGTTGATAAATATGCAATCTTCTCCACTGCTAAATATGCTCTCCCAAAAGGAAGAGGATGCTTCAGGAGTTAATCTTGTGTTTATAGTCTCTCCTGAATCAGTTTTGTATGATATATCTATCTCATTAGCAGAAACTTTTATCTTCTTTTTTGTAGATTCAAGAGATTTTACAAATAATTTAGCTAAATCTATATTCCTTGCAAAGTTTATTGCTTTAATCTGCTCTCTTAACATATCAATCTCTTTTTGGTTTTTCTCCTCTTTTTCTTTTTCAGTTTTGTATTTATCATATAATTGCGGAAGAAGATCAATATACTCTCCTTTTTTATATGAAAAACCATAAGGTCTTATAAAAAATGAATAAAAAAAACCTTCGTAAGAATTGAATATATTTTTCAGGTCTTTAGGAAATGCTTTATCATTATATGCTTCAAAAATCTGAGCAAAAACAGTTCTTTCTGTTTTACTCAATTTGTTTTGGTTTGGTGTATCTCTTTTTATCCCAACAACTGGTCCAACAATGTTTAAGTAATCAATATGAAACCTATCCCAAGATTGTTGATTCTTGGTGAATGGATATTTTAATGCATCACTTGCTCTAACTATGCTCTCTAGGTCTACTGTTTCAGACAGAAAATCACAGATTTGCGTCATATCTGGCTAATAACTCTTATGATTATTTAAAGATTTCTGATTGTAACTACTATTAAATAATCTTAGTTGGTTTTTCTTTTTTCAACTAAGAAAATTTCTAAAATCCTCTGGCATATCACAAGTGATTATTCTTTCATCGTTATCCAAAGAGAATTTCAGATAATAACTATGCAATAACATACGTGAGGTCTTTATAATCTCTAAGCATTCTGTATTTAACTTATGATCATGAGTAGTATAATACTTAAACACTCTATCACGAATGTAAATCTTATCTCCTACGATTGGATGTTTTAGGTATGATAAATGAACTCGAATCTGATGTTGTCTGCCTGTTAATGGTGTACATTCTACAAGTGTATATTTCTCTCCTTTTTTTTCAACTGTCTGCAATGGCTTGAAAAAGGTAATGCATTCTCTTGCATCTCTGCTGTTTTTTCTGACAATCTTCATCTTCCATTTAATGTTTGTTCCTCTTCTTTCTGCAATTGGTTTGTTTACAGTTATTTCTTTTTTTAACTCTCCAAAAACTATTGCTTTGTATTTTTTCTGAATCTTTTTTTCAAACATTAGTTTATTCAACTTTGCAGCTGTCTGCTTGTTTTTTGCGCAAAGAATGATTCCTGAAGTGTCAAAATCTAATCTGTTTATCAAATGCAATGTTGTGTATTTTTCTTTGAGTTTATCAAATAAAGAATTATCCTCATAGACTCCACTTGGATGCGTTGCTAATTGCGCAGGTTTGTTGACAACAAGAAGATTTTCATCTTCATATAGGATTTCTAGCATATTATTAAGAAATAAGAACTAGTATAAGAACATAATTGTTATATGTATCTGTTGAAAATCCAAAAACAATTTAAATGTTTGAACAAAACTTATGTAAATTGAATGTCAATTGAATGAAAAAAGGTAATAATGACAAAAACTAACAAATTAGTTTGGAAAATTGGTGGCGAAGCTGGCTATGGAATCATGTCAACTGGTTTGATGTTTGCAAAAGCCTGCTTACGAGGAAATCTTCATATTTTTGATTACACAGAATATCCTTCTTTAATTCGTGGTGGTCATAATAGTTATACTGTGCGTGTTGAGGATAAAGAGATTCACAGTCAGATACAGATAACTAACATTCTTGCAGCGTTAAACAAAGAAACAATTGATCTTCATCTTCATCAATTGACCAAAAATGGTGTATTATTGTATGACAATGATGAATCTCCTGTTGATAAAACAAAATTAAGAAAAGATATTTCTTATCTTCATATTCCATTATCAAAAATCGTTAGAGATATTCAAGGAGAACGTGTTATGCGAAACAATGTTCTGCTTGGAGCATCATTTGCAGTTGTTTCCTATGATTTTGCAATTGTTGAACATATTATTAAGGACTTTTTTAAGAGTAAGGGTGATGCTGTCATCAATCATAACATAGCTTTGGCTAAAGCGGGATATGATTATATTACTACAAATTATAAAGAAGTTATCAAACAGTTTCCAAATAAATTAAAAAAGGTTGAGGAAAATAAAGAGCATATCTTTCTCACAGGAAATGAAGCTTGTTCTCTTGGTGCTTTAGCAGCTGGCTGTAAATTTGTAAGTATTTATCCAATGACACCTATTTCTGGAATCCTTTCATTAATGGAACATTATGAACAGCGGTTTTCTATTGTTGTCAAACAGCCAGAAGATGAAATCTCTGCAGTAAATATGGCAATAGGTGCATGGCATGCTGGAGTTAGAGCGTTGACTGCAACATCCGGTGGAGGATTTTGTTTGATGACAGAAGGATTAGGCTTAGCTGCAATGACTGAAACACCTTTAGTTGTAATCAATGGCATGCGCGGAGGTCCAAGTACAGGATTACCAACGTGGACAGAGCAGGGAGATCTTCAATTTATCTTACATGCAAGTCATGGAGAATTTCCAAGGATTGTTATTGCACCAGGAGATGTTGATGATGCGTATAATCTTATGATAGATGCTTTTAACTTGGCAGAAAAATATCAATTGGTTGTTATTGTCCTGACAGACAAACATCTGAATGAGTCTCACAAATCATTGAAGAAATTCAGTTTTGAAACTATTAGAATTGAAAGAGGCAAGTTCTTAACAGATGAACAACTAAAAGAGTTGGCAGTTTCAAAGCAAGAATACAAGAGATATGCATTTGTTGATGATGGTGTTTCTTCTCGTGTCATGCCTGGACAAGAACATGGTTTGTTTATAGCTTCAAGTGATGAACATAATGAATCAGGTTTTTTTTACGAGGATGCTGATAATAGGAAAAAGATGATGCATAAACGTTTCAAAAAAATAGAAACAGCTATGAAAGATATTCCGCAGCCAAAATTAGTTGGAGAGAAAGATGCAGAGTTAACATTTATCAGTTTTGGCTCAACAAAAGGAGCAATTTTTGAAGCAATGCATTTTTTAGCTGATAAGAAAATCAAGGCAAATTTTCTGCAAATAAAATATCTAGATCCTTTTCCAACAGAGAGTGTTATAAATATCATAAAGAATGCAAAGAATGTTGTCTGTGTTGAATGTAATTATACAGGACAATTAGCTGCATTAATCAAAGAAAAGACAGGCATTGAGATAAAACATAATCTTAGAAAATATGATGGCAGACCATTTTTTCCAGAAGAAATCAATGATTATGTTATGAATAATAAGAGGTTTATCTGAAAAATGAAACAAAAAATAGAAAGTCAGATTAAAACATTTGAAAAAAATACAAAACCATCTTTACATGTAATCACTCTAAATGACTTATCAACATCTGCAAAAATAAATTGGTGTCCAGGATGTGGTGATTATGGTATATTGATGGCTCTAAAAAATGCAGTTATTGAGTTAGGTATTCCTCAGCATGAGCTTTTTTTGGTCTCAGGAATAGGTTGCTCAAGTAAAACACCTTATTGGACTAAATTATATGGTTTCAATGGTCTGCATGGAAGAGCATTACCTTTTGCAACAGGATTAAAATTAGCTAATCATAAATTAACAATTATTGTTGTAGGTGGAGATGGTGATGGTTATGCTGAAGGCGGGAATCACTTTATGCATAGTTGCAGAAGAAACATAGATATGACTTATATAGTCTATAATAATCAAGTATATGGATTAACAACTGGACAAGTTTCTCCGACCAGTGAGAAGAATTTTAAGACAAAAGCAACACCTGATCCTGTTATAGAAGAACCAGTGAATCCTGTTGCACTTGCAATTGCTTCAGGCGCAACGTTTGTTGCAAGAGGGTTTGCAGGAGATGTTGCACATTTGCGAGAGCTTATCATACAAGGTGTAAAACATAAAGGATTTGCATTTATTGATGTTTTACAGCCATGTGTAACCTTTAATCATCTGAATACTTATGATTATTTCAAGAAGCGAGTCTATAAATTAGAGAAAGAGAAATTTGATTTTTCTAATAAAACAAAAGCATTTGAAAAAGCGCAGGAATGTGGAGATAAGATTCCAATAGGTGTTTTCTATAAAGAAGAAAGGATAACTTATGAGGAACAAGTTCCAGCTTTAGCAAAGCAAGTCTTGGTGAAACAACCTATTGATACTAAAAGTAAGATGGAAAAGATTATTAAAGATTTTATGTAAATCATGCACGATTCCTTTCTTAGTAGTAATGTCTCAATTTAGTATATAGATTAAAAGATAGATTTTTCATTATAATAATCTTTATATATCTTTAACCTACCTAACTTTTTTATTTATAATCTTAATCGATTTCAATCAAAAAAAAGGGTGATTATAGAATGGAAAATGCAGCAACTTCTCAACATAAAAATATGAAGATTACACATATAAAAAAACGTAATGGTACAATTGTTGCATTTGATGAAATTAAAATAACGCAAGCAATTTTCAATGCTGCTCAATCAGTTGGCGGAACAAATCTTGAAATTGCAAAACAGCTTACTGATAATGTCATAGAGTTACTTAATCTTAAGTCATTTGAAAATAATACTCCTTCTATTGAGGAAGTACAGGATACAGTTGAGACAGTTTTAATTAAAATGGGGCATGCAAAGACAGCTAAGGCATATATTCTTTATAGAAATGAAAAGAAAAATCTTCGAGAAGAGCGGTATAAAGTTTTTCAAGAATCTAAAGTGATAGATAGTAAAGAACGAATAGTTGCTGAACAAGATGATCCTTATGAGTTGATGTTTGCACATAAGACGAAAATCCTCAAAATAATCTCCTCAGAAGTTCTTGGCAAATATAAAGAATTATTATTTATGTTGAGAACAATGCAAAAACAAGGTGTTTTGCCAGTACATGAGAATTATTTAAGTGATAATCTTTTAGCAAAGGATATTTATCTAAGAAAATATTATGTGAAAGATCTTAATGGAAAACAGATTGAAACTAAACCAGAGGATGTATTTGCAAGAATTGCTGCATTTTTGGCTACTGTTGAAGATTCAGAAGAAAATAGAAAAGAATATGCAATTAAATTTTATAATCATCTTTATTATGGTCATTATCTGCCAGGTGGAAGAGTAATCACTGGCGCTGGAGATTTATATCGATTGAAAACATTGGCAAATTGTTTTGTATCTATGATTGACAGTGATAATATAGAATCAATCTATAAAACTGCATATGAATGTGCAAGGACATATTCCTATGGTGGAGGAATCGGCGTAGATATTTCATCTTTGCGTCCAAGAAATTCTGTCGTGCATAATGCATCTGACTTTTCAACAGGAAGTGTTTCTTTTATGGAATTATTCTCATTAACAACAGGATTAATTGGACAATCTGGAAGAAGAGGAGCATTGATGCTTACATTAGATGTAAAGCATCCAGATATTTTTGATTTTATCAATATCAAACAAATACCTAATTGGGTGACACGTCAGATTGTAGATCAATGCAATTGGTCAGGACAATTTAATAAATCCCAACTGCAAGAAGTAGAAAAGCAAGTTAGAGAAAATACTCAAGTAAGGTTTGCTAATATCAGCCTAAAGATGAGCGATGAATTTATGCTGGCAGTTGATGAACAGTTTCATAATAGCGTAAATACAATCTGTGTTTACAAAAGATTGCATGATGATACTCCTTTAAAAACAAAACAAGGAGAGATACATTATTCTATAGGAATACCTTCAAAGGAGCTAAGTAATTACCAATTGTTGTTTGCATCATCAGATATGACTGAAGTAAGTGGCTTTTTACAAAACTATGGTGTTATACTTAATGAAGAAGAATTGAAGAATCAAAATAAAAGAAATATCTTTGGTGATTATGTAATAAATATCAACAAAACAGAGGCTCTTGCTTTACATTATGCTGGAGACTTTATGCTATATTTTAATTCTGACCAAACTGGAGAGATCAAGCGATTGATAAAAGCACGAGAGTTCTGGAACCAGTTTGTCGCAAGCAATTACAAAACAGCAGAACCTGGTTTAATGTTTTGGTCAACAATGACAAAATATTCTCCTACTAATTATATAGGGAGGCCAATAATCTCCACAAATCCTTGCGGAGAAATTCCATTGCAAGATGGTGGTGCATGTAACTTAGGCAGTTTGAACTTATCTCGTTTTGTAAACAATGGATATACAGAAAAAGCTGCAATTGATTGGGATTTATTGAAAATAACAATACATGATTTTATCAGGATGTTAGATAATACAATCACTTGGAATGAACAGCTTAATCCATTGGAAAAACAGCGGATTGCTGCAGATGAAACAAGAAGACTTGGATTAGGTGTTATGGGCATAGCTGATATGTTTAATCAGTTAGGTGTTGGTTATGATAGTGATGAAGGGATAGCTTTAATCGAAATGATCATGGAATTCATAGCAAATGAAGCATATAGAGCATCTGCAATGTTGGCTCAGGAGAAATCACCAGCATCATTATGGGACTATGAAAAATACTCACAAAATCCGTTTTATAAAGAAATAATTGCTGAAGATGTAAAGCAATTAGTAAAGACAAATGGTCTTAGAAATATAGCATTATTATCAATTGCACCAACTGGAACAATCTCAAATGTAGCACTTGGTTTTGTTGATCAGCAAAATAAACACTATGTAGGGGTAAGTTCTGGTGTTGAACCTATTTTTGCGTTGTATTATAGAAGAAGATCTGAAACATTAAACAAAGAAGAAAGCAGTAAATTTTATACAGTATACCATCCAACTGTGCAAGCGTATGTTGATATGATGAAGTTGCAAGATCATGTGCAAAATCTTGGAAATCTTGATGAAATGCGTACAATATTGCCTGCTTACTTCTTTAGAACATCTCATTTTATTGATCCAATGAAGCGTGTTCAGATACAAGGAGTTTGTCAGAAATACATAGATCATAGTATTTCTTCAACAGTAAACTTGCCAGAGAGCATTGCTCCAGAAACAGTATCACAAATTTATTTTGAAGCATGGAAAAAAGGATTAAAAGGCATTACAATCTATAGAGACGGCAGTAGATATCCAATATTAAGTGTTGCAGCACAACAATCTGAATTCCAAAAAATAAAGACAAAAACATACAAAATAATTTTGGAGAATGCAGAGATCACAGTAAAAGGAGATGAGGTATTTACTGTAGATGATGGTAAGATTACAACTGCTTTTCATGCAATGGAAAGTAATGGTACTTACAATAATATAAAGATATTAGAATTAGATGATATTACCATGAATCCTATTACTGTTACAATGCATACATCAGAGCAAACGCCGGAGGTTTCTGAGAAAGAAGGTGTATGCAAGATTGAGCTAAAAGATGGCAAAGTTATTAAGACTTGTGAGGAATAAATCAAAACATTTTTAATCTCACAATAATTCCTCTTTTTTAGAAAAGGGGAATTATTATATGGTCACAAAACTTAGAGCTCCAATTATTGTAGAAGGAGACAGTGATAAATCTAAACTAGGGCTAATTCATATTTATACAGGCGACGGCAAAGGAAAAACAACTGCTTCTTTAGGGCTTGCATTGCGTGCTTTAGGCTGTGGTTATAGAGTATATATGATACAGTTTCTTAAATCAGGTTCAACTGGAGAACTCCATGCAATGGAGAAATGGAAAGGTAATTTTGTGATTGAACAATATGGAAGTGATGCAATTAAAGAAAGACAGCAAAAATTGCAAACATTTACTGAGAATATTGATATTTTTAAGTTTAATACAGATGAAATTGAGAAAGAAGCATGCAGACTAGGAATAGAAAAGGCTTTTTCGGTTATTCAATCACAAGAATATGAAATGGTAATCCTTGATGAAATCAATTGTGTATTAGATAAAGGTTTAGTGGCAGTTGAAGATGTCAAAAAATTATTTGATGCACATGGTTCAACTGAATTAGTGCTGACTGGAAGAGATGTACCTAAACAGTTATTTGAACATGCAGATTATGTTTCTGTAATCTATAGAGAAAAACATCCATGGCAAAAAGGAATTAAAGCAAGAAGAGGAGTTGAGTATTAATCATTTGTTTGGTAGAACTTGTTATTCAACTTTTTTTACTAAATGATAAGCTTCTTTAATCTTGTCTTTAAACAATGCTTCTATGAATCTATTTGGTATAAATCCTTGCTCTTTATTCTTTTGGTCATATCTATACATTTGTGGTATATATCTTTTAATTGTTTCTGGTAAATGATCTCCATTAAGAAAAAAGATTATGCTTGGAACAACATAGCATGAGCCAGCATAAACAACCCCATCATTTCCTACAAATATCAAATGTCTTAAAATGGCACCAGTGCTATAACTTAGAGCTTCTCTCTCAAGTTGGTCTCCAATATCATAAGTTTCTGCTAATTTGCTTTTTCTAAAAGCTTCAATAATATCATCATCTAATGGCATGATGATGAGTACTTTCAAGTGGTATATAAAGTTTACGAAAGTTTGTTGGGTAACTTTATATATTCCTAAGTATTAACTTTTTAAACAATGCCATTAAAAATACTAAAGCGAGATGGAAGACAAGTTGATTTTGTTCAGCAGAAAATAGTGGAAGCTATATTTGCAGCTGCACGTTCTATAGGCGGCAATGATAGAGCTTTGTCTGAACAATTGGCTGAGAAAGTTAAAATATCAATATCTGAGAAATTTACTACAACTAATCCAACTGTTGAAGATATTCAAGATACAATTGAAAGGATACTTTTAGAAGAACATCATCTGAATACTGCTAAAGCATTTATTCTTTATCGGGAAAAAAAAGCAAAACTGCGCAATTTAAAACATGCAATTCTTGGAAAGATGGTTGATAAGAGAATCTCTTTGAATGCATTGAAGATATTAAAAGAACGTTATCTTAGAAAAGATGATAATGGTGTTATAATGGAAACTCCTGAGATATTATTTAGAAGAGTTGCAAAAACAATTTCACAAGCAGATAAATCTTACGAAGTTGAACGTGCGGATTATAAAAAAACTGAAGAACAATTTTTTCAAGCAATGATGAACTTTGATTTTGTACCTAGTACTCCTATTCTAATGAATGCTGGGACAAAATTGCAAAATTTGCATGCATCATATGTTCTTCCTATAGAGGATAACTTAGACTGCATATATAGTTCATTAAAAACGTCTGCATTTATACATCAATCAGCAGGTGGTACTGGATTTTCATTTTCAAAATTAAGGCCAAAAGATGATTACATCAGTACAACTCAAGGAATCTCATCAGGGCCAATCTCGTTTTTGCATCTTTATGATAAGTCAACAGAAATTATGAAAAAAGGTGGAAAGAGAAGAGGAGCAAATATGGCAATATTGCGTGTTGACCATCCTGATATTCTTGAGTTTATTACATCTAAAGAAGATCCTAAATCACTTGTAAATTTTAATATCTCTGTAGGCATCACAAAAGAGTTTATGGATGCAGTTGAAAAAGATAAATTGTATAATCTTCTTAATCCTAGGACAAAAGAAGTTGTCAGAAAATTGCCAGCAAGAGAAGTATTTGATCTTCTTGCAACAATGGCATGGCGAAATGGAGAACCCGGTGTAATATTTATAGACAAAATAAATGATAAAAATGTATTGCTTGAACTTGGTGAGATTGAAGCAACTTCTCCATGTGCAGAAGCATTGTTATATCCAAATGAAGCAATATGCCAGGCAGCAATAAATCTTGCAAATATGATCAAGGATAAGAAAGTAGATTATGATAAACTTAAAGAGATATGTGCACTTGTAGTGCATTTCTTAGATAATTGCATTGATCTAACAAAATATCCAACAAAAGAGATAGAAGAAGCAACACAGGTAAATAGAAAAATTGGTGTTGGTATAATGGGATTTGCTGATATGTTATTTCATCTGCAAGTTCCTTATGATACTGACGCCGGATTAGAAGCTGCAGAAACTGTAATGAAATTTATCAACGAAGAAACGAAAAAAGCATCAGCTGAGCTTTCTAAAGATAGAGGAGCTTTTCCTAACTTTAAGAAAAGCATTTTTGCTGAAAAATATGCAGAGAAAGGAATAAAATTACGAAATGCAACAACAACTGCAATTGCACCAACTGGAGCTACAAGTATGATTGCAGATGTTTCCTCGGGAATAGAGCCTAATTTCGCAATTTCTTTCATCAAACGTGTTATGGACGGAGAAGATTTCCTTTATGTCAATAAATATTTCGAACAGATTGCACGAGAACGTGAGTTTTACAGCGAGGCATTAATGAAATCAATCGCAAATAAAATAAGTCTTAAAGAATTTCTTGAAATTCCAAGAGATATAAGAAAAGTATTTGTAACTTCACATGAAATCTCTCCAGAGTATCATGTCAAAATGCAGGCTATCTTTCAGAAGCATTGCGACAATGGCGTTTCAAAGAGTGTTAATCTAAAATATACATCTCATAAAGAAGACGTTCTAGATATCTATAAAATGGCATACAAACTTGGATGTAAAGGAATCACAGTTTATAGGCACAATTCAAGAGCAGATCAGGTGCTGACGCTGGAGAGGTAGGGGAAATAATTACAAAATAATAGGTAATGGTTCTGTTAGACATTTATTTATCAAACAAATCGCTGGTCTGATTGGACAAGAGAAAAAGATTATGGTAAAAGATGGCTTGGAACTGAAGGTATTTTCTCAGCAGTAAAAAGAATATTTAGTGAGAGAACAAAGGCAAAAAGTGTCGAAACAGCTTACTTAGAAGTTAAAAGAAGATTCTTGGCATATGAAACCATGAGAAAATATGCACAAAATTAGTTGATTATATTAGAGAAAAAACTTTCTCATTATTTATGCAACACAGCAGATTAAATGTTAAATTTTAAAAGGTATAAAGGGTAAAGTTATACTGGGTATAACCCCACTCTACCCTCTCCTTAAATATTATATTACTATGAAATCAAGACTAATATATAAACTTTTTGCCTTACTTTTCAGTGAATTTTATGTCATTAAATAAATCATCTAAGTATATAATCTTATCCGCAGTAATCTTAATTTCTTTGGATAGACTATTTCTAAAAGAAGCAACCCATATTTTTATTCCTGCATCTTTTGCACATTCAATAGCGTCTTTAAAATCTTCATCACCACTAACTATGATACATATGTTGCATGTTTTTTGCAATGCGTGGCGTAATATATCTGTCGCTAATGAAATATCCACTCCTTTTTGGATTTGTCTTTCATAAGTTGTAGAGCAATTAGGACACACCGTCTTTCTATTTTTTAGTATTTTTGTTCTGATTTGTATTCCTTTTTCCTGCAATGCCTGTATAAAATTTTTCTTTTTTACTGGAATCTGTTCAGGAACACCATCATAGAAATATCCTCGTAATAAGTTAGTATTTTTGCTCAATAAATCAATTAATTTAGTATAATCAATTCTTTCTCTAATATCATTTTGATTACAATAATAGTTCCAACTTCTTATAACATTTTCACCATCTATTAAGACTACTGATTTTTCATCCATTTTTAGCGAGATATATAATCTTTATATAAAGTTTTCTAAGAAAAAAATACCTTTATATACCATTACTTTTTTTATTAACAATAATGTCAATTACTGCAATGCAGCGTTTTAAACTGCGAAAGATAATTAAAGAACTGGAAAACTTTAGAGGAAGGCATACAGAGTTAGTTACTGTGTATATTCCAAAAGATTATGATCTTAATAAAATAATCAATCATCTTTCTCAAGAGGTTGGAACTGCTTCTAATATTAAATCAACTGCAACAAGGAAGAATGTAACTGATGCTTTAGAGAAGATGATCCAGCATCTGCGTCTTTACAAACGAACGCCTGAAAATGGATTGATGGCATTCTCTGGAAATGTTGCAGAAAGAGAAGGACAAAGCGATGTTCGTGTATGGAGCGTAGAGCCTCCTGTGCCATTAAACCAGCGGTTGTATAGATGCGATAAAGAGTTTGTATTAGATGTTATCCGTGATATGTGCGAGGAAAAGGAAGTATATGCTTTTGTTGTGCTTGACAAGCGAGATGCGCATCTTGCTTTATTGAGAGGAAAAACAATTGTACCTGTTGCAAAAACACATTCAGAAGTTCCTGGAAAAATGAGAGCAGGAGGGCAATCTTCTGTAAGATTTGAAAGAAACAGAGAGCTTGCGCTTAAAGATCATCTTAAAAAAGTTGGAGACTATATGAAAGATAATTTCCTGCCGATGATTGGGCAAATAAAAGGCATTATTGTTGGCGGACCTGGGCAGACAAAATATGAATTTGTTGAGGGAGATTATATCACTGATCAAGTGCGTAGGAAAGTTATAGCTATAAAGGATATTGGCTATACTGAAGAAGTTGGTCTTCAAGAACTGCTTGATAGAAGCGATGATGTATTAGCTCAAGAAGAAGTTGTAGATGAGAAAAGGATAATGAACAAATTCTTTCTGCTGCTTTCAACAAAACCAAACATGGTATGTTATGGAGAAGCAGATGCGATAAAATTTCTTGAAATTGGTGTTGTTGATACATTGCTTTTATCTGAATCTTTATCAGATGAAACAATTTCAAGATTTGAAGAAGCAGCGCAGAAGTTTAATTCTATTGTTAAGATAATCTCAACTGAAACAAGAGAAGGAGTACAGCTTAGAGATATTGGAAAAGCTGCTGCTATTTTACGGTATGAAGTGCATCAAGAATGATAAAAAATGAATAATTTACTTATTACTTCTTTTGTCTGCCGCTGATGTGCAATCGAAAATTATCATCTTGCTCAACTTTCAATAATTCAAGATTGTTTATTACTAAGTCATTACCAGACAATAAATAAGAAATGTCTAAATCCGTAATATCCATTCTGTCAATCAAATCAAATTCTATGATCTTATCCGGCACTTTTCCTGATTTATGAGGGTCATTCATAGAGAATAAACTAATAAAACAAGGGTGTTTTGTATCTTCTTGATTGATTCTTTTCTTTCTTCCAATAATTGCAGATTTTGTTTTGTAATCCATAAATTTTTTCACTTCGTTCAAAAATTTATTATATGTAAATATTTAACTAGCGAAGCTGTTTATCTTTAAATAGTTTCTTGTTTTGTTTTATATCCCTTTTTTCTTCTTCATAAATGCAACTAATTCATTAGAAATAATTATTTTTCCATATTCTTTTATATATCTATATGGCAATTCTATTGATAGTCCGTCTTTAACAGGGATTTC
Organism: Candidatus Woesearchaeota archaeon; assembly: GCA_018303075.1. Lineage (GTDB taxonomy): Archaea > Nanobdellota > Nanobdellia > Woesearchaeales > DSVV01 > JACRKF01. Next base: position 17,682 of record JAGVYW010000002.1, on the reverse strand, counting down.
TAGTTCATCTTGAAATTCAAGCTTTTCGAATGTGGTGCCATCAAGTATCTTTTTTGCTGTATATACAGCAGTATCTGTTGACATCTGTTTATTGCCTAATGAACGTTTTTCACATAATAGTTTATCGCTGAGTTTTTCTTTTGTTCTTTTTCTCGGCGGATAATCACCAAGAATACCTCCAAAAATGAAACAATCAAAGTTATTCTTATCATTAGGTGATAGAATTTTATCAGCTAATTGGTCTAGGATACATACTTTTTTTAGCTGTAATTCTGTTATAGATTTAGATTCAACTTTTCCATAAATTAAAAGTTGTTCTTTAGCTTTTTTGCTTTTGATATTTGTAAATAAGAGGTTATCTTTGCCAACTATCTCAGAGATGTGCTTATACTCTAAAAAGCACCATTTATACAAACGGTTGCCATCTAAATGTTCGATTATGTATATCATAATTAATTGATTTGAATGGAGTTATTTATGGTTTGTGGAAAAATTTAAACAAGACGAATTCCACTTGTCTATTGACAGGTGGTGTAATTCGTAAGCGTCAAGAACCACCCGTAGGTGTTATCGATAAGCATGCCACTGGTCTATTGACCAGTGGTTCTTGACATATAATGTATGCACACATTAGGTTATATATCGTTGAAAACAGTAAACTACTTAAATAAGCACTTACTTTTTATTAATAATCAACTTAAGGTGATAATTATGAGTAGAAAAAAACGAGAAAAGATAAAGGCTCAAAAGAAAATGAATCCTAAAAAGGAAAAATATATGAAATTCCATAAAGAAAAATCTGGAGTATTAGATTTAAGCTTTCCAGATTTAGCTGATGATACTAAGAAAGAGATTCGTGCAGACGAAGAGAGAGTAGGTACTTATTTACGATATGCATTAGCAAATGCACGCAGAGAAGAAAAGATGCGGGAAGAGAGAAAACCACGCTGATTTGTTTCTTTTGCTATTTTATTAATATGTTTCAATTGTTAAATTATCTATTCTTTCAAAATGTTTAGTGTTTCTTGTAAGAACTGATTCATTATTTCTTATAGCTATTCCAGCAATCATAGAATCTTGTGGATTAATTGGAATGCCTCTTTTATTCTTAAATATTTTTCTAAATTGCAACTAACACCTACTAAATTAAGAAATTCACAATAACTATTCTAATCTATTACTCCAACATATACTCCTCTAATTCAAACTTATTTAATTTTCCTTTGCTTAAAAGTTCTTTTAAGTCTCGTCTTTTATTTTTTTGATTAGCAGTTTTGATATCATTCAAGATATCTTGTTCTTCATCCTGCGTTTCCATCTCATTGACAAGCTCTTCATATAAATTCTTCATATAAATCACTATCTTTTAGTAGGTTATTTCTTGTTTATATAGTTTTCGCTTCAACAACTACTTTTTAGTAATTACTATCGAAAGATTTATATATAAGTTATACCTACTATTGAGTAAGAAAGTGTATTGTGTGTGTGGTTTTATTGGTATCCTTCATAGGATAACTATAACTATATGTTTATAATCACCTCTTTTTCCCGCGCAGGTATCAGCAATGATATCTGCAAGGGTTTTATAATCAAGAGAATTTTGCAAGATTTTTATCATAATCACCTCTTTTTCCCGCGCAGGTACCAGCAATGGTATCTGCAAGGGTTTTAATAAAAATTTAGATTTGAATCTGTAAGGCTCTTAAATTCAAAAATTATCTATAAACATAATCAAATTAGAAACAATCTAAAAAATAAAATAATAATCTTACTGTGCTGCTTCTGTAGTTTCTTTAGTTTGAACAGATGTTTCTGCTTGAGGTTGAGCTGATTCAGCAGCTTTTTCAGATTCTTCAATGCCTAAATATTTTATCTCAAACAACCTCAATGGGTAAATCTTTGTAATATTTCCTCTAACAGTAGACTGTAATTTTAACATCATAGCATCTTTAAATATTGTTTCAATATCGTTTTTCTTAATGTATGCTGCTAATGCTTGGTAGCATACTTTTCTAACGAGCTTTAATATTGAGCTTTTTGTGTTTGTTTTTGTAATCATTAAAGGTTTTATCCGTAGTGATACATTATCTTTGCTCATCAATAAAAATGAATCGTCTAATCTATCTTTTCCTCTTCTAACATGACGTTTGATAGCAGAAGGTGAAATAATTATTGCTAATGGATCTGCATACAATTTATTGTCCTTAAATTCTTTTATCTTGAATTTAACAGTAATATGCTGTTTCTTTATATCTCCAGTTAAATTCATCAAATTCACTCCAATGTGTCTTCCAAACAAGTCTTGCGGTTGATATGCTAATGATTCTCCTAATAACATCTCATTGAAGCTTTTCCTGCTGTAAATCTGATACCATGTTTTTTTTGTCCATGTTTGTGTACTATCTTTTTTCTCTTTTACCATAATAATTCGACCCCATCAAACTTTTTCAAAAGTTTGATTAAAAATAAACTAATATATATACAGATTTTACTCTCTTTTATAAAGATTTTGTTTTCCGATAGAAAAAACAGAAATAACAACCTATAAATACAACCTCCTAACTCTCATTACTATGTATAGAGAGAGATATTGGTTTTGACATTTTAGATTATTATGAAAATCACAATCAAAACAATTATTTCCAAAAGCTTTATAAATAAAACATTTTTTGTGATAAATAAAGATAAATGTTTTATGCTATAATACAAAATTAATATTTGGAAGGATAACTATGAGTAAAATATTTGATGCGCAAACAAAAGAGTTGTTAGATTTAATAAGTGTTGAGTTAAAGAAGAAAAGAGAATTTGTCCCACCTGAATGGGCAGTATATGTTAAAACAGGTGTAAATAAAGAACGACCTCCTGTATCAAGAGATTGGTGGTATGTTCGTGCAGCATCTGTGTTGCGAAAAGTTGCAATTCTTGGTCCAATAGGTGTTAACAAATTACGTGTAAAGTATGGTGGAAAAAAGCGCCGTGGGCATCAGCCTTCTGAATTTCGCAGAGCTTCTGGAAATATCTTAAGAAAAATACTGCAGCAATTAGAAAAAGCAGGATATATCAAACAAGTACAGATAGGAGTGCATAAAGGAAGGAAAATTACTCCATTAGGACAATCATTCTTAGACAAGATAGCTTCAACAATCTCAAAAAATACTAAAAAATCTGTTTCAAATGAAGCAAATGCTGGTTCTGATGCCTCAACAGCAGATGATAATAAAAAACAGAAAAAGCCTAGAAAAAAGAAAGTTGAACAGAAACCTGAAGAAAATAAAACAAATTAGTGATACAATGGCACGATACAAACATTTAAACAAAAAAAAACGTCTTATCAAATTAGGACGTCGAACACGATGGGCGCCATTTTGGACTGTTCCAAAGATATATGGCAAAGGAAGAAGAGTTCATCCAGGAAGACATACAGCAGTAAAAAGAAGCTGGAAAAGAACAAAAACAAAAGCATAAAATTAGTGAGTGAATAATTATGGCAGATACAACAACTAAAGTTGAAAGAACATATAATGTACCATTGCGTGTTGAATGGTTAAAGGCTCCAAAATATAGACGCGCAAAGAAAGCATTGATAGGTTTGCGTCAATTTATTTCAAAGCACATGAAATCAGATGATGTTTCTATAGGTCAATATGCAAATGAAGCAATTTGGGCAAAAGGAATTCAATCTCCTCCTCATCATTTGAAAGTTTCTGTATTGAAACAAGCAGATGGCAAGGTGTATGTTGAATTATTTGGCAAGCCAATTGTAACAGAAAAGAAAGAAGAAAAGAAATCTTTAGCAGAGAAATTAGGCATGAAGAAAAAGAAAGGCGGAGCTGACGTGAAAGACGCAGAAATTAAAGATGCAGAAGTTGTCTCTGAAACAAAAGATGAAAATAAAGAAGCAGTAGAAAAAAAAGAAGTAACTGAATCAAAAACTGAAGATAAAACAGAAACAGAAAAAGAGATTAAACCTAAGAAAGTAAAAAAAGTGAAAGAAGAAGTTATTGAAGCTGAAGTTAAAGAGTAGAGTTGTTTTCTTATAGGTATTTTTTTATGTTAATTGTTATTTCTTTGTTTTATCTGCTTGTTCCAGTATTTTATCATAAATTCTATAGAAATATCCAAGAAAAATGAATCATTGCTTCGCCGCTATTTTAATATCTTCTTCATTGACTGTCTTTCTGCCAGCATGTCGGGAGACTTTTGCAGCTTGTTCAGCGATGTTTTCTGTTATCTGTTGGATAACTTCTGCAAATGCATCTGCTGCATCAGCGCTTACTCTTTTTGCTCCTGCTTTCATAAGAATTCTTGCAACAGGTGCTCGTGGAATGATGCTGATCTTTCGTGTAACCATAAAAATTTCACTTTGTTCAATTTTTATCAGATAAAAAGAAAATTGGTATTATATTTTCTTATACCCCTTAAAATATAATACCCCAATAGTCTTTATGCTAAATAATTTTTATAAACATACTTCTATTTAAATATTTTGTTTTTAGTTAATTCCACTACTTTGTAGTGGAATTAATCATTCATATCTCAATGTTTCAACTGGTTTTAATGATGCTGCTTGTTTTGCAGGCAATACTCCTGAAAGCATTCCTATTATAAAGGCAAATGCAAGTGCACCAACAATGAGATACCAAGGAGAAGTTGCCATCAATAATTTTGTACCTAATATTTGCCTGCCAATCGAGGCTACAAGATTGCTGAAACCTAAACCAAGTAATACTCCTATGACGCCGCCGACTAAGCCGAGAAATCCTGATTCAATCATAAAGAGAAAAAGTATGTCGCTGTTTCTTGCGCCAATTGCTTTCATTATGCCAATTTCTTTTCTTCTTTCTAATACTGTTGTATACATTGTGTTCATGATGCCGATTGCTCCAACAAGTAAGCTGATTGCTGCAATTCCTACAAGTACTGTTTGAACAATGTTTAATATCGTAAGAAAGCTTGTGAGATATTCCTGCAGTGTTTTTACAGCAAAATCCTCTTGGCCTTCTTTTTGGTTTCTCTCTTTTCGCAACTCTTTTTTAATGCTTTCTGCAACATCGTCAGGAGTAAATTCTTTATTTACTTGTACTATTATTGTATCTGGATATTCTTTGGTATCAAATAACTCAAAATAAGTATCTCTTGGAATAATAACTGTTCTATCATCACCTTCATTGCCAAGCTTATCTTTTACTCCAACAACCTCAAATTCTTGATTATTAATTATAATAGTGCTGCCTGGATGAAGATTTTTTTTGAATGCAGTGCTTGTAGCATAATCATGGCCTACAACTGCTTTAAACTTATCATCTGGCTTAAGATATCTGCCTTCAATAATTGTAACAGCATAAACTTCTTGTGTTAAACTGCTCTCGTCATTCTTTGTTGGATTGCCGCTTACAAAATAAAAGCCAATATCTTCTTTGCCCCATTTTATCTCAGATACTTTAAAATTAGTCAATGCAACTGTCTTCACACCTCGAACTCTGTTAATTACTTTTTCATCATCTTCTTTTAGTTTTCCAGGAGTGTCCTCATCTGGTATTGAATTATAAACATTTCCAGCAGGAGTAACAATAATCTTATCACTGCCTAATTTCTGAAATTCTGTCTCAATTGCTTTTTCTAAGCCTTGTCCTAAACTAATTAATCCAACAACAGCTGCAATCCCTATGAATATACCTATCATGGTGAGCCAGCTACGAAGTTTCCTCTTTCCTATGTTTGAGGTTGCAATTGAAAAATATTCTATTATCTTTGCCATATGAAAATTTCACTTTGATTGTTTTTCTATCTTATTTTTATTCTTGGTTCAGTGCATCAACTGGCTTAAGTTTTGCAGCTTGTATTGCAGGTGATGTGCCTGAGATTGCTCCAACTAAAAATGAAAATAATAATGCGCCAATGATCAATACTGGGGGAAAGGATGCTTTAATCAATTCACTCCCTAATGCATTTGCTGCAATGATCTCAACTGTTTTTGATAATGCAATTCCTAAACATACACCTATTATTCCACCAACTATTCCGAGCAATCCTGATTCCATCAGAAATATCAAGAGAACATCGCTGTTTCTTGCGCCGATTGCTTTCATTATGCCAATTTCTTTTGTTCTTTCTAATACTGCTGTGTACATTGTGTTTGTAATCCCAACACCACCAACAATAATGCTGATCATTGCAATACCGACAAGCACTGCTGTTACAATTGTGAGGATTGTACCTAATGAACTGATCAATTGCTGGCTTGTCTGTACTTCAAAATCCTCTTTATCCTTTTCGACATTTCTATGATTACGCAGATTTTTTTTAATTGTTTCTACAACTTGTTCAACATCTTCTTCATTAGAAGTTTTTGCAATGATTATATCAATTCTATCTTCAAGATTAATTATTTCTCTTAATGCTTCTTCATTAAGGAAAATGGTGCGGTCATACTGTGGATTGCCTGTTTTTGCAAGTATTCCTACAATCTCAACTTCTTTTTTATTTATTGAAAGTTTATCTCCTACTCGTAATTCTCTGTCTAAAACAGGTTCTGCAGCATAATTCTGTCCAACAATGATCTTATTTTTCTCACCAATCTCAATAAATCTGCCTTTTTCTATCTTGAATTTAAATCGTTCTATCAGAAAATTTCTTCCATCAGAATCATCAGGAAATGTTGCAGCATAACGGAAGAATGTTTTTTTATCAAAATCAAGCTGCACTGCTTTAATAAGTCTTGTGGCAACAAGTTCTACACCACGTGATTTCTTTATGATATTTCTGTCATCTTTTGTCAATGGATTTGCTGCTGAAGAACCGGGCGGACCAAATGTTGCTTGTTTTGCTTGTATGATGATATTATCTGAACCTAATGCAGAAAACTGCGAGAAAATAGCATCTTTCATTCCCTGACCTAAACTAATCAAACTTACAACAGCTGCAATTCCTATAAATATTCCTATCATTGTCAGCCAGCTTCTTAATTTTCTATGAAAAAGATTTGCTACTGCTAACATGAAGTATTCCTTAATTCTTCTGTTTAGTTTTGAAGCCATGATTTTGTACATAATCTTAAATTCTTTGCTTTTTTTTTCTAAGAACAAAATATATAATAATCCCTACAATAAGAACACCTATTATAATTTTTGTAATTATTCCATTTTTTTGCTGTTGAGGTTCTTGTAATAATAATAATATTGATTCTTGGCTTTCATGAATTGTATTAAATGCATCTCTATATTCAATCTTTGCTTTTATTGTAGTTTTATCTGTTATATTATTTGTTTTTATCTTAAAATCAGCTGTTTCAAAATCATCTGAGTCAATATTTCCAACATAGATAATATTTGATGCTGAAAGAGTATCATATTCTTCTGTTGGAAGTAATGTAACTGTAACAAATTTGATGTCATTTAATCCTTTGTTGATCAGATTAATTGTAATTTTGCCCTCAACTACTTGTTTGTTTAATTCAGTATTTTCTAGCGTTACTAATAATTCAGGTTTTGTATTGATAGAGATACCAATTAATTCGCTTTTTGTGTAATTAAATCCTTTATCATCAGTATATTTGATAGTTAATGGTATCTTATAAAGTTTCGAATCTGCACTTGGATAAGCTACTAATGAAAATTCAACAACAGATGTTTCATGAGCAAATAACTCGCTTATGCTTTTAGAACTGCTGCTTCCTTTTGGTATAAATGGCAAGTCAACAATCTCAGTACCAATTGTTGTTGCGCTTAATCCAAGGTTTACTTCTATGTTCCTAAGTATTGTGCTTTCTGAAGGATTGTTGATTTTTAATGCTATTTTAGTTGTTTCTCCTGGAGCAATAATTTCAGGAGTTACTGAAACATCTTCAATTGTAATGATTGACTGTGATTTCTTGATAGTAATTGGTATTTCTTTTTCAATTTCTGTATTAAAACCATCTCCTAGACTATATCGTAATTTTATATAATATGTTCCAATCTCAGCTTTTGGATCAATCTTTACAGAATATCGCATCTGATAATATTCAGCAATATAAGATATTGTTTTCACTCTTTCAGATTCGCTTGTCAATGATACAGGATAATTATCTATAAATGTAATTTTTGTATTTTTTATAGCACTTCCTTCATTGCTTAATAAAATCCAAATATCTGCAACTTTTCCAGGTTCTACAAATGCTGGATCTGATTTTGCAAGTGTTACATTGATATCAGGTGCATCAGTATCACCTAACGTGTATGTTGCAGAAACTAATAATGGAAATATTGCTGATATTATTGTAATTGTAATTAATAAAAACTTGAAATTGCTCTTTTTTTGTATATTTTTCATGATATCACTTTAATCAATAATGTTCTTATTATTAAATATTTACTTTGTATGTACGTAAATAGTGGTTTATTTGTTATGTTTGACCTTTTCTATTTTCCCATCTTTTATATACTCGATTCTTTCAGCATTATGAGCAATATGTTCATCGTGTGTTACCATAACAATTGTTGTGCCTTTTTCTTTATGCAGCTTTTTTAGAAAACTGATTACTGTAGATCCACTTTTGCTGTCTAAATTACCTGTAGGTTCATCTGCTAATATTACTTCAGGATTCATTGCCATTGAACGGGCAATTGCAACTCTTTGCTGCTGCCCTCCTGATAATTCATTTGGACGATGGTTCATTCTGTCAGTTAAATCTACAAGTTTTAATATTTCATATGCTTTTAGTTCACGTTCTTGTTTTGTCATATCTTGAAGTATCATCGGTAAAATTACGTTTTCTTTTGCAGTTAATGTGTTAATCAGATTAAATTTCTGAAAAATAAATCCAATCTTTCTTCCTCGTACTTGCGCTAAATTAGATTCACTCATATTCATTATATCTTTTCCAGATAGATAAACTTCACCTTTTGATGGAACATCTAAGCAGCCTATCATGTTCATTGCAGTTGACTTTCCGGAACCAGATGGACCCATGATAGCAACGAATTCTCCTTTTTTTACTTTAAGAGATATTCCTTGAAGAGCATGAACTTCATTATTTCCCATATAATAAGTCTTCCAAACATTGTTAAGTTCTATGATTGTTTCAGGCATAAGAATTATAATATATCAGGAATTTATATAAGTTGTGTAATTAAGTTTATATATCTCTTCTTTTTCTATTTAGTATATGCATCAAACAATCCTTAAGTATGCATTGCAAAATGCAGTAAAATTTAATGGAAAAGCTAATCCTAGCAATATAATTGGTAAAGTGCTAGGTGATCATCCAGAATTACGAAAAGAAACAAAGAAAGTAATGGAAGAGATCAATAAAATAGTTGCTGAAGTTAATGCTGTGGGTATTGAAGATCAAGAAAAACAATTAAAGGAATTAGCTCCTGAATTATTAGAAGTAACTTCTACAAAAAGAACAGGCTTACCTGACTTCAAGACAAAAGCTGATAAATATGTGCTTCGTTTTGAACCAAGTCCTTCTGGACCATTACATATTGGTCATGCGTTTGTATTAGGATTAAATGCAGAGTTTGCTAGAAAATACAATGCAAAACTTTATCTTAGAATATCTGATACTAATTCAGATAATATCTATCCTGCTGCTTATGAGATGATTCCAGAAGATGCAAAATGGATAACAAATAATCGTGTTGATGAAGTTATTATACAGTCAGATAGGATGGAATTATACTATGATTATGCAAAACAATTTCTTGAAAAAGGAATTGTTTATATCTGCACTTGTATAGCAGAAGAATTTAAAGAGCTTGTTACAAAGACTCTTTCCTGTTCTTGCAGAGATAATTCAATTGAACAAAATCTCAAACGATGGCAGGCGATGTTTATAACATATAAAGAAGGAGAGGCTGTTATGAGATTTAAGTCAAATTTAAAGCATAAGAATCCAGCAATGCGGGAATTTCCATTGATGAGAATAAATGAATCTAAACATACGCGGCAAGGAGAAAAATATAGAGTTTGGCCTTTGATGAATTTTGCGGTTGCTATTGATGATTATGATACAAAAGTTACGCATATATTAAGGGGCAAGGATCATGTTGATAATGCAGCAAGACAAGAACTAATGTTTAATGCAATGGATTGGAAAGTGCCAGAAACATTGTTTTTTGGAAGAATTAATTTTACAGATCTAGATGTGTCTTGTTCGAAGACAAGAAAGTTAATTGAAGAAGGTGTGTTTGAAGGATGGAATGATATAAGGCTTCCATTTTTATTGCCTTTGAAAAATAGAGGCTATCTGCCTGAAGCATTTATTAAATTTGGAATGGAGAATTTTTCTCTTGCAGACAAAACTATTACTGGAGAAGAGTTTTACAAGACATTGAATGCATTCAATAAAGATATAATTGAACCAGTTGCAAACAGGTATTTCTTCATAAAAGATCCTGCTGAGATAACAATAGAAAATGCACCTGAATTGGTAGTTGATTTAGATATGCATCCAGATCATCGAAGCAAGGGGCGTTTTTTTAGAACAAAAGATAAATTTTTTGTTGCAGATGAATTAGAAGAAGGAAAAATCTATAGATTTATGGATCTGCTTAATTTTGAAGTGAAAAATGGCAAATATCTGTTTCATTCAATGAAATATGATGAAGTCAAGGGAAAATCAAAGATTATCCACTGGCTGCCAAATGATGGCCATCAGGTTAATGTTGAGGTTCTTATGCCAGATAATAGTGTTGTGAAGGGATATGGTGAGGTCCATCTTGAAAACCTAAATGTTGGTGATATTGTGCATTTTATCAGATTAGGCTTTTGCAGATTGCATGAAATCAAGAATGATTACTTTGTGTTTTGGTTTGCGCATAATTAATTTTTTCAAATCTGCCAAAAGCTTTATAAACACTAAATATTGCTGTTATAAAGGGTGGTAGTATGACTTTAATTGTTCGTTCAAAGATAAAAGAATATGTTCCTAATATGCAGGTTGCTGGTGATTTTGCTGTTGCATTAGATCTTAAAGTACAGCAGATTGTTAAAGATGCATGCGCTAGAGCAGAAGCAAATGGTAGAAAAACAATAATGGCTAAGGATATATGAATCTAATTATTTAAATCTGATTAATTCTGTTAGATATTTTGCTTTTTCTGCATTTAACTGTCCAGTTTTCAATAGATAATCAGGATTTGTTGCATGAACATATCTTGTTTATAATTCATAGTCAGAAAATTATGTTCTAAAATAGATATTTCAGAACAATATAAGTATTAATAATGGTTGTTGTTCAAATCATTTTATTAATGATGTTTCTTTTTTAATCTTGCTATCTTTATTCTTATTATATTTAATTGATGTTGTACTTTATTGAACATAACTCTGCCTAAACCTTCTCTGAGCATAAATAATTGCTGTCCTAATAATAGAAGTTGTTTTTCCATAAGTAATAATTGCAGATATTTCTTTTGATCTACATCAGTTAGATGTTTAGAATAGCGAAAATCTATAAAATGATTTAATTCATTGATTATTCTGTTTGATGTTCGTAAGAATCTATAGCGATTATCCATGGTAGTGTTATCTGAATAAACCTTTTCTTTTGACATCTCCAAAAGGTGATGGTGGATTGTTAAAATCTAAAGGTTTTAATTCTTCTTTATCTGATGAACTAGGTGATCTGTTAAATCTTGTTTCAGGCAATGGTTGCATTCTGTTAGTATTAATCATATCATTTGGTGGGGGTTTGGGAAGTTCAAGTTCTTCTCCAGTATCAGTAGCAATAAATTTTGGGCGAAATGCAGATGAATTCTTGTCAGGTGCAAATGAATAATTAGGTTCTTTGTATGTTTGCATATTTGGGTTATTTGGCACTTCTGTTGAGAGTTTTGGAGCAAAACCTTGCTGAGGTGTTTGTGTTTGCAAATCTTTGATCATGTCAGCTACACTGAGCAAAGCTTGAGCAATCTTATCATTCTGGTCACTAATCTGTTCAACTTTTGCTGCTAATGGATCTTCTTTACGCATCTCGTCGGCAGTTGTCTTTAATAATTGCAAAAGTTCAACAATATTAGAATTGAGTTCTTTTACTACAGAGAAATATTCATTATTGTTATTATTATCTTTGGCTGTTTTTATAGATTGTTTTTTTATTGTTTTAGCCTGAATTGGCTGCTGTTTTACAGCCAGTGTTTTCTGTGTTTTTTGCTGTACAACTGGTTTTGCTTCTTTAGTGATTTCTGCTTTAATCTCTTCAGGATCTTCATCGAGATTAGGAAGCTTAATTTCATCATCATTTTTATTATCTTCTTCTGTTTCAGGAAGTTCTAATTCAGGTGAATCTTCATTATCAAGAAGCTCTTTTGGCTGTTCCAGATTATTGTTTTCAATATCTTCGTTGCTAGAATCAGCACTTTTTTGTGGTTTTTGAGCATTGTTTTGTTTATTTTGGTTTAAAAACTGTTTTGTCTTGTTCATTTCATCCATAATGGTCTGCATATCTACCATAGTATCAACTCTTTTTGTATGATTATTATAATTACAAAAAAGAAAGTATATATAGTTTTCGAATTTTTTTGTGAAAAAAGACTTTTATCCTTTTTTGTAAGTTGGTGAAGTGTAATCTTTATTCCAAGAAATAGGAATAATTACACCAAAAAAATAAGAGTAATAATCTACATCTCCATTCCAGGCATACTACCTTGCGGCATTGGTGGAACAGAGGATTTCGCTGCAGCAATCACGTCATCAATTCTTAAGATCATTACTGCAACTTCTGCTGCTGAACTTACTGCTTGTGTTTTGATGCCTAATGGTTCAATGACATCATTTGCAAATGCGTCCATTACTTTGCCATTGAATACATCAACGCCAGCCCATTTCATACCTTTATCATGTGCTGCTTTGAGTTCAGCAAGAATATCAATTGGATCTAAGCCAGCGTTTTCAGCCAATGTTCGTGGAATTATCTCTAAAGCTTCTGCAAATGCATTAACAGCTAGTTGTTCTCTACCGGATAATGTTTCGGAGTATTTTCTGATATGTCGTGCTAATTCCATTTCAGTTGCACCAGCTCCAGCGACTATTTTTCCTTTTCGTAAAGCGCTTGCTAATCCGCCTAATGCGTCTTCCATTGCTCGTTTCACTTCAGCTGCAACGTGTTCAGTTGAACCACGTAAAAGCATTGTTACTGCTTTTGGATTTTTGCATTCTTTAACATATGTCATCATCTCGTCGCCAACTTTTTTCTCTTCAATCAATCCTGCTGAACCAAGATCTTGCTCAGAAAGATCATCAAAATTAGTAACAATTCTTCCATTTGCTGATCGAGCTAAAGCTTCCATATCTGACTTTTTAACTCTTCTAACACAATAAATTCCTTTTTTTGCTAAGAAATGCTGCGCAACATCATCAATTCCTTTCTGGCAAAATACAACATTTGCTCCTGTTTTTGCAATTTTCTCAACCATATCTCGCAGCATCTTTTCTTCTTGATCTAAAAATGCCTGCATCTGCATAGGATCATTGATATGAATTTTTGCATCTGTCTCTGTTGAGCGGATCTCAACTGCAGCATCAACTAATGCTATTTTTGCATTTCTTACTTGTTTTGGCATACCATAATGTACTTTTTCCTTGTCAATTACTAATCCTAAAATTAATTCAGACTCTTCAACAGAAGCTCCAACTTTTTTTTCTAATTTAATGTTTTGAAGATCAATGATAGTTTTTCCAGTTTCTTTATCTTTTTCAACAATGGAAGTAATTGCAGTTACTGCCATTTCTGACAAATGTTCTTTTGAGGATTCTGCGCCTTTTCCAGTCATTGCAGTTATTGATATCTTTTTTAACATAGACTTATCATTCTCTGATATATTCTCTGCCATCTGATTTAAAATAGATAATGCTTTTTCAGCAGCTAATCTGTAGCCTTTTGCAATAACTGTTGGATGAATGTCTTGGTCTAACAATGTTTCTGCTCGTTTTAAAAGTTCGCCAGCAATAACTACTGCTGTTGTTGTTCCATCGCCAACTTCATTTTCTTGCGTTTTTGCAATCTCAACAAGCATTTTAGCGGAAGGATGTTCAATGTTCATCTCTTTCAAAATTGTAACGCCGTCATTTGTTATAACAACATCTCCTAAGGAATCAACTAACATCTTATCCATTCCTTTTGGGCCAAGTGTTGTTCTGACTGTTTCAGCTACTAATTTAGCTGCCATTATATTATTTCTTTGTGCGTTTTTACCTGTTGAACGTTGCGTGTTTTCAGGCAAGATAAAAATAGGTTGTATTTGTTGTGTCATATAAATCCCCCTCCAATAGTAGCAATCTTTTAGTTTGTCTATTTAAGGAATCAGATGTTAATTTATAAAGCTTATGGAAAAACTTATATAGTTCTTTTTTTAAAAACGTTATATGTTTGACATAATCACAATAGGTGGAGCAACAGTTGATTTGTTCTTGAAAACAAAAGCAGATGTTTTAGATGTAAAAAATCATGGGCATATTGAACATATGCTTGCATATCCTTCTGGAAGAAAAATCTTGGTTGAGCATATTACTCATATGACTGGAGGAGGAGCTACTAATACAGCAGTTGCTTTTGCCAGGCTTGGATTGAAGACAGGCTGTGTTTGTAAGATTGGAAAAGATATATATGGAAAGCAAATATTGGATGAATTTAAAAAAGAAAAAATTGCTTTTCTTGGCAGACAATCAGAGATTGAAACAGGCATTGGTGTTATCCTTGATACTATTGATCATGATAGGACTATTCTTGTCTGTAAAGGTGCAAATGATTATTTATCTATGAATGACATAAATAGAAAAAAGATTAAATCACAATGGTATTATATTGCTACACTTTTGCATGATTCTTACAAAACATGCGAAGCACTGGCTATTTTTGCTGAAAAAAATAATATCTCTGTTGCTTTTAACCCTAGCAATTATCTAGCTCAAAAAGGCGATCATTATCTGCATCCAATACTTTCTCGAACAAAGATGTTGTTTGTCAATAGAGAGGAAGCTGCATTATTATTGGCTGTTGGCTTAAATTTTGATATCAATTATCTGCTGAAGAAATGTAAGTCATTAATTCATAAAGAAGGAATTGTTGTGATAACTGATGGAAAACATGGAGCTTATTGTTATGACGGTAGTTTCAGATATTTTATTAAGCCAAGAAAGATCAAAGTTGTAGAGACAACAGGTGCAGGAGATGCATTTACATCTTCATTTTTGGCTGGATTCATTAAAACAAATGATATTGATTTTTCCTTGAAACTTAGCCAGACAAATGCAGAAAGTGTTATACAATATTATGGTGCAAAAAATATCCTATTAAGATGGAAGAATGCAATCAAATTAATGAAGAAATATCCTCATACTGTTGAAAAGGTTAGATTATGAACAAAATTAATCTTCGTAAGATCATTGCAATCATTGGTATTATTGTTGTTATCAGTCATTTAACTTTTTATTTTCTTAGACCTTATAATATGTGGATGTTTTTTATAGGATTTGGTGTGATATGGGTTATTTTTATCTGGTTGCCTAGACAATTTTCCAGTTAAATCCGTTATTATTATATATGACTTCTTGTTTTTTATGAGTAATCGGCGGTATAACTCAGACTGGTTAGAGTGCGAGTCTCATAAGCTCGCTGTCCCGAGTTCAAATCTCGGTACCGCCAGTTCTTCTTATTTCCATATTTATTTCATACAATTATTGTGGGGTTCTTGGCTCAGTCTACAGCCTTCGCCCAAACCTTCATGTTTATCCTCTTATTTCTTCTTTCATATGCTTTTCAATCAATCGTGACATATTTATGTTCTTATCTCTGCAATAATTCTTGAATTGAGATAATAATGAACTATCTATTGTAAAATTAATTCTTTCTCTGTAACTCACTTTTCGTAATTTTCTTGTTCTATCATATTCTTCCAGAGCTTCAAATACTTCAGGGTTTTCTCTAATTATTCTCTTTGCTGTTTCCAAAAATTTACTCGAGTACATGTTTTATCAGCCTTTCAATAGTTTTTATTTTAAAAAGCTTTCTATTTTTATACGTATAAATGTGTATAAAATTATGGTTTATATACTACTCTTTGTTGTAAATTTCTAGAAAAAAAGAAAAAAAAGGAAGATAAAAACTTTTGTTTCCTACTTATTTTTATCCCTTCTTTTAATTCATGCTTTTTGTCAAGTTAAGGTTCTTGACTTATCTTATTTTTCTCAAAAATTTCTTCTCTAGGATTTCTCCCTGAAATTTTTTGTTTTTACTGTATTTTATTTATATTCTCTATTTACTATCTCGCTTTAATCGTTATATGCGAGTTCTCGTACATTACCTCCTTCCATTAGTTTTGTTTTTTCACTGGAGCCTTTAACGGTCTTCTCAACCATTTTTATTGGCTCACTGTCGTCGTTGTTTGTTGCTGCTGTTACTGTGCTTAATTTTCCAATCAAGCCTATCACAATCAATGCAATCAATGTTATCAATGTCAGAGCTACCAGATACTGCGGAGTATCCTGCCCTTTTTTTGTCATCCTCCTTTTCTTCATTTTATTCACCTCCAACACTTAAACTGTTTTGTTAGTTTATTTTTTCCCTTGCAGTTTTTTTTTGTTTTTCATTTCTCACCTGTTATAATTTGTACTATTTTCTTTTTTACCTATCCTTTACCTACCTATCTTTTTACTTCTTTGTGTTTGTGTCATCAATACTTTGTACTCTCATACGCTTCTTGATAACCTATATTAATATACTAATATGTATACTAGTATTTAAATGTTTCGGTTTTGTATAGTGGCGTCGATGCTTGTTGTTACTGGTGTGGTGAGAAATTGTTGGAAAAAAGCTTTACATATGAAAAAAGCGAAAATATTAAATATAAAAACATATTTACGTTTAAATAAGGTGAGATTATGGTAAGTATAACATTATCTGTTTCAGAGGAAATACGAGAAATAATGCGTAAACATCAAGAAATTAATTGGTCTGGTTTTGTTAAAAATTGTATACTTGGAAAGGCAGAACAATTAGAATGGAAAGAAAAGATGCTTGAAGAATTACAACAGCAGCAACCAATTGTTGATTGGTCAGTCCAACTACAGAAAAAGTCTCGAGAAGGAAGATATGAAGAATTAAAGAAAAAGGGGATATTATGAAGATTATTGTGGATAGCAATATCTTATTCAGTTTTTTTTGGAGGCAATCTGTAGTAAAAAGGATATTATTTTTAGAGGCGTTTACTTTTCTCTCTCCAGCATATGCTTTAAAAGAAATAAACAAATATCAAGATGAAATCGAACAAAAAGCAAAAATAACGCATTGGCAGTTTGATGAGCAATTAAAAATACTTAAAGAACTTGTTGTCTTTGTTGATGATGATGAATATAATAAGAACTATAAAGAGGCTTTAGAAATATCTCCTGATTCAAATGATGTTGATTTCTTTGCATTATCTCTCCACGAAAATGCACCGCTTTGGTCCAATTATGGAGACTTAAAAAAACAAAATGCTATTAAAGTGTTTTCTACAAAGGAAATGATTGAGTTAGTAGGTTAGTATTACTTTTCTTTAATAATGTCTTAATTTTAGTACGACTTTTCTTAAAGTCTACTTTAACTTTAGTAAAATTTTTATTCAAAAAAAATGGGTTTAATACCCCGCAGCTCTGCTGCGACCCATTTTTAAGAGTAAAAATCCCTTTTTTGTTATTGAATGCCCCGCAGCTTGC
>JAGVYW010000005.1 GCA_018303075.1 Candidatus Woesearchaeota archaeon | reverse complement strand
TGGCTTGTATCTGCGCCAATTGCCATACCATATTTAATCATACCTGATTTAACCATTGCTGCAATGATCTGTATTGATGCTGTACCTGCTTTGCAAGCAAATTGTGTATCTGCTGTTGTAAGATTGTTTGTTAAACCTAATGCTTGGCTGACAACAGTTGAACTTGGTTTTACTGCATAAGGATGAGATTCACTGCCAATATAAATTGCACCAATATTATCTTTGTTGATTTGTGCTCTTTCTAATGCGTTTTTTGCTGCTTCAATTGTTATAGTAATTGTATCTTCATCTTTAGCAGGCACTGTTTTTTCTTCAATAAACAATCCATTGATTATTGTGCTTGGATCTTGATTGAATGCTGCAGCTATATCATCTATCTTTATTCTATATTTTGGGATATATCCACCAAAGCCAATGATGCCGACATCTAATTTTGTTGCTTCCATTATTCTCCTCTTGCTAATCTTATATGACTATCAGCTAGCTCTGTCTCATTTGTTAATGTTGCTAATAAATTTAATTCTGAACATAAAACTGTTGCTGCAATGATCTCTGCTAAGCGTTTTGTGTTATTGTTGTCTTTTTTGTTGCATTGCAAAATGTTTAAACACTCTTCTGCTGTTGCTTTATTGCAGCCTCCTCCAATTGTGCCAAGAGGCAATGAAGGCAAGGTTATACTGAAATATAACTTTTTATCTTTGACTTCTGTTGTTGTAAAGCAGATACTTGCTTCACCAAGTTGTGCAAGATCTTGGCCTGTTGCTGCAAAAATAGCTGCAATAATATTTGCTGCATGAGCATTATTGCTGATTGCACCAGCTAAACTGCTGCCTATGTAATTTTTCCAGTAATTTAGCTTATGCAGCAGTTCTATAGTACAATTATATGTTTCTATTAATATTTTTTCATCAATTATTACTTGGGCATGAAGTTCATAGCCTCTGCCTAACAAAATATTTGCATAAGACACTTTTTTATCAACACATAAATTTCCTGATAAAGAAACTAATTGTGGAGAGAACTCACTGAATATTGATTTTATCTTTTCAAAAAGTAGTACAGAATATTTTGTTGCAGAATTCATTCCCATTGCTTCGCTTGTGTCAAATGAAAAGCGAATCCAGAGCTTGTTGGCAATCTGATGAGTTGTTAATTTTAGTAGTTTTGTGTATTCTGCGTGTTCTTCTATATGCTGCTGTAATTGTACTATTGTTGATTGTGAGTTTAGTTGTTCGGATAGTTTCATTGTGTTTTGCATTGATTCTGTTTCTACTAATATTGATCTTGTTATGCCATTATATTTTAGGATAACAGATACTCCTCCAGCAATATTGCATATTTTTATCCCTTTTTGCAAGCCTGCTATCAATGCTGCTTCGTTTGTTGCCAAAGGAATATAATTGCTGTTTGTTGTGTGTTTGGCATTTATCTTTAATGGACCAGCAATACCAAGTGGAATAGTTATGCAGCCAATCTTGTTTTCTATGCCTTTAAGAATAAGATTTTCCTTTTTAACTGCAATATTGATGTTTGCAGCTCTAATCTTTGGAAGTTTTATACCAAGTTCTTCTTCTAGAAAATTTCTTCTACAATCTTCAGCAATCATTGTCACAATTGCAACATGTTTATATTCATTATTGTAAAATTTTTCCATAATATATTCTTCTAATTCATAGAGTTTTATTTTATTTTGTTTGAGAGCTAGAAGAGTTTTGCTAGCTATTGTTTCAATGTCTCCCATTAGTCTGAGAAATGAGGGTGATTTTTTAAATGTTATTAAACTTTTTTTGCTTATCTGTTTCATTCATAATACAAAAAAATAAGCTTTATAAATCATTACTCTTTCTCAAAGCTATTATCTAATTATTTAATGCGGGGTGTGAAAATGAATTATATATGGTTTTCATTAATAATTGGTATTTTAGCATTAGCGTATGCTGAATATCTAGCGGTAAGTATTTTATCAAAAAAACAAGGAACTGCGAAAATGCAGGAGATTTCTATGGCAATTCGAGAAGGAGCAGTAGCTTATCTTAATAGACAATACAAAACAGTTGCAGTATTTGTAGTGATTATTGCAATATTATTGGGATTGCTGATCAATTGGGCAACTGCTATCACATTTGTTGCTGGAGCTGTGTTAAGTGCTTTAGCGGGATATGCAGGTATGATGATTTCAGTCAGAGCAAATGTAAGAACAGCACAAGCAGCGCAAGAAGGTTTAGGGAAAGCTTTTTCAATTGCATTTAAAGGAGGAGCTGTTACTGGAATGGCTGTTGTTGGACTTGGTTTAGTTGGAACAACTATCATGTATTATGTATATAATGATCCTAGATTAATCATAGGCTATGGATTTGGTGCGTCTTTGATTTCATTATTTGCTCGTGTAGGTGGAGGAATATTTACAAAAGGAGCAGATGTTGGTGCTGATTTGGTTGGAAAAGTTGAAAAAGGCATACCTGAAGATGATCCAAGAAATCCAGCAGTAATCGCAGATAATGTTGGTGATAATGTCGGTGATTGTGCAGGAATGGCTGCAGATTTGTTTGAGTCTTATGTTGTTACAATTATTGCAACAATGATATTAGGTGCTTCACTTGGTACAACAAATGTTGTCTATGCATTAATGATAGCTACAGTTGGTATTATTGCATCAATCATAGGCTCTTTTTTCGTGCGAACAAATGTACAAAAAAATATTTGGCCAGCATTAAACAGAGGAATTATAATTTCAGCAGTATTATCATTGGTTGGATTTTTATTTGTAACTTGGTATATGTTTGGTAGTTTACAATTCTTCTGGGCAGCTTTGACAGGTATAATAACAACACTTGTAATTGGTGAAGTTACTAATTATTATACAGCAGCGAATAAAAGTCCTGTGAAACAGATTGCACAAGCATCTACAACAGGAGCAGGAACAAATATTATCATAGGTATTGCAAAAGGGATGGAATCAACAGTAATGCCTTTGCTGGTAATATGTGCAGCAATATTAGTATCTTATTATGTTGGTGGTGTGTATGGAATTTCTGTTGCAGCATTAGCAATGTTATCAATGACAGGTATTGTTGTTGCAGTTGATTCATTTGGACCAATTACTGATAATGCTGGAGGAATTGCAGAAATGGCAGGCATGCCTGAGAAAGTTAGGAAAACTGTAACTGATCCATTAGATGCAGTTGGCAATACAACAAAAGCAGTTACTAAAGGATTTGCAATTGGTTCAGCAGCATTAGCAGCATTATCATTATTTGCAGTATATGCAGCAGATACAGGATTAACAACCATTAATGTATTAAGACCAACTGTTGTAGTAGGATTGTTTATTGGTGCAATGCTGCCATTTATCTTTTCATCTCTTACTATGAGAGCAGTAGGAAAAGCAGCATACTTAATTGTTGAAGAAGTTAGACGACAATTTAGGGAGATTCCAGGATTAATGAAAGGAAAAGCTAAACCTGATTATACAAAATGCGTTGATATCTCAACAAAAGCTGCAATCAAAGAATTAATCTTGCCAGGAATACTAGCGGTATTTACTCCACTTGTTGTTGGATTTGTGTTTGGAGCAGAAGCTTTAGGAGGATTGCTTGCAGGAGCAATTATCACAGGGGTTTTGTTGGCTATAACTATGACAACAACAGGAGCAGCATGGGATAATGCTAAGAAATTTATCGAGATGGGAAATCTTGGCGGAAAAGGAAGCGATGCACATAAGGCAGCAGTTGTAGGAGATACTGTTGGTGATGCATTCAAAGATACATCAGGACCAGCATTGAATCCATTAATTAAAGTATTGAACACGATATCCTTACTTGCTGCAAGTGGAATTGTGACATATGCGCTGATGTAGAAAATATTATTTTTTTTACTCTTCTTTTTCAATCCTATCTTTTACTTCTTCGTATTGATCAACTATTTCGTTAGGATCAACAGGTTCTTTGTATTCATTTTGTTTGTTTTCAAAATCATCAACAATATGTTTTAGTTTCTTTGCTTGTTCCTCAACTCTAACTAATGAAGAAATATCATCAAAATTATCAACTGCACAATCTTCACAGTAATAATCATTCGTATCTTTAATCATTAATGATGCAGATTCGCCACAGATTATACATTTTTTGTTCATTTGTAGAGAAGATAATTGAAAATTGTTTATAAATCTTTCCAATAGTATTTTCGAGTTCGCTTCACTCACTCAGAAAATACTAGATTGATGTGGAAAAGGCAATTGAAATTGTTAAAGAATATTTTGTTAAGATAAAGGGAGCTAATGTCAATTGCTTCAAATCTTAGTAGGATTATATAATCCCAAAAAATTATACAAAGTTGGTTCTTCAGAGGAGCACTTTATAATATTACTTACTTATGTAAAACAGTTTAGAAGCTGTTTTGTTACTCCCCATATTCTTGCTGAGATGTCAAATTTAGAGAACTTTGCAAAAATGCAAAATTCTCTATAAAAATAATTACTTGTTTTTAATCCTTTTCATCCTAAATATGTTTTCTCTTTCGATTTCTTCTAATCTCATTGTGATAAATGCTTTTTGTTTGTTTAGTTTTGGGATTATCTCAAATTCTAATGCATTTACTCTTCTTTTTGTCTTTTCGATTTCTATCAATAACTTTTTTAATGCAGTTTCAGTTTCTGCGAATTTTACAACTTTCTCAATAACAATCTCATAGCCAGAAACAGCTTCATCAATAACAGCAGAGCTTGATATATTTCCGAAACCTCGTTCTAAAAAATGCTTTTTTACTGCAGAGCCTTGAATCTTTGGAACAACAACACCCATGATGTTCTTTGTCTGTAGTGTAACAGAAGGCTTTTGCTGCACAGCTAATGCCATTGACTGTAATTTAATATCAGATTCTACAACTCTTGCAATATTCATCTTTTTTGTAGTTTCTCTATACATGTTCATCAATTCTTCACGCATTGATTTAGCTTCTTTTAGTATTGCAAAGAACTCGAGAATCAAGCCGTCACGTTTCTTTTTCAGCAGATTATATCCAGACATAGCTAGTTTAATCCTTTGCTTTAATTTCTGTAGTTCACTTCTTGTTGGTTTTATGTTTTGTGTCATATTTTCATCTTTTCTTCCTTGTAATATTTCTCTTTTAATTCTCCTGAAATTCTTGTTAATTCATTCTTAGGGAATATTGTAAATAGTTTCCATCCTAGAGTTAGTGTTTCAGTGATGCTTCTGTCTTCATCTCTCTTTTGACGAACGAATTTATTTTCGAATTCAGCAGCAAATTTTAAGAATCTCTTATCTCTTTCAGATAATGCTTCTTCACCAACAATTGCAACTAATCCTCGCAAATCTCTACCTTCAGCATAACCAGCATATAATTGGTCAGAGGTATTTTTATGATCTTCTCGTGTTTTTCCTTTTCCAATACCTAAGTTCATCAATCGTGATAATGAAGGAAGTACGTCTATTGGAGGATAAATTCCTTTTCTGTGCAATTCTCTGTTTAATACAATCTGCCCCTCAGTAATATATCCTGTTAAATCAGGGATAGGATGAGTGATATCATCACCTATCATTGTCAAGATAGGAATTTGTGTAATGCTTCCTTTCTTGCCTTTAATCATTCCAGCTCTTTCATAAATCATTGCTAAGTCAGTGTACATATAACCAGGGTATCCTCGTCTTCCTGGAATCTCTTCTCGTGCAGCACCAATCTCTCTTAATGATTCGCAGTAGTTAGTCATGTCTGTTAAAATAACAAGAACGTGCATATCTTTTTCAAAAGCTAAATATTCAGCTGTTGTCAATGCCATCCTAGGAGTTACTAATCGTTCTACAGCTGGATCATCTGCTAAATTGAGAAATACTACAGATCTTTCTAAAGCACCAGTTTGTTCAAAGTCTCTCATAAAGTATTGCGCTTCTTCATTTGTAATTCCCATTGCTGCGAATATAACTACGAAGTTTACATCTTGTCCGACAACTTTTGCCTGCCGCGCAATCTGCAATGCAATTTCATTATGCGGCAAACCTGAGCCTGAGAAAATCGGCAGTTTTTGGCCACGAACTAATGTATTAGTAGCGTCTATTGTCGAAACTCCTGTTTGAATAAAATCTGCGGGAGATGCTCGTGAATATGGATTAATTGCTGCTCCATTAATATCAATTCGCTTTTCAGGAATTATTTCTGGACCACCATCAATAGGTTTTCCAGCACCATTTAATATTCTTCCTAGCATCTCTTTTGAAACACCTAATTTGATTGTTTCACCTAGAAATTTTACTCGTGATTCTCTATCAATTCCAGAAGTACCTTCAAATACTTGAACTACAACAAGATTGTCACTTGTGTCTAATACCTGTCCGTTCTTTATTGTACCATCAGGTAATTTTAATTGTACTAATTCACCATAACCAATAGGATCTGTTTTTTCAACAAATACTAATGGTCCTGCAATTTGTGTAATTGTTTTGTATTCTTTCATAAAAATCTCACTCCGTTTCAGTTGTACGAATATGAGGAGCTTTGCTCTCCCCTACCTTTTTAGGTTGCTAAATTCTTTTTCCATCTCCTTCTTTATATCATTCAACATTTTCTTGTGATCTTTGTTGAACTTTGCTTCTGCAATACCATCTTTTGCTTTTAGTTTGAGTATTTCAGCTACTTTAAATCCACGTTCTAATGCTTTGTTTGCAAGTTCTGAATATTTTAATACGATCTTTATCAACATATAACTCTTCTTAGGCTCGCAATATGTATCAACTTCATTGTATGCATTCTGCTGCAGGATTAATTCTCTTATCATTCTTGCAACTTCTAATGTTAATTGCTGTTTTTCTGGAAGAGAATCACTTCCAACTAATTGTACAATCTCTAATAATTTTTCTTCTTCCTGCAATATAATCATACATGTTCTTACAGAATCTGTCCAATCAGGAGCAATATGTTCTGTAAACCATGGTGCCAATGTTTCAGGGTATAAACTATATGATGTCAACCAATTAATACTTGGAAAGTGTCTTCTTTGTGCAAGTTTTGCATCTAATGCCCAGAAACATTTTGTGACCCTTAATGTGTTTTGAGTGACTGGTTCAGAAAAATCTCCTCCTGGTGGAGAAACTGCTCCAATTATAGAAATACTCCCTGTTTCATCTGTACCTAATGGAATAACTCTTCCTGCTCGTTCATAAAATTGTGCTAATTTTGTTGATAAGTATGCTGGGTAACCTTCTTCACCTGGCATCTCTTCTAAACGAGATGAGATTTCTCTCATAGCTTCTGCCCATCGTGAAGTTGAATCTGCCATCAATGCTACATTATATCCCATGTCCCTGTAATATTCTGCAATTGTTATTCCTGTATAAACTGAAGCTTCTCTTGCAGCTACTGGCATATTAGATGTGTTTGCAATTAATACAGTTCTGTTCATCAATGATTTTCCTGTTTTAGGATCAATCATATGCGGAAATTCTGTCAGAACTTCAGTCATCTCATTACCACGCTCACCACAGCCGATGTAAACAACAATGTCAGCATCTGACCATTTTGCAAGCTGCTGCTGACTCACAGTTTTACCAGCTCCAAATGGCCCAGGAATTGCAGCGACTCCTCCTTTTGCAAGCGGAAAGAAAACATCAAATACTCTTTGACCTGTTATCAATGGAATTGATGGAGATAATTTCTTTCTTGATTTTCTTGGAATACGTACAGGCCATCGTTGCATTAGCTGTATCTTATGTAAATTATCTTGCCCCGAATCAACTATACAAACAGTTTCATCAACTGTATATTTTCCTGCTTTAATCTCTTTTACTTTTCCTGAAACATCAGCAGGGACAAGAACACGGTGGTTGATTGTAGGAGTTTCTTCAACCTCTCCAATAATATCTCCATGTTTTACCTGCTGTCCAACCTTTATTAATGGTTTAAATTCCCATTTTTTCTTATGATCTAATCCTGGAGCGTCAACACCTCGTTTGATGAAGTCTCCCATTTCTTTTTGCAATACTTGTAATGGACGCTGAATCCCATCATAGATGCTTGTCAATAATCCTGGACCAAGCTCTACTGATAATGGTAATCCTGTGTTTGTAACAGGTTCTCCAGGTTTGATGCCAGATGTATCTTCATAAACCTGGATTGTGACTTTTTCTCCTTCAATCTGAATAACTTCTCCCATAAGTTTTTCGTTTCCTACCCTTACTACATCATACATTCTTGCCTGTAAATTCTGTGCTATAACTACAGGACCAGCTATTCTGAAAATCTTGCCATTTTCTCGATTAACTTTGTTCATCGAAAAAATTTGTTTTTTTGTATTGTTTGCCATTTATATGACCTCCACTATAAAATTTGAAATAATTATCTCGATAAATCAACTTACTTCCACAAATCAACTCCAATAGCTTTTTTTATCTTATTCCGCAATGTTTCGTTGCTTGTTTCTTTTGTTGATAATACGACTGTGACTGGCTTAACTTTTGCTTCAATATCTGCACGAAAATATTCTGGAAGCAAATTCATTGTATTCTCATCTGTAATAATTATGCCGCAGTTTTCATCCTGCAATGCTTCTTCAAATGCTTTCAATGGGGATTCCTCACAATCAACTGTCTCAATGCCTGTAAGCTGAAATCCGATGAGGAATGCATTGTTTCCGATTGCTTTTATCTTGTACATAAAAATTTCACTTCGTTCAATTTTTATTCATTTTCTTTTTAGTACTTTTTTAGTTCTAAATTACTAATTGCTCTTGTATAAAATTTTCGTCAACTTCTAATTGTTTGCCTTTTACAATCAGTTTCAGATTTCTTTGTTCATTATCTTTACTTATCATATAACCTAAAATTATGTAAATTGAAAGCGGATATTGATGAGAGAGCAATGATGCAGAATCTAATAAAAATTTGTTAAGCAGAAGTTCAAGCTCAATGCTGTTCTTTTTTTGTTCTTGAAGTTTCTTGTATTCTTTTATTATTCTTCCAAACTGTGTTCTTTCTAAATTATGTAAGATCTCTGCGTATTCTTTATTATATAATCTTCCTGGTCTTATCCTTGAAAATAATAGACCTTCAGGAACAATATATGACTTTACCTGCTGAAAAGGCAGTGATTCTTTTTTTGATCTAAGGAGTATCTTTATATTGTTAATATCAATCTCAAGTACTATTAATTTTTTAAATAACTCTCCTTCTTCTGGAATTCTTTCTGCTATTGCGAGCAGATATTGTGCATATTGCTTATCAAGCATGTTTTCAACATGGAATAATGATTTTTCATCATGGTAAAGTTTTACTAATTGTTTTCGCTTATCTAAACTAAATAAAGGCATGTATAAAAGAATATCGTCAATCTTTTGCTGATTTAGCAATGTATCATATACTTTTAAAGGACATATCCCATAGTTTAAAAGCAATCTTTTAATCTCTTCGTTTTTTATATTACTTATCTTTCCTCTGATTATTGTTTTTATGTTTGCAATATCATACCGCATCAGATATGCATTTACCAATATACCTACATTTTTGTTTGTTATTCTTTTTAATTTTTCAAATGACTCAATCATATTATCTGATATTGCTCTTTCTAATAATTGTGCTGCTGGCATTTTCATTGCTAAACTATCAATCTGCTTCTTATAGCTTCTTTCTTGGAGATGTTTTGTTATCTCTGAAAGATTCATCTTTAGCAATCTATCATAATCTTCTTTCTTCAATAATAATGACTTCATTGTCAATACGCGTACATATGCGTATGGATCAAACTCCAATATTATTCTTTCATTGTCCATAATTTCACTTATCATTTATTCAAATAATGTGTATGCAATCTCCTGAAGCTTTTGTTCTCTAAGTTGCTGCATTGTATTCTCTAAACTGTAATCTATCCGTATTGTCTTATCTTTGTTCTCTACAATTATCCCTGCTGTGATATTTTCATCTGCAATGATCTCAGTACTTGTTCTTACAAATCCCTTGTCTGAAGAATTGCAATAGATTGTTGAAATCTCTATCTCTTTTGATGCTTTTCTTAACAATGCATTTATTATTGCTGTTTTTTCCTTTTTTGATAATTTATGCAATTCCTCTTCAGCTTTTTTAAAGATATTTTCCATTATCTCGGTCTTTTTTTCATAAAGATACTTTCTTGTTTCAACTGTCATTGCTGCAATCTCTCTTCTTTCGAGTGCATTAAGCTCTTTCTCAATTATTTCTGCTTTTTCGTCCTCTTTTTTTCTTAGAGCTTCTTTTTTTACAGAAAGTATTTCTGTTTCTTTTTTATGAGCTTCTTCAGTTATCTTTCTAGCTTCTTCTTCTGCATGTTTTACTATTTCTTCCTTTAATTGATGTAAACTCATTGTTTTACCTCACATATCTGCTTTTGCAGAATAGTATAATTGATATTTTCTATCTATTTTGCTAATCCTATTATCAGGATTGCAACAACAAGGCCAAAGATAACAATTGTTTCTGGAATAACTGTCAATATCAATCCTTTACCAAACAATTCTTCTTTCTCTGCCATTGCTCCAACTGCTGCTGCACCTATTTGTTTCTCTGCTATTGCTGCAGCGATTGCACTTAATCCAAATGCTAATCCTGCACCAATTGCCACTAATCCTGCTGATTCTGCTGCCATATTCTTTCCCTCCAATTATATTTGATTTTTTTTATTATTCTTTGTTTTAGTTTTTACTTTTATTCTTCAATCTTTCCAAAAGGTTTGTAGCTAATGCCTCCACCTTTATAGAATCGTGAAAAAAATTCTACATAATGCAATCTTAATGAATGTAAAAATGGTCCAATTATACCTAATGCAATGTTTATCGCGTGGCCAAGAATCATGATAAGTATGGCAATTGCAATATATATGCCACCTTTTTCTAAAAAAGGATGCGCTAGATTTTCGTTTATTACTACAGCTAATCCAACTGATGCTAATCCAACTGCGCCAAGACGTAAATAAGATAAAATTGTTGAAAATACTGCTGGAAGTTCTACTAAACCACGCACACCTTCGCCTTTGTAAATCAATATTATTGAAAGTATTATGATTCCAATTGATATATATGATGGAATGTAGAATAAGTTGATCATAGGAGCTATGAGCAGGAATATTCCTACCTGAAAAAGCATCCAGCTTAGTTTTTCTGTGATTGCTGCGAAAATCCCGTGGTGCAATTCATTGAGAAAGCCAATCAATAATGCGAGATTAAGATGAATTATTCCAATAATCACCCCAAGCAGAAGTACAATATGTATATCATATCCTAAAAGATGCACTTCACCATGAAGCCTATTAATCAATCTTGGGAAACTATAAACTACTTCGTTCTCAATCATCTCTTTGTGCAATGGTAATCCTAAGTTTATGAGAGTTTCTCCTGTCTGTTCAGAAACATATTCGAAACCAAAAAATTCTCCAAATACAAAGCCAAAGGCTATGCTTATTATAGATGCAATGATCATAACATTCAACAAATCTTTAGCAGAGGGCATCTTCTTCTTTAGGTAATAAAACAACAATGCTGTAGTTATACCATAACCAATGTCACCAAGCATAATACCAAAGAATATTGGAAATGTTATGAACAATAAGAATGATGGATCAATTTCTTTGTAGTTTGGTAATGTATATAAACGTAAGAAAAACTCAAATGGTTTTATTAGTCTTGCATTTTTTAGTTTTATAGGTATCTTATCTTTCTTTTCCTGTTCAAGGGTTTCTATTATTATGCTGTTGTTTGTTATATCTTCAATTTCACAGTTTATATGTTGCAATAATTTTGCTGGAACCCAGCCGGAAATTATTGTAGTGTCCTGAGTTTTTGCGAAATGCAAAGGGATTTCTGTTTTTTTTGATTCTATCTCTAAGATAGTTACTGTGCTAGAAATATAATGTGCTTCTTCTGAAATAATCTCTTTGCAATCTCTTTGCAGCTGATGTATTTCGTGTTCTATTGCTGCAACTTCTTTATGAACTCTAGTACTATGCAAGACAGAAGAACCTTTTAATCCATTGATCAAATCCATCTTTAATGATTCAAAATTATATTGTTTGAGTATTTCTGCAGCTTCTTTTTCCTTGTCTTTCTCTATAAACAGTGCAACTGTCCTATTTTTTCCATTTCTTGAAAGATGAATTTTATGCTTTGTAGTAATTGCTGTTATCTTCTCTTTCAGTTCTTCATCATGTTTGATGTAACCAACAAAAGTTGCAATTGATTGTAATTTATCATATGATTCAAGATTGAGATATAATGAATTAAGTACTTCTATCTGCTGGAATAATTCTGTTTTATGTTGCAATTGTGCTTCTAATTCGTGGATCTCGTTATCTTTTTGCGCTAATCTATTGATTATATCTGTAATTTTCTTCTCAGTTCTTTCAAGAAATTCTGTTGTTATCTTTGATTCTTTTGCTGATTTAATCTCTTTTATATTGTAATTTGCCATTACTGCTTTTGCTTTTACTAATATCTCAGCTATTTTTGCATTGTTTTCCAAAGGAGATGAAATATCTAATTCATTGTCTTTATTGTGAGAGATTATGTGAAGGACAGTTAACTCATAAAGCTTATCAATAACTTTTTTCAGCTGCTGATTTGCAACAACTATCCTTATCTTACTCATTTTTTCAGGTTTTGACATTTTTTTTCACATTATTAATCTAAGTTTTATCTAACAGAATTATTCAATCATCTTTTTATATTCTTCAACAAGGAACTTTACTGTTTTATCTGTGTTTTTTTTAGCTTTATTCTCAATCGCTGTAATATCTTCTTTTGCGTTTTTCATCTTTTCATTCTTTTCTCTTTCAATTATTTTCATTCTTCTCTTTAGTTCTTCTTCTCTTTTTTCTTTTATTGTATCCTCTAATTCTTTTTCCATCTGCTCTGTTTTTGTATGTGCACTCATAATTATCTTTTCAGAGTTTTTTCTTGCGTTTTCAACAATCTTTACAGCTTCTTGTTCAGCGTCTTTGATTTCTTGTATTGTCTTATCCATATTTTTTATTCACTCCATTCATAAAAAATTATCTGTTATATAATTAGACTTATGTATTGTGATATAAACATATACTAAATAGAGTATGGAAAATACTTAGTTTTTAAAGGTTTTGCTGCAAAAGCTTAATATATTAGCATATCTTATCCATAAACTATGGATGTTCATAATGTACAGAAAACAGGCAATATGCATTATCTTTATCTGCCAACTGCATGGTGCAAAAAATATGGGATAAATAATAATACAAAAATAACTGTGATCAGCAATAATGATGAAAGTTTGACATTGTATCCATTAGTTGTTGAGAAAAAAAAGAAAAAACTTAATCTAATTATCAATGAAACTGATCCGGAGATAATTCATAAATTAATCGTTGCAAGCTATATTAATCCTGCACATTCTTTTACTATAACACTAAACAAAGAATTGCAGTTGAAAACAATATTACAGCAAAAAAAGTTGCTTGGAGTTGAATTAGTTGAGGTAAGCGGAAAAACAATCAGCTGTGAATCAAGCATCTCCATACAGCATCCTGAAGCATTGCTGAAAACAATGGTTGTCAAGATTAAGAATATGCTCTTTATCATGCAGAAGAAAAACTTCTATCTTGAGCTTGTTGAAAGATATGAAGAAGAGATAGATAAAGCAAAGCTCTATATTGACAAAGCAATTCTGAGTTTTTTTACCTCAAGTGAAAAATACTCTCTTGAACCAATAGAAATGCATTATATTTCTCTTATTTCTAAAGATTTGGAGAAAATGGTTGATCATTTGCTGCTGATAGATACTACAGATAAAGAATTCTTGCGGAGAATATATGCGATTATCCAGAACTATCACGATATTCTTGATAAGAAAATATTATTTAATTATGAAACAGCAATTGCTTTTATAAAGAATGTGCAGCAGATAAAAGAGATAAAGGTTAGAAAGATCCCAGATTATGACAAGAAAATCATCAAGCAGTATCTTGTCAATATCTCTGAAGTATTAATTGATTGGGCAATTACAAAAGAGATTGAGAAAAAATAGGTTAAGTTAAATCTTATACCTCAGCAACGCAGCAATCCCGCCCAAACCATCTAATTTCTTTCCACCATCGTGTTCTGATGAAACTATTTTAATCTCTGCACCATTTGCTTCTGCAGTTCTCATCAATTTTTCTGTTGCTTTTGCTGTGTTGTTCTCTTTTCCTTTCATAAGGTAATTGTCAGTAAGCAAAAGAATTTCTGCTGCTCCATAATCAACTGCTTTTATGGTGTCTTTTGTTCCATAAGATGCTTTTTCGCCTTTTTTTATCTCAAGAAATAGTTGATCTATTAGCTTCATCTCATTGATTGTCTTGTCATCTTTAATGGCAGTCTGTATCTCTGGACGCTTGAGAAGCTCATCAATGCCGTTCTTGCTGACAGAATTACAGGGTGCAAGCAATATCTTACTTTTTAGGCTGGTATCTTTTAGTTTCTCATAAAGATAATTTTTCCAGAATGCAGGAGAACCGCAAATGATTCCGGTTGCCTTATATTTCTCATCGTAAGTCTGCAAAATTTTTACAATCTCATTGTAAAAATTTGTACTTATTTTTTCGGTATAATTCTTTTTTTCGGTATCGCCTTTTATTTCTGAAAGAATTTCATAACCATAACGTTTAAGAACTGCAAAGATTGCGTGTTCTCTATCAAATACACAGATAATAACCCGCAATTGTTTTTGCTGTGATGCTTGTTTTAATTTATCTAGCTGGTATTTGAGCCACTGCTCTTTTTTAATTGTTAATACTGTAGATTCTTCTGCTGTAATTGTGTGGTATGAACCTCGCGGAATATCTTCTGGAGATTCAGTAATCTTTCCAGAGATTCTAAGAGTATTATTTGTTTGTGAGAATTCTATCTTTTCAACAACTAAAGTTATTGTGATATGTTTTATGACAACTTGAGATTTCCTGTCTTCACTTCCTCCTAATTTTATCTTTCTTTCAGTTCTTGCTGTAATTAAATCATTTTCTTCTATTATATTGCTTAAATCCCAGAGATCATCTAGTGATTCAATTTTTACTTTCATTATTCCTTGTTTTAGGTCTTTGTGAGTAATCTGCATGAAACATATAATTGAGAATGAGTTTAAATAGTTATTGAGAAATAGGGGTGTGGGACAGAATTCATTGATGTTATTGTTTTAGCACAATAACAAATACTTTTCTTCCAATATACTTTTTCTGAGAATCAATTTTACCACCGTTTCCATATGGGGTAACAACTCTTTCAAATATTTCTTCAACTTCATCTTCTATTATTATCTTTTCTTTTTTAATTGCTGTAACTTTTCTTGGTGAAAATAACAACTAAAGAAGTTAGAAATGTTACATCATGCTCTCACGTCCTTATGGCATAATGCTTATTGGATTGGCTGATGGAATTCTGTCCCACACCCATTAGTTACTGCAACATTTAAATAGTATATAAAGGTTACTATTAATATTTTATAAAAGTTACTATAAGATGATTAATATGAAAAAGAAAAATAAAATTTTGGTTGCTGGTATTTTAGCAGTATTGATAATAGTCGTTTCATTTTATGGTTATTATGTAGATTGTGACAAAAACAGGCAAGAGTGCCTGTCTGCTGGAGTAACTGGGTATCCTACATGGAAAATAAATGGTCAAAATTATCCCGGAGAACAATCTATTGGAAGATTAGCTCAATTAAGTTGATATACTGGAAATATTCAATGAATAAAATAAATAATTACGAGGAGGTAAAATAAAATGAACACGAAGATAGTTTTAGGAATTGTTGCATTGGTGGTTTTAGTAGTTGCAGTGATAGGATTTGTCAATATATTTGGCTCTCCTTCTACAATAGGTGATGTTGTGAAAACAACAAACACAGAAAATGTTAAGGAGTTTGTGATGGAATCTTTTTATGATGAAAATGGAATTTGGTTTTCACTTAAAGATATAAGTGTCAGCAAAGGAGATATTGTTAGAATAAAAGTAACGAATATTAAAGGGCATCACGATTTTGTTATTGACGAATATGGCATCAAAAAAGATACTCCATTAAATGAAGAAGTAATTATAGAATTTACAGCTGATAAGGCTGGAGAATTTATTTATTACTGCTCAGTTCCTGGACATAGACAAAAAGGACAGTGGGGAACCCTCAGAGTAATTGAGTAAATTGGAGGGTAACTGATGGATAAAGAAATTGCCCGATATATTTTCTTATTTTTTATTGTTTTTTCTTGCTTAGTTTTTGCTTATGTAGTGTTCAGCCCGTTTATTTCTCAAGGCATCTCAACAAATCTACTTTTACATTCAATTGGAAAAATAACTGGTTTAATTGGTTTCTTATTCCTATCAATCTTAATTATCTCTGGAGATACAGCAAGATTTTTTGATAGGGTCTTTGGAATGGACAAAATAATAAAATTTCAGAGAAAATTTGCATTAATAACCTCTATTTTTGTTATAGCTCATCCTTTGTTTTTTATGTTATCAAGCGGTAACTATTTTAATTATCTCATCCCGAATTTCGCAGTTTTACCATTAGCTTTAGGGGTAATCTCTCTTTATCTTTATGTTATTGTGATGGTTTCATCAGCACTATACAAAAGAATATCTTATAATGTCTGGCAGTATATTCATATTCTCATTTATATTTTATTCTTTTTTAGCCTATATCATGCCTGGAATATTGGATCAGATACTGGAAACATTTTTGTAAAGTCAATATTTGGTATTCTATTAGTTGGAATAATCATTGGGGTGATTTACAGGACTTACTATAAGGTCAGGCATAGAAAATTTAAGTGCTATATTAAAGAAATAAAATGGGAAACTCCTGAGGTATTTACATTAAAGCTAAGACCCAACAAGAGACTACATTTCAAACCCGGCCAGTTTTGTTTTTTAAGGATAAACAAGGACAAACTATATGCAAGACATCCATTCACAATTTCAAGTTCACCAGAAGAGAACACTTTAGATTTTACAATAAAAATAACTGGAAGATTTACAAAAATAGCTTCACAATTAAAAGAAGGAGAGGAAGTTATAGTAGATGGACCATTTGGAATTTTTACTATAAAAAACAATGTCAAAAACTTGGTTTTTATTGCTGGTGGTGTGGGGAT
The DNA here is from genome assembly GCA_018303075.1 of Candidatus Woesearchaeota archaeon. Lineage (GTDB taxonomy): Archaea > Nanobdellota > Nanobdellia > Woesearchaeales > DSVV01 > JACRKF01. Next base: position 610 of record JAGVYW010000005.1, on the reverse strand, counting down.
TACTCCATTTATAAGTATTTTAAAAGATTATGTGCATAAGAATAAAACACAAAACATACTATTATTATATGGTTCAAAAACCAAAACAAATATAATCTTTGAGAACGAGTTGGATAACATAAAAGAAGCATGGTTTAAGAAAGTTTATATCTTGAGTAATGACGAAGCATCTTTTGGGATGTGTGAAAGAGGTTATATTGATGTAGCCATGTTAAAAAAGTATGTCCATGATGTAAGAAATAATCAATTCTATATATGCGGACCAGAAACAATGAAAGATTGTGTGAAAAAAGCATTAATCCATTTGGGAGTTAGAAAAGAGAATATAATGATTGAAGATTTCTTTTGGTAATTATAGATTCCTTTTTCCGCAGAAAAAGACTATCTTGACGTCCCTTCTTATAATTTCTTTTACGAAGTAAAAGGCAATATGTCCGAAGGACTAAGCCCCTTTCTCTTCCTAAAATTAAGTAATCCAAAAATTGAGATGAATTTGATATCAATTGCTCATAATTTAGGGAAAATACATCGAATGATGAGAGAAAATAAAGAAATAATGGGGAAAAGTTTCTCATATTTTACTTTATTCAGAAATTTCTGTGTTTACGAA
>JAGVYW010000004.1 GCA_018303075.1 Candidatus Woesearchaeota archaeon | reverse complement strand
CATTTCTGACAATATTTGCCCTAAGTAAAACATCAATCATTGACATTGCAACTCTTGTCTTTCCTGTTCCTGTTGCCATAGAAATTAAAGCTGACCTATATCCTTTTTGGATATGTTCCATTAATTGTTTTACTACAAGAACACTTCTTGGTCTGTCAACAATTCTATCAATGCTTATTTTTGTTGGGTCTCTTCTCTTTCGGAATAATTCCATCCTTCTCTTTAAATCTGCTTGAGAAAATACTCCGCTAACATGCCTTTCAACACCATCTTGATCAATAAACAACCATTTATGACCATTCGTTAAAAAAACAGGAATTCTTTCTCCAATCTGGCTCTCAATATCTTTTTGATATGTTCTCGCTTGAGCTCTTCCTTTGTCTTCTGAAACTGAGAACTTCTTAGCTTCTATTAATGCAATAGGAGAATTATCCTCTGCTAATAATAAATAATCAATGAATCTGCCAGAGTCATCTCCCTGACTTTGAGAGAGAATATATTCTTTAATTTTAAACTTAGATCTAACTGAGTTTACTTCTTCTTTTATGTAACTCTTAAGCCAACCGACAGACTTTAATTGCTTGTCAATCAATTGCTCTCTGGTTTGTTTCTCATCCATATTATAAGTTAAATATACTCATGAATATATAAAGTATTTTATTTATAAAGTGATTATAATTTTATAGCTTTTTCGCCGAACACATTCTTAGAATTAGAACACAATATATAAACCTATCTCATATGCAGTTCAACAATATCTTTGTCAAGCAATTTATGTTCCAGCTTTAATACTTTCTGACCGTCAAATTTGACTGATTTTCCCCAGAGTCTTGCAAAATGAAATTTGTTAACAAAATCTTTATGAAGTTTGTTGCACATATCCCGCAGTGTTGAACCTTCCAGCATAATCAGAGGAATATCTAAATCTGCTTTTTGCCTGGCTTGTTTACAATAAATGCGAATAAATCCTAATCTTCTGAAAATCATCTCTTTTAATTTATCCAAATTAATCTTCTTTTCTGCAGAAATCGCTATATCTATCTGATATTCATCTAAAATCTTTTTTAGCTCTTCAGGAGAAATCATATCCATCTTATTCATTAAATCAATGCCTGGAATATACTTTTTATTGCCTTCTATAACATCAATCAATTGGTCAGCAGTAATATCTGTTCGAATCACAATATCTGCATTATTTAATCTGAACTCCTGCAAAATTGATTTTATTGTTTCATCATTTAATTGGCTCAGTTTAACTGTCTTTCCAATTCTTATTCCGCCGCGAGCTGTTTTTTTTATCTTGACATCAGGTTTTCGCTGGTTTAAACGAATATGCGCATCATATACTTCCTTCTGCAATACAGGCAAAGCATTTGGCCTTAATACATCAGCAACAAAAATAACCAAATCTGCGCTTTGAATAACTGCAAGAACTTCTTTTCCTCTTCCCTTGCCTGAAGCAGCTCCTTTTAAGATTCCAGGAACATCCAATACTTGGATTTTTGCATCCTTGTATTCTAAAACACCAGGAATTACATTTAATGTTGTAAATTCATATGCCGCAACAGGAGAATTTGCATTTGTTATACCATTCAATAATGTTGATTTTCCAGCTGAAGGAAAGCCAATTAGAATAACTGTTGCATCACCTGTTTTTCTGACAGAATAACCTTGTCCTTTGCCGCCAGAACTGCTTCTAGCGATTTCTTTGTCTTTCAGAACTGCAATCTTTGCTTTTACTAAACCAATGTGATGCTGTGTACGCTTGTTGTATTGCGTATTTTTTATCTCTTCTTCTAGTTCTTTGATTCTATCGCTATAATCTGCCATTTGCCTGATAGAGATAAACTGTGTTTAAAATACTTACGATTTAGTAAACTAAATAATGGATTTGAATATAATAAATTAGAAAATAATATGCTGAAAAATTTACTCATCTTCATCAGCAAATTCAAAGTCCATTGCATTAATAAAAACATCTGCATTGCTGTTGTTGTCAAGCTTTTGCTTGTTTTCTGTGTAATAGAAAATGTTTTCTCTAATAACTGCACCATAATCCTCTAATCCAAGATATTTGACAAGATATGCAATGATCTTTTCTTCATATTGTTTGTATTTGGAATTGATAATAATATCCAAATCAATAAAATCTGCTTCCCTGATATAAATAAAATTGTTAAAAATACCTTCTTCTAAAGAGAATATCCATTTTTCAACATTATAATCACGAAATTCCCGCTTGACTTCTACTTTTAACTTCTTTTCTGATGATTGCTTTAATTGCTGCAGTTCTTTTCTGGATTTTAAGCGTTTATTCTTTAGAACTGTTATTAAATCAAGAGCATCTTTTTGAGTTGTACTTGTATATTCTTCTGTATAACTAACACCTTTGCCATCATAATATGTCAAGAAGATTGTCCAACTGTTATCATTGTTAAGTCTTGCTTCTATACGTGTTTTTAATTCATTGGATTCTCTTTCGTAGCCAATTACATCTCTGGATTCAATTATTTTTTTCCACATACCTATATTCTTCATGCTCCTTTCCATAGAGAACCCCTCATTTATGTAAATTAGTAATCAAGACAACTATATATAGTTTTTTGTTTGAGATAATATTATAACCACTTTTTCTTTTTGAAATAAGAAACTAGAATAAAAACAGATACTAAAATAATCCCAAGAGCAAAAAACTGCCCATATTCCCATTGCAACTCAGGCATATGCTGGAAATTCATGCCGTAATATCCTGTGATGATTGATGGAACTAGAACAATAGAAGCAATAACTGTGAATGTCTTCATAATCCTGTTCATATTATTTGAAACTTCTGAAAGATGAACATTAAGAATTTCCTTTAATCTGTCTCTATTAATCTCTTCAACTTCAACAAGCTGCAATGCATCTTGAAAGAGATCATCATACAAATTCTTTTCTTTTACAAAAAATGCAACTCCCTGTGAAAGTGATTTAATGACATCAGTATTATTACGCAGAGCTTTTCTAAAATAAATCAATGTCTTTTTCAAGCTAAATGTTTCCTGCATATAATTTTTTTCAATCTTGTTGAGAATATCCTCTTCAATTAAATCAATTTGACGTTCAGCTTGATCAAGAATCTCATCATATCGCTTAATAAGTCTTGAAATTATAATATAAATAAGAAAACTCTTACCATTGCTTAGCATGAATTTTGGAGGATTTGTCTTGAGAAAAGATAATGTTCTTATCTCATCCTTATGAATGCACACAACAAAATTGTCTTTTACAAAAATACCTAATGTTGATGTTGATATATGATTCTTAATAAAAACAGCAGGCCTAAATATAATCATCGAGTAATTTCCTGGCTCAACTCTTGCTCTTTCTGCATCATCCATAGCAATAAGCAAATCACTCATTGATATCTTAAGAGATTTATGCAGCTGTATAAGCTCTGTCTTTGTCGGATTAAGACAATCTATCCAAATTAAAGAATTTGTTTTTTTAGATAAAGATAACTCAAGAGAGCTTTGCTTAATCTTCCCTCTATTAGAGATGAATACATCAATCATTGTTTATTTTTAGAATAAGGAATTATATAAATGTTAGTATTTTAAAACTTAATCATGCTTCCAAACAATAATCCAAACAAACTCAAACATATCTGATAAAATACTTGTGAACTGATTAAAAATATTGGAATATACTTAACTCCTGCTTTAATGTTGCCTTTTTCAAGAATTGAAACAATCATTGAAGCAAAAAGAGAAATAACTCCAATTGCCAATCTTGAAAAGTTTACGAACATATCTTTGTCAACACTAACTTCAGTAACATTTCCTAACAGCTTAGGTGAGCCAGAACCACCGCCTGCTCCTGATAATAATCCTGTAACACCCTGAATTACACTTAAAAGATTCAGCGAGAGGGCAAATAACACTGGAGCTATAAAGATAACAATTGCTGAAATAAATATCATATATGAAATAACAGAAGCATTCATCTCATCTTTAAGCTCTTTCTGCTTTTTCATGCTTGCAACAATATTGTCAAGGATATTTGCAATTTTTCCACCTGAGGAGAGTTCGCCAACAATCAAGGCAATTGTTCTTTTTAACATCGGAGAATCATACTTATCTGTAAACTCTGTCAATGCCTGATCAACATCATGACCAGTCATTACTTTTTTCGCAGCAATTGAAATTTCATCTGCCAATATTCCAAACTGAGGTTTTATCGCAAGCCAAAGAGAATTCTCAAATGACAATCCACCTTTTAAGTTTGAAGAAACAACTGCTAAGAAATCAGGCAAAATCTCCTCTAATTTTTTTGTCCTATTAAAAACACGAATATCTATAAAGAAATAGATAAACATCATAAACAAACCAACAATTGCTAACGGGAATATAAGCCAAATTATAAATGCTTCAAAAAAGGACATAAATAAAGAAGACTGTATAGCTATACTTTTGTACATATCTGTCTTAAAATATATCACAAATGTAATTGCATATGCTAGATAAAAAAGAATACCAAATGCTTTATACGGCTCAGAATAGATTCCTGCTTTAAATAAATACCCGCGTAATCCAGCACGAAATCTTCTTGGAACAAACGCTTTACCAAATTCTTCTGCGAAGAAGAATTTTCCCATGAAATCATTTATTTTCATTAGTCATGCACCAATAATTTATTATCATTAACTTTTACTTTTTAATCATAAATTGACTGATAATCTCGCTGTTTTGAATATTGAAATAAACACCATCTGAATTATAATAAGGAATGCTATAACACCAATAAACACCTGTTTTGAGTTTTCTGCTGTAAAAAAACCAACCAATGAACCAATAACTACAAACATCGCAACACCTAATGATGGTATGACAACTGCCATTAACATATAAAATAAAGCTAATGAATTAAGCTTTTTTCCATATTTCTGAATCTCAACAAATTGCTCTGCAGTCAACTCATCCAAAGTATTTTCTAAGGATTTTGTAACATCAACACCAATCTTAAGCGCATTATTTATCTGAAAAAGAATCTTTCTAAACTTTTCTGATGGAGAATATTTCATACCATTCTCAATTGCTTGCTCAACAGGAGTGCCTAGATTAATATCATCAACCATCTCCTTAAAATAAGACTGAGCAACACCATAACTTTTTGAAGCATCCATCAATGCATTAACAAGAGGAGTGCCAGAATATAATTTTACTAACAAGAATCTTCCTGCAAAAATAACTTCTTTATCTAACTCACGCTGTCTTTTTCTGATAGCAGTTTTAGGACTATTTATGAAAAAGAAAAAAAAGATTGCAAAGAAAAATATGAATATTGGAAGCAATAGAAACAAAGATGCCTTAAACACAGAAAGCATGAAAAAACCAAATATCAACATAGTCATAGCAACAAAAAAAGATAATCCTAATGCTTTTTTTATAAATGCCTCTGGTTTAATCATCATGTTTGCCATATGCAACTCTGCTTTTAGATGAGGAAATAATGTATTTAACTGATAGATAAGATCCATGATTTGTACCTCTTTATAAGTAGTGCTCGAAAAGACACTATCAATCTATATATACTAATTCTATTTATATCATATAAATAATTTTCGAAAATATAAATTTTATGTAATTGCAACACTATTGCTTTCTTTCGTTAATCCATCTAATGAGCCATCATTTGGAGTAATAGCTGCTGTCCAGATATTACCTACTTCTGTTTCTTGGCTTACAATCAAATCTGTTCTATTATTGTAATTAGCTCTGATTTGCTCTTCAGATAAAGCTCTATTATAAATCTTTACTTCGTCAATTGTGCCATTAAAGTATTCTTGAATACCACTATAATATCTTGCTCCTATATAACATATTGTAGAAACATTGAATAAGCCAGAAGAGTATGGTCCATCTTTTATACTGTCTTTATAAAAATATAACATTTTTGAGCTATCAACAGTCGCAGCAATATGATGCCATTGGTTGTCGTCTATTCTTGAAGCAAAATTGCTGCCATCCCAAGTGTCTCCTGCTGTCCATATATATAATTGTCCATTATTTGCTAATGTGAATGCAAATCCTGTTCTTGGTGTTCCTACTTCACTTCCTACGATTCCAGCATAACTGCTTGTTTGATTCACAGCTCTTATCCAAGCTTCGACTGTAAATGCTGAATCGTTTAATGAGCTATCCAATGCTCCTACGTCTAGATAGTCTCCATTTCCATCAAAATGGTATGCACCTTTTCCATCATAACCACCACTTTTATTGAACACAGCATTTGTAACAATTCCATTATTAGAAAATGTTGAGTAATCTTTAACATTTGATACAGCAAAGCCGTTTTCCTCAAAAGGTGTGTTCAATACTGCAATAGAACTGCTGTTAACTCTCCAATCAATAATATTTTTTACATAATCCACATCAATATCATCTGTTGATTGATTGTAAACAGTTAAATTTGCGTTTGTTGAATTAGTTGGATGATCTGTAGCATTTAAAATAGGATTATCATGTGTTGGGGCAGTTTGTCCTGCATAAATTGTAAGATTATTGCTTTCTTTACTGTTTCCATCAGAAATTCCATCATTTGTGGTTACTACAGCACTCCAAATATCTCCTATTTTAAGTTCATTACTTACAATTATATCTGTTTTATTATTGTAATTAGCTCTAATCTGCTCTTCTGATAAAGCTCTATTGTATATTTTGACTTCATCAATTGTTCCGTTGAAGAATTGCTGAATATCATTATAATATCTTGCTCCTATATAACCAACTGATGATATATTAAATAATCCTGAATTATAAGGACCATTTTTAATACCGTCTTTATAAAAATATAACATTTTTGAGTTATCAACAGTCGCAGCAACATGATGCCATTGGTTGTCGTCTATTCTTGTAGCAAAATTGCTGCTATCCCAGGTGTCTCCTGCTGTCCATAAATATAATTGTCCATTATTTGCTAATGTGAATGCAAATCCTGTTCTTGGAGAACCTAAATCAGTACCAACAATTCCTGCATAACTACTTGTTTGATTTCCAGCTTTTATCCAAGCTTCGACTGTAAATGCTGAATCATTTAGAGAATCATCTAAAGCTCCAATATTAATGTAATCACCATTGCCATCAAATTGGTATGCGCCTTTATTGTCATATCCAATATTATTATTAAATACTGCATTTGTTACAGTTGCTGTATTTGAATAAATTAATGAATAATCTGCAACATGAGATGAATCATTAAGATTACCCTCAAATGGCATATTTAAGACACTAATAGATGTACTATTAAGTTTCCAATTAATAATATTCTTTACAGAATCACCATCATTATCATTTGTTGACTGATTGTAAACAGTTAGATTACCATTTGTTGTGTTATTAGGATTATCAGTTGCATTTAAAATTGGTGTTGTTTGAGTTGGTTTTTTATTGACAAAAATTGATTTATATTCTGTAACAATGTTTAAGCCGCCAACAGTTGGATCAAGAATACAAGTAGTTCCTTTTGGTGTGTTGCAATAAGCTGTTGAAGTATAAACAATCCAATAATTAATGCCATTTATCTTTTTATTAATTACATTTATTTCAAAATTATTATTTACTAAATCTTCAAAATCAATATACCATTTATCCCACACAAAATGACCTTTGTCCTTGTTTCTTAGAATTAAACTATCTACTGGGATAGCAAATCCAAATTGCAAATCATTTTGTGGTCTTTTAAAGCTCATATTCCATTTATACTCTTTATTAATCTCTTTAACTGAAAAAGAAATATTATGATTTTGTATTTCTTGTGTTGTTAAAAGGTTAAATGTTCCATCTCTATAATAACCAACATAAATTTTCTTGTTTACTAAACCATCTCCAAATGTAATTCCATCATTTTGTATTGTGTAATCTAACCCATGCAATGAACCATAAGTATGATCATCTCCTGCACTAACTTCAACTGTATAATTTCCTTTTTTCCATGAAGTTAAATCTGTTGTATTACTAAAATTATATGTACTTCCTGTAATATTCTGAATATATTCAGTATAAAATAAAGAGTTAGAAGCATTTGTAACATTCATTAAAACATTATACAAATTACTATCACTAATTTTTACATCCCATGTAATATTTTGTTCATTAATTATTGAAGTGTTATCTGTCTTTGGAATATACCATTCGATAAATGGATTAATTGTGTCAATTGTAAAGTTAAAATATTCAGAATAATTGCTGCATTTTTCTGTGTCACATGCTTTTACACTCCAATAATATGTCCCGTCATTTAACTCTTCTGTTTGATTAAGAGTATAATTAGCAATTGAAACTGTTTTATTGATTATTATTTGTGTAAATGCAGTAGTATTTGAAATTATTAGTTCATAAGAGCTTATTTGATCATTATCTGGATCAGTTGTTGTCCATGAAAATGTTGTTGTATTATCATTTGTGTGAGAATTATTTTGCGGAATTAATAATGTAGGTTGTAAAGGAGCAGAATTAATAATAGTTACATTATTGCTTAATAAAGTATTGCCATCGTTCTTTCCATCATTTGGAGTTACTGCAACATTCCAAATATCATTTTTCTGAGTTTCCTGACTTACTATAATATTTGTTTTATTATTGTAATTGGCTCTGATTTGCTCATCAGATAAAGCTCTGTTGTATATTTTAACTTCATCAATTGTGCCATTAAAATATTCTTGAACGTAACTATAAAATCTTGCGCCAATATAACCAACAGAAGAAACGTTAAATAACCAAGATGTGTAAGGACCATCCTTAACTCCATCTTTATAGAAGAATAAAGTACCAGATTTATTGATAGTTACAGCAACATGATGCCATTGGTTGTCGTCTATTCTTGAAGCAAAATTGCTGCCATCCCAAGTGTCTCCTGCTGTCCATATATATAATTGTCCATTGTTGCCTAATGTGAATGCAAATCCTGTTCTTGGTGTTCCTACTTCACTTCCTACAATTCCAGCATAACTGCTTGTTTGATTCACAGCTCTTATCCAAGCTTCGACTGTAAATGCTGAATCGTTTAATGAACTATCCAATGCTCCTACATCTAGATAGTCTCCATTTCCATCAAAATGGTATGCACCTTTATTGTCATATCCAGCAACTGCAGAAAATACCGCATTTGTTACAACAGCATCATTGTTGTATGTTGAATAATCTTTAACAACTGTTGAAGAACTTCCATTTTCTTCAAATGGCATGTTTAAAACAGCAATAGATGAGATGTTAACTCGCCAATCTATACTATTTTTAACTGAGTCCTTATCAATGTCATAAGTTGATTGATTGTAAACAGTCAGATTTACAGTTGTTAAATTTAATGGATGATCTGTTGCATTCAAAATTGGAGTTGTTTGTGTTGGTGATGTTTGATCTGGACGAATTGTTAGGTTATTGCTTATTAGAGTTATACCATCTAATATTCCATTGTTTGGAGTTACGGATACTACCCAAATATCTCCTACTTCTGTTTCTTGGCTTACAATCAAATCTGTTCTGTTGTCATAAATTGCTTTAATCTGCTCTGCTGATAAAGCTCTGTTATAAATTTTAAATTCATCAATTGTTCCGTTGAAGAAATTACCACTTGCATCTGCCATTGCTCCAATTGATTTACTTCCTGCATAAGCAGAAGCTACTCCAGCTGATATTGTTGAACCAAAAATAACTCCATTTTTATAAAATGTTACGCCTGTGGAATTGTGTAATATAACTAAATGTGTCCATGTGTTTAGTTGTAATAATCCAGTTGCTGAACAAAGCCAAGCAGCACCACCTCTCCAATAACCTACTTTTGTAGCATCGCCACTACAGATTCCACCAGATGTTTTATCCTTAAGAATACCAATACCCTCCCAAGGATTTGTGTTATTGTATCCTCCATAAATCATAGCATAATCATTTGATGCAGAATAAATCCAAACAGAAAAAGTTATATTCTGCGTAAGATTATTTAGAGAAGTACCATTAAGTTTAATATAATCTCCATTTCCATCAAATAAATATGCTCCTCTTTCGTCATATCCAGCAGTTGCTGAGAATACAGCACCAATTACAGTACCATTGTTATTATAGCTTGAATAGTCTTTTGCAATTGTTACAGCTGAGCCATTATTGTCTTCAAATGGCAGATTGACAAGAGCAATTGAATTAGAGTTAAGTTTCCAATCTATGATATTCTTCGCACTATCAGATGTAGATTGATTATAAACAGTTAAATTTGCAAATGTTGAATTTCTTGGATTGTCAGTTGCATTTAAGATGGGGGTATCGTGGGTTGGCGGAGTTAAGGAAATGATGGTAAAGTTGTATGTTGCAACAATTTCAGAACCGTTTTTATTTTTTAGAACGACATTATTCTCGTCTGTTGCTGCGATGTAAACTCTGTAAGTTCCAACAAGGTTGTTTGAAGTATTCCACGCGTTTTGATTCCATAATGGATCTAATTGTAAATAGTGTAGTGGGTAAAGTGTTCTTGGCGAAGTTTCATTGAGAATAATTGCTTGCTCTTCCCATTGTTCAGAGCTTACATTAAAAAACTGCACCTTCATCAATAAATAATAAGATGAATTTGTACTGCCTACATTTTCAATTCTTGAAAGATTACTATTGATGTAATAGATAATATTGATATTTGAATATTCTAATACACCTGTTGAATTTGAGAAGAACACAAATGGAACTAAACAAAAACCATTACTATCAGCAGTGCAGGAGCTGAGGTAATTAGTAATAGCTGAGGAAAGATTATTTGTGATATTTGAACCAAAAAATTCTCCTGTCAAATTCCATTCTTGAGTTGCATCATTACCAATATCTAAATAAGTATTTATTGGAGGGCTCACAGATTTGTTCTGATTGTAAATGTAGCTTGCAAAATCATCTGCAATAATTTGATCAAAAGTGGTGTGAAGTTCGCAACAACCTATGCTTTGATAAATGCTGATGTTGTTGATTCCATTATTGATTGAAGCATTGTCAAGAGAGAAATTACTTTGTGTACAAAAACCCTGACCTAAAGGTTCACAATCATTACCAATTCCACAGATATATTGATCATTAATTTTTATAAATTCATCAAATCCACATGTTGCTCCACATAATCCAGAACAAGTATAAGGTGCACTTCTTTCTGCTGTGAATAATCGCTGAACAGATTTATTTTCTATGTTTAGACTAAAATTTACATTATATGTTGTGTTACTATACACATTTTGATCATCATTGACAAACTGAGGAAGATCTGTGATGTTTCTTCCAGTCAATGTAACATAAGCAGAAGTAATGTTTGATATCTTTTTAATTTTGAGATAGCGAATTAAACTTTGATTTGTTGTAAATGCTAAATGCTCTTTTGATTTTCCGTTTGTGAAATTTGTGATTATTATCTTTTGCAGTGAATCTTCATTAACTGTTGTGTTTGACAATTTTACAAGTTGATTTTCAAAATAAGTATCATTGATAGCCTTAACAATGATAAAAAAGTTAGCATGGATTTGAAAATTACCTGAAACTAAATTTATTAATCCTGAAGTATCATTTGCATAGATAGTATAATTATAAGTTCCATTTAAATAACTTGAAAAATTAAATGACCAAGAATTACTGAGATTTGTCATTGTATAATTTGCATCCACTCCGTTTGGTTGAATTATATTAACATATGCATTATGAATCTTATTATCACTCATGATAATTGAACCAATAGTCACATTTTGACCAAACCCAATTGGATTTGGCGTTGCTGCTGTTCCTTTAAATGAAATACTTGGGTAAATATCTAAATTATTAGTTTCATTTTCCTCATCTATGAAGTTATCTAAATCAACAAATCCGTAATAAATTAAATATTCTGTTGTATTAGAATTATTTGCTTCAATTAGGTAGGATTGGCTTACATTGATTAATGAAATTGATTGATTGTAACTAAATGTATTATTATCAAAAAGATCTACAAACACATTGAATGCTGGTGCAGTTCCTTTGTTTGAGATATTCAGTAGAACTTTTGTTAATTCACCTGTATAAGATATATTTATTATATCAATTATTAAATCTGATCTTTCTGGAGCTTCAAAATTTGAATATATATAATTAGCTGATTTATTTGTATCATACACTATATCTTGTGTAGTATTATCCTTGATAATAGCTGCAACTGAAATAACATATGGACCATTTAATCTGCTTTTATAAATTTCTTCACCACTAAAATTTGCAGTAAGTTCATAATTATCTGCTATAAGATATCTTTGTGGCACAGTTGTATTTGCAATATAATTCCCAAAATTGTCATTTAACATAAGATTAATACTAAAATTACCTTCTTCCAATATTCTAAGAGAAACATTAACTTGCAATAATTCTGAGAGATTATTACTATTATTATCATATAATCCTAAAGTAACACCATTGATGTAATTTGTTGCAGCAAACAATTCATAATTATAGGATGAAGTATTATAATCTAAGTTAAAGATTTGATCTCCAATTGCAACCTTATTAATACTGAATTTTCCATTATAATGAGTTGATTTAATTATTTCATTATTAACATCAATTGAGATTATTTGAAGTCCTTGAGTTATATTATTTTCACTTACTGTGTTTATAGTAGATTGGTTATAAGTAAGAACAACTGTTACATTTGTTGTTAAATTCTGAGTGTTATTTAAGCTTAAATTTATTCTAATATAATTATTGTTGATATTTTGATCAGTTATAGAGAGAATACTTGTACCATTCTGAAAATAACCATATAACTGTGTTTCTGTTTTATTATTTCTATAGATTAATTCATCACTTAAATTATAAATTCTCACAGTGTAATTGAATTTTTTGGTTTGCAACAATGTTGTTGAGAAATTAATTGTAAGGCTATCATTTGTAGAGATTGTCTTATTCAAATTACTTGAAATAGTTTTATTATTATCTTCTAAATCAACAAAAAACAAATAAGTCCCAGCAGAGCCTGTAGTGTTTAAAGTTAATTGTAATGTATCATTAACTGAATCATTATTAGAATCAATCATTGTATCAGAAGAATTTGTTATTGAGGTTATTCCTTTATTTAAACTATAATCATATGAATCAATTAATTGTGGAATTGTTAGTGCTGAAGCTAGCGAGATGCTTAACAAAAACAATATGATATACAATGATTGTTTGAATGATTTTGTTTTCATTTTACACCTATACTTTTATTTATATAACAGATATTAATGTCATAAACATACCCATAATAACTAAAATAATACAGCCAAATAAAAACACTGCAATAATTGAATAGATTATTGCTTTAATTAATTGTAAATTGTTTTTCCTTAAAAGATATATTTGTAATAACATACCTAAACTAAGTGCTATTAAACCTATCCATCTATATGAATTATTTATTGATCTTATTCTTGACCCATAATCTATTTCCGTCCAACCTGCAGTATTTGATATTATAGACAAATAATAAATGGAGATTAAAAACAATATTAAGAAAATAATTAACACAAATGAGGGTAGAATCCATGCATCTGATACTATTTTACTTATTTTCTCTTGTCCTAAGGCGTCTTTTTTACATAGAAATTCTAGAAACTTGGTATAGTGATGGTATAATTTAAAACAAATGAAATAATAGATTAAAGTTAAAATTAAACTAGTAACCAAAATCAATTTAGAATTAAATGATGTCAATAAAAAACCATATAAAGTGAATATCGCTAAGAAAATAGCACATAAAATAAAAATGGTTCTTTTCTTAATATTTATTTTAGTTAGTTTATCCATATTTAACCCTCACATGATTGATTTCTAGATAAAATTGAATAGTCTTCGATGACTATATGACGCTTGTTTAGTTTTGGTTGTTTTCATTTTAGTTTTTTTCTTTTTGTCTAGATTACTTTTAATATAACATATGTAAATCCTGAAATAAATAATAAAACAAATATTGACATGATTAAAGCTGTAATCTTTTTATTCTTAAAAAAATTAATTGAATCTGTGAATAATGGTATAATTGGAGCAAATAAAAAAGGCAGGAAAATACTAACTACCGTAAGAATACCATCATATTGATAGATTCCATATACGATAAAAAAAATCACTAAAAGAAACGAAAGGGAAGATAAATATAAGAATAAAGTCTTTTCTTTGTAATCTTCAATTTCAGTTTGTTTTAAAGATAAATATGAAAAAACACATATAATAAATGAAATAACAAAAATCAAGGTTGGTATTTCAGGAGGTAATAAGATTAAGCCTGACGAAGGATGATTATAAAATCTATTGCCGATGATAAATAATACTATGGAAACTATTGCAGAAATAAATGTTACAAAAAATCCTTTTAAAAAATAAATACTGTATCTTTTTAGATTCATTTCAATTCACCTTTTACATAATTTATAACAGCATGATTTGTTATTAATCCTGAATGAGTATCTCCAAAAAAGGTTAGCTTTTTATTGCTTGAATTGATTGTATTGTTTAATATAAACATATCTGATATTGGAACCGCACCATCATTATCTTTATTACTAAAATGGAATGGTACCCTATTACCGCCTATAATAATTGATTTATTTACAGTTATATTTCCTCCTGAAAAGAGAGTATTATTATCTATGTATAAATTATTATAAAACTCTTGTAAATTCACCGAAATTTTATAGTTATCTTCATACAAATCAGTAAAGTAAAAAATGTATCCAAGGGTACTTATTTTTTTTCCAAATTCTTTTTTGTAAATATGCTTCTTTGATTCATTACGTAGTTGATTTATTGCGATAGTTCCAGCTGGAGTTCCATCTACTAACTTTGTTATGGTATCTCCAGCATAGCTGTTACCATTTAACGTAACAGGGCATGCAATCCCAAAGAAATTATCCACAGGTAAAATCGGGAAATCACATTGAATATCATAGAATCCTGTCTCTGAGTTAAAACAATTTCCAGCATGATTCTTTCCAGAATTTGAATAACTATTCAATGAACTTAATGCTGCTCTGCAACCATTACTATGACCTATGTAATCTATTTTAGTTTTTCCAGAATATTGGACTACTCCTGAGATTAATGCAGGCCAATAATAATCAGTTAAATCTTGGTAAGTATAATCAGTACAATTATCACATTCTGTATTTGGTCCACCAGTAATTTCTATTGTCCAAACATCTTTTCCACTTTCAGCTAATTTATTTGCAAAATCATTCCATGTAAATAAATCGCTGTGCATTCCATGAGCTAGTACAACAGGAGAATTATCGATAACAAAAAATAATGTATTAATCATTTTATAATTATATGATAATTTCGATTTTTGGTTGGATTGTTTTTGTTTCATTTTACTCTCCTATATTTTAATCAAATGTAAAAAAATTAGTGTGTGTTATACTCATAAAAAATAAAATAATGATAATAATTAATAAAAATAAAATAGTGGAGAATACATATCCTAAATATCTTATTATTTCTTTTTTTGAATGAAAAGATAAGGAAATAAATGAATTAATAATTGCAAAGGGAAGTGTAAATAAGAAAATTATTTTAAATTTATTTAAATCAAATTGCGATAAAAAATTAATTGATTTAATTATAAAAACATAATAAAGATAAAAGATTATGATTGTTAAAGAGATGAAAATAATATTAATTACAAAATACCCTAGTACAAATCTACTTTTCTTAACCAATTTTATACACCTTTTCTTCTTTTTCTGGCAAATTATTTATTCGATTCAAAATCATTTGATGAACAATTGGAGCTTTTATTACATCGCTGTGAGCTTCTTTAATTCTATAATGTACTTTATTCTGAGAAGAGATATTTCCAAAAACATTATCTCCATCATTTATTGGTACAAAATCATCGTTCAAACCATCATCGTAAGGATTAAAATTTTTAACTATTGGAGTTACACCATTTCCATCAATAAGTGTAAAATTGATGAAACTAACATTTCGACCTGGCTGTTCATGAGATGTATTTAATGCCAAGTAATAATAATTTTCTAATAAATCTACAGACATTTTAATCTCATCATCAAATTCATTATATTTATACCAATATCCAAGACAATATAACGAACTACGTATTTTAAAACTACCAAAAGCACAGCTGAAAAGCATATTTTTTGTTAATGTTGCTCTATTTGTATGATTAATATCTTTCTCTCTAAGCCTTGATACAGCATCATCCATATGATCTTTAAACAAATC